>JBEIIR010000014.1:0-19750 GCA_040380695.1 Gammaproteobacteria bacterium | reverse complement strand
CCATTCTTCTATATCTTCTTTATCAGGACGCTCCCAATTACTTCCTTGAGGTTTAGTGGCAAGCCTTATAATAGGAATAATTCTATTTTCTCTTAGTTTTTCAAATATGTTCTGCCATTTTTCCACATTTTTATCATCCTCATGAATCACAAGGGTAACATATCCCCAGGCTCCTATATTTGAATTTACTAGATTACTAGCTCTTACTATGTCTTCATCGGTCGGCTGAGCTAAATGGATACCAAATTTATTGTTATTATAGTTAGATAATGCCACGCCATGTACACTCCAGACGTTTGAGACTAGATAAATTGAGATTAAAATGAATATGATAAAATTAAGTAGCATATTCATATTATACCAATTTAAGAAGTTCTTGGCTTTAAGTAGCTCTACACCTTCGGAAGTACGATACTTGTCTGATGAGAATAAGCCCCAGATAATTCTGCATAAGACCGCTCTACGTCGGTTTCAGATTTAAAAAACAGAATCTCAGCAATGCCTTCGCCGGCATATATCTTTGCAGGGAGCGGGGTTGTGTTTGAAATCTCGATAATCAAAGATCCTTCCCACTCAGGCTGCAAAGGAGTAACATTTACAAGTATGCCACAACGCGCATATGTTGATTTGCCGATACAAAGACCCATTACGTTTCGTGGAATTCGAAGATACTCAAGACTTCTGGTTAAAGCAAAAGAGTTCGGTGGAATAAGGACACTCCCCTTTCCTCGAACATCCACAAAAGAATTCTCATCGAAATTCTTAGGATCCACGATAGCTGAGTGAACATTAGTAAATATTTTAAACTCATCCGCCACCCTTAGATCGTATCCAAAGGAAGATAAACCATAAGAAACTTTGCCATCTCTAACTAAACGATCCTCAAATGGTTCAATCATTTTGTGTTTGGAGGCCATTTTTTTTATCCAGTGATCTGGCTGAAGTGACATGGAATTTATTATATCTTATATCAGGAAAAAAGAAATTAGATATAAATAAAGCAACCTGTAGAGTTGCTGTATACTATCCTGTAAAAAACAGGTCATCAGGTGTTTATAATTTATAAACGATTAATGAGTTCTATACTTTTGTATAGGTAAAATTTATTTGTTTTTTTATAAAAAAATGGTAAAAATATTAAAAACTTTTATTTCTCATAGTTTTTTACAATAGTTACTCCATAATTTAATATATTCTAGTAAAACTTCTGCTTGATTATACAGATACTTTTAATATCCTGAAATTGAGAGTTAGACGCAGTCACAGCAAGTTTTTTATCATTTAAATTGCTAGATAAATAAGCATAATTAAGCGAGATTTAACGAAGTTTTTAAATTATTAGGTAAAACAAATTTTGTTTTTAGAGCTCTAAAGAGCCTCAAAGTATTTCCATTCAAATTAAAATTCCGGAGTTACCTCTACTTCTGTTACAGTACCAGCGGAGGCTGTTCCTTGTTTTAACGCATCCTCAAGCTCCACCACATATTCTGGCACAGATTCTATCTCCTGCGACCTCTCTAGAAAATTTGAGAGAAATAAATTAGTTCCTGTTGGTGCAGGTTTTATATTTTGCAGTGGCGCATTTACCGGATTTTTCTTTTTAAAAAAACTTATCTCTCGTTGCATCTCCCCTACTATCTCAACTTTGCGAATGCTATTTGAATTTTTCGAAATAGAGAGTCTTGTGTCTAATGGTTGCCCAGACTTATTTACAAATTCATAAGTTACACACTCTTCTCCCAAGCAGATATCCTCTTCTACCTTAACAATGTTTAGATTGTCATTACTGATCATTTCATTTATATCGTTAAAAAGGATGTTTGGATCAAAGGGTAACTGATTACTATATCTGTCTGCCTCTTTTTTAGGTTGCTGCCACCATTTGTTATCTTCGTAATCCTTTAAATACACCATGTCGTCTTTGAGTATGTAATGAAGCTGTTCTTTTACAGGGTTTTTATACACTATCTCCATGGCACTCTTACCAAGCGACCATGTCACAATTGAATTGCTCCTACCATTAAATGTCTCTTCGTAGACTCCAGACTGCTCATATAATCCGCTTCTTTCAAATTCCTCTAAAAAAGCACACAAAATAGGATCTTTGTATTTGCAAAAAACAGGACTGTTTCTGTTAGTGGTTATTAAATAAGAAGCAACAATTATTGAAAGTATAAAAACCGCACTGAGAACAACTTTTCTTAATGCTAAATTCATTTATTAATAGTATATTTATTTTCAGATGTTGTCAAATATAAGGGTCCGACCCTCTGTCGGGGCGACAGGACTCGAACCTGCGACCTTTGGACCCCCAGCCCAATGTTCTAGCCATCTGAACTACGCCCCGTAAAGCTTAGTGCTATTATAACTCAATTAATGTATTATTCAAAAAATCTAACGATTTAGAGTTCATAAACGTAAAAAAAATTTATATAATTTTGCCACCGATTATCATACTTTAGCTTGTCAAATTTGTCTATTTTTAACTTTAATTATCATTGAGGGTCGGACCCTGTATAATTACCACATGTCAAAAAAACCTATCCTGGCAATCTTTGCTCACCCTGACGATGAAGCATTTGGACCTGCTGGCACACTAGCTATTTACTCAAAAACAAGTCGTGTATCAATTATCTGCGTGACAAACGGCGAAGCAGGTGAAAATCACACAGATAAAAAAAACGGTTCACTTGTCAATATTCGCAAAGAAGAGCTAAAAAAAGCAGCTAAGATTTTAGGCGTTTCTGATGTATTTTTTCTAGATTATAAAGATGGACAACTTTGCAATAATTTATATCATGACCTTGCAGACAAAATTCAAGAATATGTAGAAAAAATTAAGCCTGAAATACTAATCACTTTTGAACCAAGAGGAGTATCCGGACATATTGACCATGTAGTTGTTTCATTGCTTACTCACTATATTTTTTCAAAAGTAGACTATGTCAAAAAACTGTTAAATTTTACGCTTATTAAAGAACAAACAGATAAACTATATGATTATTTTATATACGTTCCTAAAGGCTATGTTTTAAGTGAGATAGATTTAATAGTTGATGTAGAAAGCGTCTGGGAAACAAAAATAAAAGCGTTAAAACAACATGTTTCTCAGATGAAAGATGTTAATAAGATACTTCAGCATATGGAAGAAGCTCCTAAAAAAGAGTATTTCTTAGTTTAAGAAAAATAAATGAAATTTTATTTTAATGAATATGAAAAAAATTCGCTTATTTTTGCGTTTACTGGGGCTTTGTTTTTTTTATTTTTACACCTGTTAATTTCTTATTTTGCTACTTTATTTATTCCATATTTGGGTATATTTTCATACACAGAAGTAATAACCGATTTACACTTTCCTGATTTTGTTAAAAGACTTGGAAATTTTGATGGACCCCACTATTTAAAAATAGCAGATGCAGGCTATGAAAGAAACGCACCTGCGTTCTTTCCTTTATATCCAATGTTAATTAAAATAGTCTCAAATTTATTCGGATTGCCTTTATTTCTATCAGGTATTTTAATCTCTTTTTTTTGCTTGACAGGAATCATATATCTTTTTCCAAGATTACTGCAAAAAATCGGGTTAAAAAAATCTGAAACGATGATATCTCTTGTAATGCTTCTTTCTTTTCCTACATCTTTTTTTCTAATAACAATATATACAGAGGCCTTGTTTCTTTTGCTACTCATTAGTACGCTTATACTTTTTTACGACAAGAAGAAGTCACCATCTACAATAGCGTCATTTTTTTTACCCTTAACTAGATTTATTGGAATATTTGCAAGCATTCTATTTTTTATCGATTTTCTAAACAAAAAACAATTTAAAAATAATTTTAATTCAAATATTCACAACGTATTAAAATCTTTTTTACAGCCTCAAATAGTGGCTATTAGTTTGGGTTTCTTTAGTTATATGACATATCTGTACATCGTTAAAAACGATCCTTTCGCCTTTTTTACTACACAAACAGACTTTAGTGCTGGTAGACAGACTGATCTGATTTTGTTTCCACAAGTCATTTATCGTTATTTAAAAATTTTCTTTACTGCAGAGATGAATTTTCAATATTTCGTGGCTTTCTTGGAATTTATGTTTTTTGGCCTAACATCGCTATGTCTATTTTTAGAACTAAGAAAAATACATTTCCATAAAATTGGTTATTTGTCTCCAAGAATGGGCATTTTATTATTTTCAATATTTAACTTATTCATACCAACCTTTACTGGAACACTCTCCTCTATTCCAAGATATTCATTGCTATCAATCTCAATTTTTATTTTCCTAGGTGAAATGAAAAATAACATATTAAAAAAGTTTGTCATAGCATTTTTTATGCTTCTTCACATAATTTTATTTATGTTTTTTATTCAGGGGTATTTTGTAAGTTAAGAGGGTCGGACCCTGCGTTTTCACACCCACAGTTAAACATTTTTCGCTATAATAAGCTTCAGTAAATATTAATCTATACTTTTAGGGCTCGTAGTTCAGTTGGCTAGAACGTCGCGCTGGCAGTGCGAAGGTCAGGGGTTCGAGTCCCCTCGAGTCCACTCGTCTATATTAAATACTCGGATCAAGTAGTTTTGCTTCTTCAAGATATTTATTTGACTCTTCTGGTAAACCCTGTTTTTCATAAAGTATGGACAAAGCCTGTAATAACCGAGGTGAATCTCTCTGAACTTTAAGATACGACTCAAGAAGCCTTATATTTGCCTGCCTCTCTTCGTAATCAGCAAACATTAATTTATCATGCAGGCGAAGTTCTTTTTTTATATCTTCATACAATAGCAAAAAAGACGGCTTATCTTGAGTTTTATGTACTAGAGTTACAAGGGCATCATTATTTTTATTTAAAAAATTATAAAATTCAGCAGGGTTTGATTGTAATATCGCTACATTAGCAGTTGCAAAAACAGCTGCGACAAATACCCCCGCAATCTTTAAGCCTGAATATAAAGTCTGTTCAAAACCAAGATCCTGTTTTTTTGTCACTTTCTTATTTTTTTTAATAGACATTATGTAAATACAAATTTATTGAAAATTTTTTGGGATTTTTGCGTTTAATGTATACTTAAAATTATACTAAAAATTTTTGCTGACCTATGTTGTTACAAAACGAAGAACTGATAAATCTTTTAAAAAATACTCATATTTTAGATGACAACCAGATTGCTAAGGCTAGAAAATACGTCGGAGATGGCCATGTTAGTTTCGCTGATGCGCTAATAGAGCTAAATTACATGTCTGATGAACAGCTTGGTATTTTAATCGCGAATCATTTCGAAGTACCGTTTGTGAGTCTTGCCAAAATCTCAATCTCCCCGAACGTTTTTCATATAGTACCCGAAAAAATTGCTCGAAAAAAAGGTGCCATTCCTTTTCTTAAAGATGATAAAGGCTTGCACCTTGCTATGATAAATCCAAAAGATCAAGAATTTATAAATCTTGTTGCTCACAAAGCCTCTCTGCCGGTTGTAGTCTATCTTGCAACTCAAAGAGATATCGAAAATGCATTCTACATCTTTAAAAAAGATCTTCAAAAAGCATTTGATGGTATATTAATAAAAGCCAAAGAAAGCGACAATAAAGAGATTTCAATCGCGTCAATTGTTGATCTGATAATTGAAACAGCCTTCTATGACAAGGCTTCAGATATACACATTGAGCCTTCTGATGATAAAGCGCTTGTAAGATTTAGAATCGATGGCATGCTGCATGATGTGCTAGTTTATCCGCAACTTCTTCATGATCGAATTATTACCCGCATAAAAGTCGAGTCTCAATTGAGAACCGATGAACATATGTCGCCACAAGATGGGAAAATGAGAGTTGAACTTTCGGAAGGCTTACTCGATATCCGAGTCTCAATTATTCCAATTGTGAATGGAGAAAAAGCTGTATTGCGTCTCTTATCAACAAAAAACAAACAGATCACCCTGACTGATCTTGGAATGTCTAATCGTGATCTGGAAAAAGTAAAGAGGTCTTATGAAAAATCTTACGGCATGATACTGTCTACCGGCCCAACCGGTTCAGGTAAATCAACCTCGATATATGCAATTTTAAAGATTCTAAACACCAGAGTAAAAAATATAACAACCATCGAAGACCCGGTTGAGTATCGACTTGAGGGTGTAAACCAGATTCAGGTCAACAAAAAGGCAAATCTTACTTTTGCTAGCGGTCTAAGATCAATTCTAAGGCAAGACCCCAATATTATCCTTGTTGGAGAGATAAGAGACTCAGAAACTGCAGGTATTGCGGTAAATGCAGCCCTAACAGGACACCTTGTTGTTTCCACGCTTCATACTAATGATGCTGCAACTTCATTACCGAGGTTGATAGATATGAAAATTGAGCCGTTTCTTGTAGCATCAACCGTGAATGTGATAATTGCTCAGCGTCTAGTAAGAAGAATCTGTAGTGTCTGTAAAAACAGAACTGAAGTGAGCTATGAGACTCTGTGTCAAAATGTACCATCCGAGTTAGTAGATCGTTATTTTGGAAATAAACCTATGGTGCATATTTATCATGGTGCCGGCTGTCCACTCTGCCATAATACAAAATATTCTGGACGATTAGCACTTTTTGAGGTGCTAGAAATTTCACCAAAAGTTAGAGAGCTGATATTGCAAAAAGCCGATGCCAGCATAATCATGCAACAAGCGATAGCAGAAGGTATGACAACAATGTTTGAAGATGGCATACAGAAAGTTGCCAAAGGAGAAACAACTATTGAAGAAGTTCTAAGAGTTACTAAAGTTGAATCTACGTAAATGCCAAAAGATATTTCAAAAATAGCTGTCAGCTCCAAAGATATAGTTGCTATATTTGACAACCTATCTACAATGTTAAGCGCCGGAATATCTATCACAGAATCGGTTGACTCGCTATTGGAAGATGCTAAAGGTTCTCAAAAAAATTTATTAACTGAATTAAGAAATGATTTGTCACAGGGAAAACAAGTTCACCTCTCATTTGCAAGATTTCCTAGAACTTTTAATCCTGTGACTATTCAGATTTTAAAAGCATCAGAAGAGGCTGGAACTTTAGATATTACACTTAAAGATCTGAAAGAGCACATAAAAAAAGAGATGGAATTTCTGGACAAAATTCGGTCCGCAATGATATATCCTACAATAATTTTGGCAGTTTTTATTATTGTGATGCTTGTAATTCTCATTTTTGTAATGCCTAAGCTGACATCTGTTTTTGGCAGAATGTCTATGGAGCTCCCCTTGCCTACAAAAATCTTAATGGGCATCTCTCATTACATAATTAACAATCCTTTGAATGTTGTAATCGGCACGATGATTTTTGCAATTTCTATGGCAATCTTTTATATGCGCAAAAAAGAACTGATTTTAAGGTTCTTTTTTGCGCTACCCTTAGTGTCATCTTTAGTAGCACAGATAGATATTGCCAGACTGACAAGAAGCATGGGGCTCCTGCTTTCTGCCGGATTAACAGTAACGACAGCTCTTGAACTTTGTCAGGATGTTGTTTTTCGTCGTGACATAAAAAAACTTGTTGCCTACACGTTAACAAACATTTTATCCGGTCGCAGATTCTCAGAAGGTTTCAGGTATGGTAAAGGAATTGTGCCTATGATCGCAATCAAGCTTACAGAAGCAGGAGAACGCACAGGGTCATTGGACAAGGCAATGCAACATATTTCGGAACACATGGATTACGAAGTCAATCAATCGCTATCGACACTTACATCTTTGCTGGAACCTATTTTACTGCTATTTATTGGTCTTATTGTAGGAGGTATGATGCTCTCTATTATTGCTCCAATTTATAGCATGATTGGCTCAGTTGGAAGGTAAGATTGACTATTTTTATTTTTATGTTGAAAAAAAAATCTCGGGCTTTCACACTTATAGAAGTATTGCTAACAATGGCTCTTATTGGGATCGTTAGTAGTGTTGCTACAATAAGCCTTTCTCAATTACAAAACAACTCTTACAGCTCCTCTTTAATCGATGCTTTGATATCTGATATAAAAACACAGCAACATTTTGCCATGCTACAAAAAAAAACATCAGAAGAATCTAATTTCTACGGTGCATATTTTAAAGACGATGGATACGTTTTATTTGAAGGCATCACCTTTGATCCTGAAAAAAACACTAACTATGCTGTAAAATTCCCAAAAAATATCAAAATTACAGATATTGATCTTTATCAAAACTCAATAGTCTTTGAAAGTTTTAGCGGCGAGCTCTATAATTTTGACCCTGAAAAAAACAGTGTCACAATTTCTGAAAATACGCAGATCTCTTTCTCTAAATTGGGTGTTATCACACTAAATAATCTATGAAAACAAATTTGGTCAAAGGGCAATCAATCATCGAGCTTTTGGTCACCATGGCCCTTATGGCTATCCTTATACCGGCGATTGTTGGTGTATTTATACAATCTCGAGAAGGAAATGCACAGGAGGGCTATATAAAAAAAGTGCAGGAAGAATTTGCAAAAACCAAAGAGGCAATTCTCATTATTCGCGATAGAGGTTTTGAGAATATCTCAACTAATGGAGTATTCTATATCAAAGAGTCAAATAACTCATTTTACCTTCATCAAAATCCCCCAGACTCTTCAGAGAAACCTGTTTTAAGCGTGCACATATCTTCAGTATATCGCAACTCAGACCAAACAATCGTTTCAAATGGTGGGAATATTGACCCTTTAACAAAAAAAATTACACTCAAAGTTTTAAAAAACCAATTGTTTCAAATAGATTCTGAGTCTTCCTTCTATCTTACCAGGCATGCACCAAATTTTTCACTAATTCAAACAACAAAAGCTGATTTTGAGAAGGGTTTAACTCAAGAAACCTCAATTACAAATACTGGTGAAATAATTCTACAGAAAGCAACGACTGAGGGATATTATGAATCTGAGATTTTTGACCTTGGCTACAGTTCGGCTATAAACACTATCTCCCCTAAAATTTTAACCCCTTTAAAAACAAAGGTTCTTTACCAGATATCGTTAGTTGATGCACAAAACGAGAACTGTAACGATACAACAAACAACTTCGTTGGCCCAGATGGCATGCAAGATACTTTTTACACCGGCACACAGATGGTTAGATTTGAAGACGACGGTCAAGGCTTTGAAAATCCAGGTAGGTGCTTTGCTTATAAGGTTTATCTGTTTACAGAAGACCCAAACGAATCCCCGGTTTTTGAAGAATTTCAATTAAATTTTTCTCAATAAAATCATGAGCAAATCAATCTTAAAAGCTTTTACATTAATTGAAATAATTATCTACATGGCGCTATTTTCTACGCTACTTATTGTGCTTTCTACTTTGTTTTCAACAATTATTGATCAACAGTTTGGGAATAAGGTCAAATCCGCGATCGAAACCGATTACTTTTTCATAGCCTCAAGAATAAAATATGAAAGTTATCTGGCAGATAAAATTCTGACTCCGTCTCAAGTTGGAGATAGCTCCTTGCTTTTTGTTTATGAGGTTGATGGCAAGAGTAGAATTTTAAGATCAAGAGGTAATAATTTGGAACTAATAATTGAGGATAAAATATATCAACTTAATAGCAGTGAAACGATGTTTCTTGACGCTTCATTTAAAAGAAAAGGCAATATTGAGGGTCGTCAAATAATTGAAATAAAAGCCACACTTTCCCCTCTAGCTAAATCTAAATCAAATAGCCCACTTGAAATGAATATGATTTTTGCACCATTTAAACAATGAAAAAAACAAAATTTTACAAAGGCCAGGCTCTTATCTCGCTGTTGATTTTTTCAGTAATTGCGATAGCTATTGCCGCCGTGTCAATGACGATTGTCATGAACTCAAGGCAAAAAACTTACCTATCACAAGAGGTTCTGAATGTTGAAAATGCAGCTTTAAGCGGATTAGAGCTTGGCTTGATGGCAATTATCAGAAATCCATCATATATTGGAGAAAGCCTTAGCGTAAATGGTTCCGATGTATCAATACAAGTGACAGACACGCAGAGCCACAAAAATATTTATGTCACAGCAGCGGCTGGTAATGCCACCTTTAAAATAGAGGCGCAGGTAAAATTTGAGAATAATCGCCTCATTATACTGTCAAAAAAAGCGGTATACTAAATTAGATATATGAGAGGAGTTTTTTTTATCGACACAGATACCGTAAGTTTTTTTGGAGGCATAACCCCATCGCTAACAACTCTTAAAATTGGAGATAGCATCATTTCTGCTATGGAAATAATTGATGCAAAAGAGTTGGAAAGAGTGGTTACAGATTTTTTAAAATCTAAAAATACCTCTGATCTGTCACTAATAATTTGCTTGACCGAAGCATCTTATTTTCAAAAAGATGTACTACCTCATATAGATATCGAGATGATAAAAACTTTGCAAAAAGATTTTATCGAATCTGTCCCTTTTGAATCTGTATATGCCAAATACTACAGTCAACAAACAACAGCAAAAATTGTAGCAGTAAATGCAAGCCTGATAAACACCTTTATAGATATTTTTAAAAAAAATAATATTTCAGTTGTTTCTGTAATCCCAATATTTGCTCTATTCCCCAGACCAATAATTGAGTTAAACGACGATGTAGGATCTGAATTCGTCAAACATTTTAAATCCTTAGAAGAAGTAAGCCTGCCACTTTCTGAAAAACAAACAGCAACACAGGAAAATAAAACAGAAACAAGCGACAAAAACATTATAGAAGCACCTGCGGATTTTAAATTAAAAAAGAGAAAAAAGAACACTGTAAGATTGTATGGGTTGGCTTCAATTTTTCTTCTATTAATAGGTGTATTGATTTTTATGATTACAAATAACTCAAAGAGTAGCAGTGTTGGAAAAGAGAGCGCTGTTATTGTACCTGTTGAAGCATCGACAAACACACCAACACCAGAAGAATTAGAAGTTCAACAAAAAAATGAACTTAGCAAGGATAGTTTTGTTATTGAGGTTCTGATCGCTCAAGACCAAAGAGATAGAGAGAGTTTGATTGTGCAAAAACTAAGGGATATTGGGTATAAAAATGTAGTTGTAAAAAATCTGCAAGCACAAGTTTTTGGAGAAACTACCATAGTCTTTAAAGACTATATCTCTCAAAATCAGAAAGAAGAGATCGTAGAGCTTATCAGATCAATTGGTTACACTGTCTCCATCCAAGAGTCGCAAGAAACTACAAACGATATTCTGATAAAGATTTTTTAATCCTCTCTTTAACTCTTATCTTGTATACTACTTACATGATAAAAACTTTTGAAGCTGAGCTTATCCATAAAGAGGAAGTAGCGCCTAATATCTTTTTTCTCAAATATAAAAGACCCTTAAACATTGATTTTGAATATCAGGCAGGTCAATACATGATCTTTCACATATTTTCAAATGATAGCAAGAACTCTGTCAGAAGATTGTACTCAATAGCCTCCTCTCCATCAAATAAATATTCTTTAGATTTCATAATCGAATTGGTAAGTGACGGTGTGGGAAGTGGATATTTCAAAAAGTCTCAGCTCGGAGATAAGATAACACTTCAAGGACCGGCAGGCCTTTTCACATTAAAAAAGAGTGAAGATCTTAAAACAATTTTCATGGCAACAGGTACCGGCATAGCTCCAATACTTAGCATGCTTTATGAAAAGCTACATAGTCATAACAAATCAGAAACTGTCCTTTTTTGGGGTATAAAAAAACTTAGTGATGTCTATATTATTGCTCAACTAAATGAATTATCTGTCAAATTTCCAAATTTTCATTACCAAATCTGCCTCTCAAGAGAGACAAATGAATTGAATAATCCGTTTATCAAAGGACATGTTGGCAATGGTTTAAGTCAATATCTGCAAAAACACTCTACAAATATTAAAGACTATAAATTATATCTTTGTGGCAGTAAAAACGCTGTGGATTCAATAAAGTCAGATCTAATTTCTCAAGGTGCCTTGAGTGAAAGTATATATTTTGAGAAGTTTACCTAAAATCTATTTACAACCTGGCTCTCTGCACAATCTCTGCTTCTACAAGCTCCTCTGGTTTTCCAAATTTTAGTCTGGACAGTTGTATAATTGCTTGTGCAATCTTTTCATTTCTTTGAGCTTTCATGACAGTCATATCTTTGGTCATATCAACTGAAAATGGTTCCACATTTTCGTTATTCACTATAGTTTTCATGTATGCATGGAATCTCTCAACATTCATTAAATCAGATTCATTAAACTGTGGCTGAAACTCTCTTGCCATAAAAGAAGCATCAGTAACACCAATTCTAAAACACATCTGGGTACCGACATTGCCAAATACTGCATTCTTTACCTCTTCATCCATCTGGCCAATAAACTGATTTGCTACAGTCAAGCCTAAATGATATTTTCTAGCCTCAGATAATATAACAGCAAAATCAGGTGTGGCAAAATTTTGAAACTCGTCAACATACAAAAAAAAGTCACGGCGCTGATCTTCCTGAATACTGGCTCGACTCATAGCAGCTGCAAGGATTTTGGGTATTATCAACAATCCTAAAAACATAGAGTTCTCCTCACCAAGCTTGCCTTTTGATAAATTTACTAGAAGTATCTTGCCATTATCCATAACATCTCTAAAATCAAAAGAAGACTTTGATTGCCCTATTATATTTCTCATCATTTTGTTGGTCACAAATCTTCCAAATTTGGATACGATATAATCAAGAGTCTCTGATTTATGAAAATCTGAAGTCTGAGCGATTTGGTCAGTCCAATAGCGCCTCACAACAGGGTCGTTAACTTTGGGTAAAAGCTCTTTAAGATATTTTTGATCGGTCAATACTCTTACTATTTCTATAAATGTATTGCCAGGCTCACACATAATCGTAAGCATCGCATTTCTTACTGCGTGTTCAAACCTAGGGCCAATAATACCAGTTCTTTGCGGGTCATAAAGCTTGTACATCAAATTTATAATAGCACCAGTAATAAAATGCTTTTGCGTTTCAGATTCAACCTCAAGCAGATTAAGTCCAACCGGACGCTCAGTGTCTGATGGGTCAAATAAAATAACATCCTCTGCTCGCTTAGGTGGAATATATCTCAATGTGTCATCAATCAAATCACCGTGCGGATCAATAACACAGACGCCGTGCCCCTCATCTATATCTTGTTTAATCATCTCTTTCAGTAACTCTGACTTTCCAACACCGGTTTTCCCGATGATATAAAAGTGCCTCATCCTGTCACGCAGATGCACATTTACCGGCCTTCTAACACCTCGGTAATAACCAAAACCTATATGAGTTCCACCTGTCATCGGAACCTCAGCCGAAACCTGTGCTGCCTTGGCCTTTAGCCACTCTATATGTGGAGTTTCTACTGTTTTATTTGGAAAATGAAAAATTGAAGCCAACTCTTCGGTAGACAAAATTGACGTTAACTTTGTTTTCGGAAACTCAAAAACAGGGAAAAATTTGTATATAAAATTTAACATGAAACCCGTTTTAAAGTGAATTGTTGGCTGCTTAAACTCATTTAAATCAGAAGTAAACTGGTTAAAAGAGTTTACAATGTTGTTTAAGTGAGCTTCAGCAGAATCTTTATTGACTCCAGAAACTACAACTCGGATAGCCGTTTCGAAACTAACTTTGGAAACTTTTTCGTCTACTTTATCAAGAATTTTTTGACTGGTTTCAAACTTTGCCTCATTTGGATTGGCTTCTTTTTTTCTAGTGGATGAGATAAAAGATTTGCCAGCAGATTTCCAACTAGAATTTGCTCCCCTTATTAAAATTTGCAGTGCCGCACCCTCATTCTCACCCATTTTCGACATCGATGAAGTGACAGCTGATATTGTATCGGTCGGTATCTCTTTAAACGTTTTAAACGGCTTATAAGGCTCATTTTTAGTTGTAAGAGTTGTGAACGCGACTTCTCCGGTTGATGAAAATATATTCGGTTCCTCAACTCGTCTGATGTCTGCGTTGGAATAATATCCGTATATGGTCTTTTCCACTAAATCAACAATTTTTGTAGGTGCGCTCACATAAAATCTGATGTCTGATTTTGTTGCGACTATCTCAAAAGCCATAACATCTGCAACGTCCAGAAAGCCAAACCAACCAGTGTTGCGTTTTAACGAAGAGAAAGATGCAAACATCTGTTCGGCAGAATCAACTTTTATTTCATTATCTTTTGGCAGAAGCACCTGAAGCGTAGACATCTCCACAGCCATCTGTTCGCGTTTCTTCAGTCTGGCGTAAATGGTAAAAAGATAAGCTAAGCCAAAAGTTGCGATTGTCGCCATTATTCCACCTAAAAATACCAGCGCAAAAAAAATTAATTGCGTGGTCAAAGTTTCAAAAGAAATTATTTCCATATCTTTAATTATACTTTATCTTTTTTTTCAATCTTTAATTAAAAACCCGCTTTTAGTTTTGATTTAAAAACTAAAAGCGGGTTGATTTGTTAATCTAAAATAGGCTCATCTAGATAAGGATATCGTACCTGTATTGGCATTTGGCGCGTAAATGGTTACTCTATTGTTCTCAGCAGAGATCTGGTAACCAGTTGCATAAGCTCCCATACAATCTGTAATTTCTGCTCCTCCATTACTACTTGGGTCTTGTGGCAACCCTGCAATATAGTCATCAACTAAATCAGCACAGATATCGGCGCCAGTTTTACTAATTGGCTTAGCCGTAGCGGTTACACCCTCGGGTACCTGACCTTGATTCTTGACCATATACTGATTAACAGCGTTCAAAATAGTATTTATATCAGCTTTTCTTTTTGTATCATCAGCTTGCTGTAGTTGCTGACCGGGATTTACCGCAATAAGCGTAATTGCTAAAAGCACAGCCAGGATACCTATCACAACTAAAAGTTCTATAAGTGTGAAACCTTTCTTATTTTTTCGTAAATACATAAAAATCGAGTAAATTTATAATATATAATTCAGATTAGATTAATTTTTTTAATCTGTCAAGATGTAGTATCTGTTGATATTTAATTCAGCCAAAAATACAGACTCTTCAAACAACACAACAGCGTTCTTAAGGAAAAAATGTCACCACAAAATAAGACTCACTGAATTTATATAAAATTAAGATTCTGTTTAGATTTTCAAAAACAACCTCTTTTCATCACGACATAGCTAAAGCGAGGTTACAAAAAACTCAGCTGGCAATTGGGGAAGCGTTTGAAAAACATCTACCGTGCGTGAAACACCCGAGTTTGTAACCGCATATGATCTTATTATCCTCCCTTGCACCGGAATGCTGGAACCCGAATCTGGAACGGCCTTAAATCCAAGATTTGTTTTATTAAAAAGTGTACGGATTATTAACAGTCTTTCATCTGTTATCTTTATACTTATATTTTTATTTAATGTGGTATCTTTTGAAAACGCACCTTGCGCAGTGTCAGATACTGGAAGACCAGGTGTTCCAATTCGGTTAGTAGTACAAGGTTCGACTAAATCTCTTATAACTGTCCCATTAGCATTTATTCTATTAATCTCAAGAGCCAACTTTGTTCGAGAGCCGCTACAGACACCATCAACTTCTTTGAAAAAGACAGTCACAGTTCCCTTAAACGACGTACCTGAAGAGATATTGTTTGGATCAACTAGATAATAAGTAAATTGCGCATCCTTCTCTATTTCAGGAGTCAGTAAATTATCGCCTGGTTGATTAAAAACAGTCACTTGGCTTTTTGAAACATCAATCCCGGTATCTTCAAGTGTACTAAGCCCAATTTCGCCAGTATTAAAATTCTTAGGACCACCTACTGCTACAGCTGAATCTACAGTAGATGCAAAACTTAGGCCAGCCTCAATACCAGCATCAGCCCCAGCCAATGCGCTTACTGCGTCATCCTGAAGTTGAGTTGTCTGCGTATCAACACTTAAGCGATACGAAACAGCACTCAAAACAGTTAGAACAAGTGAGATCATCAATATCAATATTAGAAGTGCCTGTCCTTTTTGATTGCTTAAGCGGTTTATTTGATACATAAATAAATTACTTTATAAATTCCCTAATCTCTATCAATAGCTCATCCGGCGTGTAGTCGCTTTTTACCATAAAACCTCTTACTCCAAATTCTAGTGCTCGAGAAACTACAACATCATGACCTAAATTTGTCAAAAGCACAATATTCTTATTTACATTTTTACCTTCTTTAGACAACTTGTCAAGCACCTGAAGTCCATCCATTTTAGGCAAAATGATATCTAGCATAACCAAATCGTAAACATTCTCAGAAAGCTTCACATAAGCGATCTCACCGTCTGGAGCGGCATCAACCTCGTGACCTTCTTCTACGAGAAGTTGAATATACAAATCTCTTAAATACTCTTCGTCCTCAACCACTAAAATATTTTTTTTATTGTTTTTATCTGTCATTTTTTTTAAGCACCCCCTTTACTTATTTTCATAATACGGTATTTGAATATCAAAAGTGCTTCCTACCCCTACCTCAGATTCTACATGAATATCTCCGCTATGTAAAGAAATTATTTGTTTTGATATATAAAGCCCTAACCCGCTACCTGGCTGACTACTGTGTTTTGAGTATGAGTACTCAATCTTTGAAAATTTCTGAAACAGTTTGGACAAATCTTCTTTAGGTATTCCGCTAGCGGTATCTTTTACAGCTACATGGACTACACCGTTTAATTTATATACTTTAATATCTATCCGGCCCCCTATAGGCGTGAATTTGAGAGCATTGCCGACTATATTCTGAACTACCTCTCTTAATTTTTCGGCGTCGCCTCTTATTTGAGAGTCTTTTCTATCCATCTTTAATATTAAATCTATCTCTTTCTCTTTGGCTGTAATTGAGAGTTCATCATAAACCTTCTGGACAATGTCAGACATTAAGATCGTTTCTTTGCTTATCTCAATTTTGCGCCGTTCAATCCTAGAAACAGTCAGCATGTCGTTTACAAGATGAATTAATCTCTCGGTGGAACTATAACAGATATTTAAGTATTTCTTAAGTGGTTCCTGTATGGTTTGCTTCGGCTGATTAATTGCAAGCCATAAGTAACTTTTTACAGCTGTCATAGGTGTTCGCAGTTCGTGAGAGGCGATAGAAACGAACTCATCTTTTAGCTGGTCTAGCTCTTTAAGCTTTTCATTGGCTCGCTTTAACCTTTCTGCTGCAAATTTTGAATCAGAATAAAGCTTGGCATTCTCTACCGCTAACCCGACTATTTCACAAAATCCTTGAATGAGTTTCTTTTCTTCTTGTGTTACATCTTTTTCACTTTTTACCATACTAAAAATTATTACCCCAATTACTTCATCTCTAACTGTAATCGGGAATAGTAAACTAGTTTTAATTCCAGCTGCTTTTTGATTTGTCAATGCTTGTTCTGAGGTTAATACAGGGGAAAATATTTCTGGCCAATTATGAGTTGTATGATTTTTTTTTGCCTTTAGAGTTTTGATTAACAGATTATCATTTGCTCGTAAAGGGATTTCTATCTCATGAAAGGGAACGGCTGATGCCTTTAAAGCTTGAAAAGCCTCATCTGTTTGTGAAAGAGCAACTCGTTCGAGAACGCCTTTCTTCTTATTCAATAACGTTAATACAATAATTCGATATCCTAAATCGATAAATCCCAAGTCAAAAAGAATCGTGTTAACAACTCTAAACACAACTTGATCGTAATCAAGTGTATCTAATAAGATTTTCTGCAAACGAAGGAGAGATTCAAAAGAACTATGTTTTATAAAATATGCTTTTCTAGATAAATTCATATTTTTATCCTTCTCTTATTAATCGTAAATATTCCATAATTACTTGCCTTACTGTTGATGGATTTTCTTCACGATTTAAGGCATCTATTAATTCGTTTGGGAAAGGAAAAACAGGGTATTTCGCACTATTTTGATTTATATGCAATCCTTCTCTTTTCAATAATGCTTTAAAGACCCGTTCATCTATTGGTCCTTTTCTTACCAGTGCTATTCCCCCGTCCAAATGATCCCCAATTTCTATTACTGGAAAAGATCCAAGTGGAAATAATTGATTGCCTTGCTCATTTTTTTGTTGAGATAGGTCATTCGGAAAATTTTCGTCGTATAAAAAACCTCCTAAATACTCTTTTGCTAATTGGGCAGCTTTAACCTGATTTATCATTTCAGGAGTACCATGTCTATTCAATGACGTGATGCCAACCGTCATTCTGCAATGCTCCATACTTTGAACAAGCGGAGTTAACACTGGTGAAGGGATCCAATTTTGAATCATAGGTCGACCGTTCTCCATTCCTGAAACTACTTGGCTAGGTAAAAACTCAACTTCATAAGGTCGTGCGGGAAACCTCAAGAATGACAAGCCTCCAAAAGTATCTCTCATAAGATCGTTGTCATGAAAGTAAGCTTTCATAAATTCAGGAATCCTTTCTAAATCTGCATAAGATGTAACAAATTCAGGAGAATGAGAGAGTGCCATTGGCATATTTGTTCTCTCAACACCTTTTAATTTTACAACTAAATCTAAATATCTAGGATCATTTGCATTTCCAATTACGAAACATACAAATTGGTTAAATCCCCCCATTCCAATACCATCTTTTTGCATTTTTTTAACTATTGAATCAACAGCTTCAGAATCATGAATTGAAGTAACAAAAAAATTCGGAGCTCTTAAGGATTCTATTTCTTTTATTTGGCTTATCTCTAATGTGTTAATTCTACGTTCGTTACTTGGATTTGATGTAATTTCGTTAGAATCTAACATAGTGATATTATAACATTAAAAGTAAGTATAGCTAAAAAACATTATAAGACCTATATTAATCATAAATTACTACACACTTCATGCGCAGAAAAGGAAAAAAATATCTTATAATAATGTTACAAATATGTTATACTTTTAAAATGCCCACCGTTGAAGTAATTGAAAAAACAAATACAGTTCCGATTCTTGAAAATGAAATTAATTTAGAATTAGATCCAACTGTATCAGCCATACAAAATCAAGCTAAAAAGCCACCTGGAGGTGACATGTATATAGGAGCCTTCTATTCTGCCTTTGCTGACTTTCTCACTGCTGGATCTCCTCAAGCAATGTCTTTAATTACTGAAGTTCAAAAACAACGACAAATTACACCCAGTCTTCATACAAATTTACTTTTTAGAGCTTTTCAAGCTGAATTAATGACTGATCCAAATTATCCCTTTGGCTATGAAAGTCAAACAGAATGGACTACACATCTCAAAAGAACCTTTGACTCATCTGATGTTTTAGATCGAATCATAAAATCTTTAATAGAAAACGATACTACAACCACTGTATATCAAAGATATCTAGGTGAATTTGCTTTTGCAGAGCATTTAGCGACTGGTCCAATAAATATAATTGATTTAGGTTGTGGAGGTAATTATGGAGTACCGGGAATGCAAATTGGTGAACCTTTTCAGAAGATTATAGATAGAACACCTGGACAATTTATTAATGACAAGTTGAATAGAAGGCTATATGTAAAAGAAGGTTGGGCACTTGATAGACAAAATCCTTATGATACAAAATCAATCAAGTGGAGACATTCATGTGGACATTACCCTTCAGAATTAATAAGTGACGGCCTTAATGAAACTTTAGAATTAGAAGAAAGATTAAAGAATGCAAGTACAACTTTCCTACAAGAAGATTTATTAAATATTAGTGGATCAGTTCCTCGTGGATATTTTGACTTTGCAATTGTAAACACAATGTTATATCAACTACCACCAAAGGAACAAGCTTTAGCAATTGCCAATGCTCGTGAATTACT
>JBEIIR010000013.1:0-19781 GCA_040380695.1 Gammaproteobacteria bacterium | reverse complement strand
CCAAAAAGATCTATGCCAAGGTCCGAGACCCCAGCCGGAAACGGCTCTTCTAAGTCTATCTCTTAGCTCTCTTTTCTTCTCAGGAATCTCGTAGGAAAGTATTCTAAACACACAATCCCATTCGTTATCTATAAATCTAAAGAAAGGAAATCTAAGGTATATCTCATAATCTCCTTGAGCGGTTAAAAAATAAAGTTCAGACTCATCCTGTCTAATTTTGCCGACACAGTTATCAAGTACAAGCTGGTAAAGGGCCGAGGTGGTCTTTCGATTAAGCTCTACATCAAAGGCCTCACTAATTAGGGGAGTGATGGAGATGGGCTTTTTATCATTTGAGCCTAAAAGTTTAAGCGTCAATAAAATTTGCGTTCGTCTATCTTTGATTCCCATGACGTCATGCTATCAAATAAAAATACGACTGTCAACAGATTCATGATATAGAGCGTCATCAATGGAAATAATGTAGCAGTTATGATTTGTAAATAGCAAATCCTGTCAATCTCTGCTATAAAATAAAAAAGTGATATTAGATTGTTGAAATGCTATAAAAAAATTTGTAAAAAAAATATATTGTTGCGACAGTATTTAAATTACATAATGTAAAAAGATCAAATTTCAATATATATTTCGTTCGTAAATAAAAAGATACATATATCTTTATAGCTATATATTTTACTTACTATATTACAAGACATAAATAAATAACTTAAATAAATAATTTTAATTAATAGTATCATAGAGCCATATACTGAATAATAATAAAAAAAATAAATGCAAATCACACAATATAGAAGATAAAAAAATAAACAAATTTTATGTTTACCATACTTATCTTGAAGATTTTTGCAGAGTATGACTGGTTTATGAAGTAAAAGATATTTAATCTTGGACGTAGGATATACATTATATAGAGCTTAAGTGAGCCATAAAGTATATTGACACTTTTCCGCAGTATTGATATTTTTCTCTTGTTGCAAGTGTCTCTTTATTTTTTAAAGTATACGTTCGATAAATATATGTAGTGGAGATTTTTTTATGCAGTTAGTATTTTTTTTAATGTTATTTTAAATAACTCTATTACTAAACGAGTGGGTAAAATGTATATATATAGAGTGTTTTATGGATGCTTGTTTAAACTATTGACATCGTAATAATTAGTCTTTAATATGAAGTCATGGTTATTCTTAACAAAATTCAAAGCAAATTATTTTCTATTCTTTTATATACACTCATAATTGCTTTGCCCATTTTTTTTGTTCCTGTTACTAGAGATTTTCTTATTTATAGCAAGTTTTATCTTTTAGCTATTTTAGTTTTGACTTTGTTTCTTGTTTCTTACCTAAAGTTTGTTTTTACTAAAAAAATAATATGGACACATAATCCTGCCACTCAATCTTTAATCTTAATACTGTTATCTGTCATACTGTCTATCATTTTATCCTCTCCAAACAAATTGCAGGCTTTCTTTAATCCTCAGTTTGGTTTTATATCTACGCTTTTTTTTGTTTTGGCGTATTATTTTCTTTCTCATTTTTTTGCCAAGATAAAAATTTCACCAGTAGTTTTATTAGCTTTGTCCGCTGGGGCAACGTCACTCTTTACTTTGGTTATAATGATTGAACCATTCAAAAATATCACCTTACCTGCAAATCTAACTTTTGTATCTAATAAGTTATTTAACCCAATCGGTACTTCTTATCACTTTTTAGGATTTCTGTTGGCGGTGCTATTTTCAGTTGTGGCATACTTACTTAGGACTTACAGGTCTAGGCACTCTAACAAGGAGCAGTACAAGCTGATATCCATTTCCATGGGTGTTGTCTCGGCCTTTATTATAATTACATTAATTTTTCACACGTTTCTTGTTGTTCAACAAATAAGTGCTGAGAATATTCAGTTCTTTTTACCCCCTCTGGGTATCTCATGGTATGCTGCAGTTGAGATACTTAAAAATCCTTTGACTGCTCTTTTTGGTGTTGGCGTTGATAATTTTGCTTCTATATTTACACAAGTCAGAACTATAGACTACAATCAAACTTCTCTATGGCAGGTAAACTCTTTTGATGTATCAGGTTCAGCGATTACACATATTTTGACAGAGTTGGGACTGTTAGGGGCTACTGCATACGGATTACTGATAATGGTGTTTTTTAAGAAGATGAACTCAGTCAATATTGAATCAGCTGTTTTTTTCTACTCTACGCTTTTTCTTCTAGCAGTTTTGCCTCCGTCGTTTATAACATATTTCATGTTCTTTGTTGCTTTGGCTATTTTATGTGGAGATTTTTACAAAAAAGAAAAATCTGACTCTTATGTTATAAATCTATCTTCTTTGACACCTATCTACATCTCAATTCTTGTAATTTGTATAGTTTTAACCGGCGGCATGGTGTATTTTATGGGAAAAAGTTTTATGGGTGAGTATTACTACAAATTGTCTATTGACTCTGTGCTAAGGAATAATCTGGAAGATTTGTACACTAATCAAGTTAGTGCGATCAGAGAAGCTGGTTATGTCGAAGAGTTTAGAAGAAGATTTGCAGAAACAAATATTTTACTGGCTAACAACATAGCTTCAAAAGGAGAGGATAAATTAACTGATCAAGATAAGCAGTTAATTGGTCAAGCTATTCAATCTGCTATAGCCGAGGGGAAAACTGCAGTTTCTTTAAATCCGTCAAAGGTAAGTAATTGGCAGGTTTTAGCTGGGATATACAGGCAGACAGTAAATGTTGTTGAAAGTGCGCCGGTGTGGACGGAATCAGCTTATCAGCAAGCAATTGTCTTAGATCCTAGAAATCCAGTTTTACGCCTTGATCTTGGTGGTGTTTATTATCTATTTAAGAATTACGACCAGGCGCAAACTATGTTTGAGCAGGCAGTTTCTCTAAAACAAGATTGGTCAAATGCAAGATACAATCTTGCTTGGGTGTATTATCAGAAAGAGATGTACGCACAAGCCTTGGAACAGATGCAGCTAGTGGTAGGACTGATTGACCCTTCAAAACAGGCTGATGATTACAAGATGGCTCAGAAAAATCTTGATGTATTTAAAAAGAAATATGATGAAATGGTAGAGGAGAACGCAAAAAAAGAGGAGGCCAGTCGTCCAGCTCAAAATCAATCTCCATCCAGGCTGAATCTTCCCGTAGAGCCAGAAGCTCAGCTTGAAGAGAAAATTTCGCTTCCAGAAAGCGCGCCGCCCACTGTTCCCCCAACTGTAACGCCAACGCCTACTCAAGCCGATGCTCCAACAGTTACTCCAACGCCTTGAATTTAAAAATCTGAATTTTTTTAAAAAGCAGTACAAGAGATTCTTACAGTTTTAAAACAATAAAAGGCATTTTTGATAAAGTTTCTACAATAAAAACCATATATTGTAAAGGTAGTTGTAGTAAAAAAGAGAAAATATAGCCTAGATTAGAGTCTATTAATCCCACTACTATAGTCATACCCCCAAGTAGCATTATAGGTGCTATCGTAAAAGATATGAGGATATTGCTTATCGGAGCAATAAGCGATATCTCCCTAAAATACCAGAAAATTATAGGCACTGTAAAAGCTTGAGCTGACAAGGCGGTACGAAATTCTACTAGTAAAAAACTTAAAAATCGTCTTAGACGGGTCGATTCAAGTTTGCTGTCACTTTGCGAGAAAATTATAATTCCAAATGTAGCTGCAAATGATAGTTGAAACGAGATACTTTCTATGTATTTAACATCATATACAAGCATTAATACACCAGAAAGAAATAGCAAATATAGAGGAATGGACCTCCTGCCTACTATTTGACTAAGTAAAGCTAAAACTCCCATTATGCCAGCTCTAAAAGCGGGAGCATCTAAACCCACAAACCAAACAAATATACAGACGATAAAAATAGCGATAAAAAGAGATATCTGACGGCCTAAAAAAGGAGTTAAAACTCGCAAAACACTTTGAGATAGAAGAGTTATGTTTTGTCCTGATAACACAACTATATGAATCAGTCCAACATTTTTTAACTGCTTTAAAAACAACTCTGTTACAAATAAATCACGTCCCAAAACAATACCGTTCACAAGAGAAGCATATGGTTCATGAAAATATCCATTTATCAAACCAACTACTTTCTCCATAAATGTGGATCACAATTGTATTAAATCTTTAATCTCCTCATAAGTGCTTTGATTAATCACTCGTCGCTCCAGAAGTTCATTTATATCTGCATATGGTCGATTATCAATAATTTTTTCGGCTGTAACCGGACCAATTTTTGGTAGCACGTCTAGTTCTTCGGCACTGGCTTCGTTTAGTGAGATAAGTACGAGACTAGTTTCGTCTTCCTGATCGATAGATTCTTGATTATCATTTTCCGGCGCAATAGCTGGTTGTAAATAACTAAGCAATCTGGTTTTTTCTTCTACAAAAGTTCCCATAGCTATCTCAAATTTATGAGGGACGTAAATCTTATCTTGATCGTTAAGAATTTTGGCAAGGTTAAAATTACGACCGACAAATAAATGATCCGCCTCATATGTCAAGCCACCTGCAAGCTCTATAACCTCACCAAGTCTTGCGCCCTCAGATGCGGTGTAGATGCCAGGCTTTTCGATGGCGCCAGATATATCTATTTTTATCTTGGCAATTTTTAGTAGATCAGTGGTTGGGTCAGCCATGATTTTTGAGGAATTTTGTATCTGTTGCGATTTAGACAGGTTGTACTCATCTTCAAGATATTTTTGATTGTAGTGTATGGAGAGTAGTGAAATTATCGTTGCAGTCAAGATTAAAATTATCTCTATGACGTATCTACGCAGTTTTTTCACCAGCGGAAAGAAATATTGTTTTGTAATTACATATAAGTTTTTCATTTAATATGAGTAATTATACAAATAAATAGATAAAAATCAATCTATTTTTTTATATCTTACTGAATCTTTTTGGTTCCCTTTATTTAGATGCGAGGATTTTTTTTAGAAATTTTCTTAAGATCAGCAGTAGTAGTGTTAAAGCTGTAAAGAATAGGAAAAACGCGGGTATGAGTAAGTTCAGTGAAAAACTTAAAATATTAACTCTTTTTTTAGCTTCAGTCAAAGAGGCTCCGGCTAAAATTTTAACCTCAACTTGTGAGAAATTAAACGATCCTTTTGAAAAATAAAATTGATCTGTAGTGTCTATTATTTTTTGGGATTGGGACAAGATAATCTGCTTCTCAATTATTGCGGGTTTTTTTTTCTGGTTAAAAAAGGATCTGTTTTTTATCTGCCCGGTAAAATAAGATGCTGTCGGTTTGTTATTACTAATTGTGATTGATAGATTTGCATCCTCTGTTGATGTATCTGTTAGGTAGAGATCTTGATTTAAAAAACTTATTTTTCTTGAATTTTCGGGCTGTATCATTGCAATGTCTATCCTCTCCTCAATTTTTGTTTCATTAGTGATTGTAATTAGAATCAATGACCCTAATGATGCATCAATAACAATACTATTATTATCTTTAAAGCTATCATAAGCATCAGATTCTGCAAATAATGAAAGGTATATGTCTTGGGGTGGAGCATCGGTCTCAATCTGCAGTTTCAGCTCAAAATCGATTGCCTCGTTTGATTTAAGTAGAAACGGTTTATCAAGGGGGAATGTAGGGTCAGTTGTCTGAATCTTCAAAATTCCAGAAATTTCTTCAGATATTGGCAGTGTGCTTAGTTCACCTTTGCTGTTTTTAACTCTTACCTCATTGAGCGAAAGTTTAATCAAAGTAGGGTCGCCAAAATTAGTGAGAGTAAATTTTTTTATAATTTCTGTTCCCGGTTTAGTTATAAAATGAGAGGTTGCCGGCTGCAGCTGAATATTGTATTCAGCTGCAGCCACATTATGCAATTGATTAAGAGATATAAAAATTGCCATTAAGGAAATAGCCAAGAAATTTTTTAATATACAGATTAGTTTTCTCATATTAATAAGAAAGTGCTTTTAGGGATAATTTACCATTAAATATGTTATCTACATACTCTGGTAAAAATATCTTTAACGTCAGGTTTAAATTGTGAACGTTTTTTTTTGCGCTTGATTCTGCAATCATTATTGATTCCAGCTCTGAAAATGGTCTATAGAATTCTTCTGAAACAAAATCCGGATAAACTTTATCACCAGTAATGCTGTAGCCCCAACCCGCCCCAGAGTCATGATCTTGCCAGCGATTTGCTCTACGGATATGACATTTGCTACCTCTATCACAAGAAGTAGGCGGAATTTTTAGAGAGCCTCCACTTATCAGGCCGGAGGCCTCATTAACAAATAACTGAAAGCCGCTATTTTCTGTAGTTTCTACATAAATTTTTGTAGATTGAAGCTGAAGTTTTTCAGTGTTAAGAGGTTTAAAATTTAGAGTATTTTTACTAATTTTTAATCTTATCACTGACAACTCCTCAAAATCTCTCACTACATAGCCTTGATTTTTAAACAATACTTTTTCTTCTGCTGTTAGATAGCTTGAGTTTATCTCCGGTTCTTTCTTTATTTCAAAAATTTCTTGAAGCTCCGTAAAATTATCAAATTGTGTATTTGATGGCGTAGGGGAGAACGGATTTTGAAGAAGAGATTCAAGTTCAGAATTGTTAAATTGAACAGGAGATTGCGAAATAATTTTAGTTGGAGTGAGTAGAAGAATAAGTAAAAAAACTAATATTTGTACCATATGATAATCAAATGATACAACAATCACGCTTCAAAAATTTAACAATTCTCCTGTATCTTTATCTTACGATCGCAATTTTTACACTTGGAGTCATTGAGCCGGCAATGTATGCTGATAAAATATTTTTTGTCCCAACAGCTTTAATGAAAGTGTCTATATTCTCCACAATTTTCTGGTTTTCAAATGATTTTTTACCTATTACTTGATGAATAATCGGAAATTTTGATTCAGATTTCCATCTTATCGATCCTTGTCTAAAAGTTTCAGCAGTTTTTTCCGGGTCATTGCTGACAGTTCCGGTTTTGGGATTAGGCATAAGGCCTTTGGGACCAAGTACTCTTGCAAACTTCGCTAATTTTGGCATCTGAGAGGGCGAGGCAACTAAAATATCAAAGTCAATAATCCCGCTCTCAATCTTTTCTAATAGACTATCGTTTAAAACTTCAACTTTAAGAGTTTTTCCCGTACTATGCGGAAAAACTACTTCGCCTTTTAAACCTTCCTTCTCTATGTTTAAATGTAGCTCAATGGTTTCGTCAAATTTAGCATATGAAGATTTCTTTACAAGTTCAACTGCATCAGCTAATGCGTATTCAGATTTATTATTTATATTTAAAGCTACTTGTCGATAATTTTTTCCACGCTTTCTTTTTGAGACACTTTGGTTTTTCCTCTCTTTGGCTTTAGAGAGCTTGGCTTTTTTAACTGTGTCTACTACCACTTCTTCTGAATCACCGGTTTCTTTTGCTTTCTTAGCTTGTGACTTTTTCTTCTGTTCCTCAATTTGTTTTTTTTCTAAATCTTCATCGCCCAGAAATCTTGTTTTTACTTTTCCCATGCTGTGATAAAGCTTTTTTTAGCTTAAATTATAAACTTGTAAAATTTTATATTATCTCAATTCCCATACTTCTTGCTGTGCCTTTTACGATTTTTTTAGCCGCCTCTACATCGTTTGCATTAAGATCAGCCATTTTTTTTGTAGCTATCTCTGCAACTTGAGCATCAGTCAATTTTCCAACTTTTGTTTTATGTGGTTCAGCAGAACCTTTGTCTAGCTTGATAGTTTTTTTAATCATGTCAGAAACTGGAGGAAGTTTTGTCACAAAGTCAAAACTTCTATCCTCATAAACTGTTATAAGAGCGGGAATAATATTGCCTTTCTGATCTGCAGTTTTTGCATTGTACTGTTTTATAAAGTCCATTATTGGGATTCCATGTTGACCTAATGCCGGTCCTACTGGAGGAGCAGGCGTGGCTTCTCCTGCTGGTAAATTTAATTTAATCTGTGTTTTAATTTTTTTTGCCATTTTTGTAATAATTCAAATTATATTTTTTTGACTTGTAAAAAATCTAGCTCAACCGGTGTTTCTCGATCAAATATAGAGACCAGTACCTTTATCTTTCCTTTGTCCTCATCTATTGACTCAACAGTGCCAAGAAAGTCAGCAAATGGACCTTCAGTAATTTTTACTGCTTCGCCACTCGAAAATTTTGCCTTGAATTTTGGCTGTTCCTGTTGGACAAATCTCATTATTGCTTGTACTTCTTTGTCTGATATGGGGGTTGGCTTGGTACCAGCGCCAATAAAACCAGTGACTCCCTCAGTTGTGCGTACCACCAACCAAGATTCATCATTGAGCTCCATTCTTACAAAGATATATCCTGGAAACACCTTCTCTTTTTGATTTGTTTTTTTACCTTTTTTGACAACAACTATTTCTCTGGTTGGAATTATGATGTCAAATATTTTGTCTACAACACCTAAACTCTGAATACGTTGCTCGAGATTATTTTTTACTCTATTTTCGTGACCTGTTTGCGAATGCAAAACATACCATTTCCCAATGTTCTGTGGTTCAGGTTGTGATTTGATGTCAGATGTCTCTGCAACTACTTCATTTACGTCAATGTTTTTATCGTTACTATCAGTCATAAAAGTCATTAAATTACATGGAACCGGTAAAGCTCTCAAGAGCATATGCCAGTAAAGTATCAATTATACCTATATAAAAGCCAATTAGCAAGGAGATTATAACAACTATCGCTGTTAGTTTGAATGTGTCGTTTTTGGTTGGCCACGAAACTTTCTTCAGTTCGCTTAGCAACTCTTTACTGATTTTATTTGGTAATTGATTTTTAATCATAATATACAAATGTATTTTAACAGAAAAAAATTACATTTCAGAAACAATTAAATACTCTTTGCCCGAAACAAGAAATGCTCGGCTTGGATAGTTTGGTCTTACAAATGTAAAGTCTTCCTCTTTCATAAAAACTTTTCCAGTATAGTTGGGGACACTCTCGTACGTTTTACCATATATTTTGAGTCCGATTTGGGGGGCATAATATTTGGCAAGATAGAAGTCTAGCTCGCTAATTAGATATATATAGTCTTCTGATTTTGCGAGCTTGGCGATCTCAAAGTACATAGGCGCAACATCAGTTTTTGATCTATATCTTAGGTTGCTATAAAAAAAGTCCTTAAAAAGAGTACAAAAAGCTAAAATAAGGATAAAAGGCACTAAAAATTTAGCAATTTTAAAGTTTATTTTAAAGATCAAAAAACCTTTATTTATAAAAAAAAGTAGATTCTCCAATCCAATCACAATGATCAAAGTTATTGCTGGAGATACAATTATAAAATATCTTGGGTGGTAAATAGGTGTCGCAAAAAGCGAAATGATGAAAAGTATTACGGGCGTTATACATAGCCATGTAAATATCACAGGGGCAACTTGTATACTTGCATGTGTTTTAAATTTGCCTTTTTGTAAAAAATTAGTAAAAATGAAAAGTAGAGAGATACCTGCAGTTAAACCCAATAAAATCATGTTTAGCGCTTCGTGATAATTTATGTATCCTGCAGCTTGGTGATAGTACTGCCCAAAAACCCGTTCATATCCAGTAAATGAAACAAAAGGCAGCATAATAAGATCGTAAGGCAATGGTTTAACAACCCAGAAAGTTGAAGAAGAGAAAAAATTATGCTGTACAAGAAGATACACTAACCAGGGAAAAAACATTGAGAGGACAATTATATACTGGAGGTTTCTTTTTAAATTTATTTGCTGCAAGAGATTAACTTTTCTTCTAGACTTTATAAAATTAAATAAAATATGAAAATTGGTTGTTAAAAATTGTGAAAATATAATAAAAATGGTGAAATAATGGGTATATAAGGCCAGCAGTGTAGCTATAATGTACAAAATTTTTTTCTTTTTGAAATAGCTATAGTAGGACAGTGTGGTTAAAAATATCGCCATCATGTACATTCGGGACTCAAAAGCGTAAAAGTTTAGAGCGGGGCTGAACACAAATAAAACAAGATAAAAAAACGAATTTATTCTACTTATTTTCAAAATCTCTCGCATTATCAGATATATGACATAAATTGTTAGTATAAAAAAAACTAACGAAAGACTTCTTAGAGCAATTTCAGAACTGCCAAAAAACAACATCCATATTTTGAGCAGCAGATAATATAAAGGTGGATTAAAATCTGATGCGGTAGATTGGATAATCTCTATTGGAGGTTTACTTGCCATCACAAAAGAGAATGCTTCGTCTCGCCAGAGATTGTCAACAAAAAAAGAGAGAGGGGTTTTGGTAAATAAATAATTAAGCATTTTTATACTTTTTCAGTAACTTTATAAGTTATTTTTTTACCCAGCAATAATCTGGTATGGGCATCAAGCGCTGGTAAAGCTGATAGTACAAAAGATACAACAGGTAAAAAATACCATTGTATTAGCAGGAATGGGATGTAAATCAGTTTAGTCTTCTGATTTAATCGATGTCTTAACCTAAAATCTAAATATGTATAGAAAAATAACAGGATTGTTGCAAGAGTAAGTATGAAGCCGGTTAATTGGGGTAACAGAAATCCTAAGACTGTACGATTAAAGGCAGGGTTTAACAATGCAGGTATAAAGCTACTTACAGTTAATATAAAGAAAGCCGTAGGCCATAAAAGATGGGTTTCAAAAAGATACAGAAATTTTTTTACCTTTACTAATAATGGGATGTGAGGTGTGATAAAAAAGTTATTTAGAAAATATGAGATATCGGTTACTCCCCATGCCCACCTTTTCTCCTGTTCGTATCTATTAACCAAGGTTTTTAAAAAACTACCTGAATATACCGCATCACCATTTATAATCGTATAAAGTGGTCGGGTTTCAACCTTCTCGCCAAACGCAAAAAATGCCTGAAAATAAACATGCCAATCTTCGGGAATTATGTCTACGTCCCAGAAGTTTATCTTTTCAAGCAAATAAAGATTTGTAGAATATGTGGAGATATGGATTAGGTTACTTTTTTGCGACAGAAATGCTAGCCTTAAGATAGAGGAAAGTGTTGCCTGCATTCTCACAAAGAAAGGTAGTTCCCAAAAATTGTTGTACAGTAAAACTGGCGCCCAATAAAAGTGAGTTTTTCTATCGTTATCGTTTAAAAACTCGAAAGTTAGGTAAGAAAAATAGTTTTTTGGCATTAAGCTATCTGCATCACAAACAGTTATCATGATATCCTCACTCGACAACCCCTGTTCTATGCAGTACTTGTGAAGTGATTTGGCGGCAAAAGTTTGATTGCTGGCTTTTCCCGGAGCTTCACCTTCTAAAAGGGTGTGATAGAAGGCAAAAATTTTTTCAAAATTTTTGCCGAATTCTTTTCTTATATTCTCTTCTTTCTCTTTAGCTTCAGCTTCTCTGGACTCAAACGCAAGCACTATTGAGATATTTTTAAAAGGGTAATCAGCCTCTGCTATGGCTTTAATTGTTTCTTTGAGCTTGTAAAGTGGTTCTTTATAATTTGGAATTATTACAAAGTGCTTTATCTTTTTAGACTTTTTAATCTGGATAAGTTTCTCGCAGTATGCTATTGTGTTGTGGAAATTTATTTGAGCATATGACAATGAGGCGTAATAAGCAGTCACAATAGATTTGTAAAGAAAATAAAGATCAAATGCGATTATAAGATAAGCAACTACAGCTGGTCTGAAAGGCGAAAGAGCAAATGGAAGAAGGATTATGAACCAGGCAGTAAGCGGAACAAACATCTCTCCGAAACGTTTAAACGCGCTGGATGTAAATAATCTATGCCACATAGTTTATATTATATATGTTAATACTCGAAAGCACATTTCTTCTTAATCAGTTGAGACTTTTTAGATTCGCCTGTACACTTTTTATTATGTATGAGATCTTAAAAAAAAGTCAAGTTTGGGAGTATCTTTCAACAACCCAGAAGGATCTAATAGTTGAAGGAGTGTTTCTATCTGAGGCTTTAAGTCATAAAAACTTCAAAGATTATTCGTTTTATGTATTTCCGTTTGCAAAGGCCTTTGAGGGGTTCTTAAAGCAGTTATTTTTAGATACAGGCTACATCTCTCATCTGGATTACATCTCTAATCATTTTCGATTAGGCAAATATCTCTCGCCGCATTTGGTTTATCGTTTAGGAGAACGATCTATTTATGCACAAATCAGAGAGAATTCTAGTGAAAAAATGGCACATAATATTTGGGATATCTGGACTCGTGGTAGGAATGAAGTTTTTCACTACTATCCACATAATGTACGAAGAATTGACTTTCAGGAAGCAAGCGAATTATCAGATAATTTTTTACAAGTAATATTGGAGTCGCATCAGACTTTATTAAAAAGGTAATTTATTCATATCTCCACGTTGGTTAATATTACGATTTGGTTGTTGACCACCTTTATAATCGCTTTTTCGGTGTTAAGTTTCTGCATTGATCCGTTTGAGTGATACACAATAATCTCCTTATCGATTAATGACATAAAATTAGAATGTCCGGGCAAGACATCTATAATTCCTTTTACATTCTTACATGAAATTGCTTTTGCAGCGCCGGAAAAAATAACGCTTTCTGGTGACATTATCAGAACATCCAAGAGCTCAAATTGTCTATTGTTCATTTTGTTATATCTGTATTTCTTTGAGTGTTTTAATATTTTTAAAAGTTGCAGGGGAGTGTTCGTCGTATCTACCCTGTAAAATCAACTCCATATCGCTGACAGTTTCATCTCTGGTTACATACGTTGTTTCGGTTGAGTTTCTCTTATTTGAAGCTGTTATAAATACCTGAGTCATATAGTTTTTAATAATCTGAGCTCTTTTGTAGATTGTCCGATTCTCTTTTGACAGCTCTGAAACTCCAATAAGTGAAACCATTTTTTCAAGAGTGATGGCTTCCTTTAAGATTTTTTGCGCAGCAATAAATGCACTATAGTGCCTATATCCAATTATATTTGGATTTAACGCGCTGGAATTTGAAGATAATGTGTCTATCGCTGGAAAGAGGCCTTCCTGATAGATCCAACGTGATAAAACAACTCTGGCATCAAGGTAGGGCAGAACAGACTGTACACCGGGGTCAGTTATATCATCTGCTGGCACATAAACAGTTTCAAATGTTGTAACTGAATTGTCTATTGTAGAATATAGACGTTCGTGCATTTTGCCCATATCATAAGCGAGGGTGGCAGGATAACCCCCCTCAGAAGGAATCTGATTCATGAGAGTTGCCAATTCGTAGCCAGCCTGTGCGAAACGGTACATGTTATCTATAAAAAATAACACATCTCTTTTTTTTGTATCTCTAAAATACTCAGCAATTGCGGCTCCCGCAAATCCTGTGCGAAATCTAACAGCTGGGTTCTGACTCATCTGACCATACACGAGAGACACCGACGGTAAAACACCTGTTGAGTTTAGCGACTCGATAAGCTCCTGTCCTTCTCTGCTTCTTTCACCAATGCCAGCAAAAACAGATACATGAGCGCTACCACTTTTTGAGCTTATGTTGTGGATTATCTCAGTCAAGAGTACAGTTTTGCCTACCCCAGCTCCACCGAATAAGCCGATTTTACCCCCGTCAAGTAAAGGTGTAAAGAAATCTATGATCTTTATACCTGTTTCGAGAATTTTTTTTGGTAAATTTTCAGCGCTTGTGTCGTTTGTTGAGAAAAAAGAAACATTCTCTGAGAAATCAAGATCCTTATGGCCATCTATACTTTCACCAAAAACATTCATAGCTCGTCCTAAAATCTGATCACCGACGGGGATGGATAAAGTTCTTTTAGTGTTGTAAACGATAGCGCCTTTATAAAATGATTCAATCGATGCAAGAGCTAAACAGTATACCGAATCTCTTGATGCCGAAGTATATACCTCCAGCAGGGCATCTGGGTTATCCTCCATGGAATATAGATCAAATCGGTCAGGAGGATTTTCTATAAAAGCTACCTCTACGATCTGGCCTTTAATACTGACTACTGAGCCTAATTCTCTCATATTGTCCCTCCCCAGAAACTTATACCTGTTAAGCGTTCCCGTTGTTTTCTGTCATTTAATGACCTGTTGATTTTAAGCATCTCTTTCTTTATCTTTACCGATTCTTGATTAGTTTTATCTATAAGTTTTGACATGGCGCTAATTCGGGCAGCGTGTCTGGCTAGTTCGGTTTCATAAATAGTTTGTCTTACGACGGAGATACTTACACTGTCGTTTAAGTAATCTGCAATTTCTTCGCCAGATGGCTCAAACAGATAAAGCATGCTGTTTGAGCCATCTGGCTGAACCTGAATCTTTTTATCAAGAAGACTATAGATACTAGGTATTTGAGTTATTAAGACTTCCTGATTTAAAACTGTTTTAAATACGGCATAATATACGTAAACACTTCTGTATTTTATAAGTTGCTGGAGTAATTCTTTGAGGTCTTGACTTGTGATATTTGTGTCTGGAATCTGAACCGTTTTATATTTAAAATCTAAACTGGCTTCTTTTAGCAAATCTTCTCCGATCTTTCCGATCACAAAAATATCAGCATCATGATTGTCTTTGTCCGTTAAAAATGCGTCCGTGATTTTTCTGAGGATATCTCCGTTAAATCTGGAGTTGGCTGTTATGAGCACTTTAGCTGTATTTACCTTCTTAAGATTTTTAGTTTTAGAGAGGTCGAGTTCGTGCGATGATGTTAAAGAGTTAAAGACTATTTTCAGCTTCTCAACAAAATCTCGTGAATGCTTGATTGTTTCTCTAGCTTCTTTCATCTTTAAAACTGAGATCTCCTGATAGGCGGTGGCGAGGTTGTTTAAGATATCTATTAGTTGCTTATCTTCGTTTAAGCTGGCCCTTTTTTGCATAAATGTTCGAGTGATTTGGATAAACTTATATTCTTTTCCAACTCTTTAATGTTTTTACTTTCTGTAATAATTTTTAATTCATTGTGACTATCGGGTTTGCTATCAATTTTTAGAAGTTGTTCTAAAAAATTATCATAGATTTTTTGAGATTGAAAAAGATCTGTATTCAGGTTGGCTAAACCAAACACAATAACTTGCAAGTAACGATCGATAATGCCACTTTCCTGATGCAGCATCACTTCATAAGCCATACCCTTCTTAATGATTTTTATCGACTCTTCAGACACTTCGCTACCAAGATGCGTGATATTTTTCATTTTGTCATAAGAAGCAAGTGTTGACAAGATCTCAACAGTTATCTCTCTTAATAGATCAGATTGTGTTTGTCTGCCAACTCTGGTGACAGATAAGGGAATATTTACCGCAGGACGCTGACCTTTATTATAGATATCAGCATCAAATAAAATATGACCATCGGTTATACTCATCAGGTTAGTTGAGATATATGATGTTATATCACCCTCAACGGTTGATGCTATCGGGAAGCAGGTGATGCTGTATGTAGCGTTCGATTTGATTTTAAAATATCCTGCCCGCTCAAGAAGCGAAGCGTGAGCATAAAATATATCTCCTGGATAAGATTCTCTCCCTGGAAAACGATTCGACAGTAGTGCGATTTCGCGATAACGAACAGCATGTATTGATAGATCGTCAAATATTACCGTCACATCTTTGCCTGCTTCGGCAAAATATTCGGCTACAGTCATTGCGGCATATGGTGTTATGTACACAAGACTTGAGTTATCAGAAGCAGTTGAAGTTACGATAACGGCCTTATCTGCCAAATTTTTTTCACTTAGAAACTGTCTCATAAATGCAATCTCGGAGGCTTTTTTTCCTATGCCTGCATAGATTATGACCCCATTTTCTTTGGATGCCTGAGCTTCAATGATGGAAAGCATGAGCGATGTTTTACCTGTTTTGCTATCACCCAAGATTAATTCTCTCTGGCCTTTGCCAAGAGGTAGCAGAAGATCAATTTTTGTTAGGCCAGTGATGTATGCTTCCTTTATTGCCGCCCTCTGATGTAGTGGGGGAGGATCTGTGAATATCTGTCTAAATTGAAGATCGTTATAATTTGGATCTGTTTCGTCATTGTGCAGTTTGCCCAAAGGGTTAATCGTCTTGCCCAGAAATTGCGAACTTATATTTATGCCCAGCGGTTTGCCAAGCGGAGCGACTTGTGATCTTATTTTTGGCGTTTTTGATGAGTAAAGAAGTGCTTTAACGCAATCTTTCTCAATGTTAAAAACGCTGCCCAGCTCTCCTGTTTCAAAAACAATAGTTTCGTTTATTCTTACCCTCGGCAATCCTTTAATTGAGATGAGAGGAAATTTTACCTCAATCACTTCTCCGTAAATCCCGGTTTCCGAGAGTGCTTTATCAAATAAATTCATAACCTAAACGGAGATCAAATTTTTATCAATTGCATTTTGCAGAGTTAATGGAATTGCTTCTTCCTGCCATTCAATTACAGCCCCAGCTAAAATTTTGTGATTTACTTTTATACGGATTAAAGATTTAGGATTGATGTTTTTTCGCCACCAGTTTGTAAAGGCTTTAATCTGTGAATATTCAGGAAAAAAAGCTAAAGTTAAATTTAAAACCGGAGCCGATTTTAAGTCGACTAAAATTTGATTAAGAAAATCTACCGCTTCCTGTTTGCTGTCGACAGATACGCCTAAATCGCTCATTAGTTGTTCTAATTCCTTGTAGACAACATAAGCCGCATGCTCAGACAGTGCCTCCATGACTTTTAGTTTGGAATCATACTTTGATTCTATGGCATGCTCGATGGCATTTATGAGTTCGGCACATTCCTGAGTGGTGTAAACAAAATCAAAAACTGATTTAATACCGTATTTATTTTCCATAATCTTTATGAATTCGTATTTTTGTGCTTAAAGCTTTCTAGAGCCTTAAACACAATATTTTCATGTTCTTTTTTACTAGCTTCTTGGGTAAAGTATCCGGCCACGTAATCTTTAATAATTGTTTTTGCTTGTTCGTCAATTTTAGCTAGGGTTTTCTCTCTGTAACTGGAAATATCTTTGTTGGTATTATTTAAATCAGAGAGAGCTTTTTCCTGCAGCTCTTTGAAGATTTCAGTAGACTTTTCTTCTATATTTTTTCTAAACTCTTCTTGTTGCGTTCGAGCTTCTTGTTGAAGATTGCCAAATAGAGCCTGTGATTCTCCCTTATATTGGTCAATAAGAGTAGTGTATATTTCTCTAAACTTCTCCACGATAGCCCCTTTTTGAACATCCAGTTGGTTTTGGGCGATATCAATGGTGTTATCTACTAATTTGTCAAGTTTTTCAGCGACAACTTTTTTGGTTGCTTCAGCATCGGCTATAATTTTTTGTGACTTTTCTGTTGCTTCTTCGATGATTTTAATAGCGGCAAGATCTGCTTTTTTTATAACGCTTATCATCTCTGCTTCTATCTGTTGTTGCTCCTTAGGCTTTAATTTTCCATTCTGTACTAGAAATATGAGAAAAATGGCTAGGACGAAATTTAGAATTAAGCTTACTATCGGTAACCAAATTATTGCTGACAAGAGAAAAGCGGGCATTGATGTTTCCATATTTAAGATTGAAATTTAATTAACTAGATATATTGCAACAGCGATTCCTAAAATCGCAATTAAAAAACCAACTACTACATTAATGATAATGCCAAACTCTATTTTTTTAAATGCCAATGGATTTCTGCCGATTGCTTCAACTCCGGATCTGGATAATTTGCCGAAGAAGTTTAGACTGATATAGATGGTGATAATGATAACAGCAGCGCCTATAACATACCTTATATTGCTTGTAGAATTAATTGTCCTGTCGCTATTTGCGCCCTCATCTGTTGCACCCGCAATTTTGTAGGAGTTGGTAGGATTTAGGGCGATACGAACTTTGGTAATGACTTGATCTATTTCCGCGTCTCCTTCTGGAGTTACCACATCTGAAAGTGCTACACCAAGAACAGGTCCTGAAGAGGTAGCTTTCATCCCCACACCCTCCCAGGGAGAAGATGTTATAGCGTCACCTTTTTTTATTTCACCGTTTGATAAACTTACCCAGACAACTGCAGTGCCGGTTGTTGCAATTGGATATGTAGTTTCATCTTCACCGTCCGTAGTTACTTCTATTGCTGGTCTCTCTGTCACCACCCCGGCCTGATTTTGTTGGTACGCCTGAGTTGTAACGGCAAAACCAGTCTCTGTTGTTGCAACTATGTAGCCGTCTAAGACTGTTTTGCCTGAAACCGGAAATCTACTGGTAAACGAAAACGATGCTTCTTGATTTTGAGCAAAAACAACGGGCGTAATTAATGTAAAAAGACATACCAGAACAAGTAAAATTATAATTAAGCGTGGACGTGAAAAAAATATAAAATCTTTCATAGAAATATTGACTACAATTTTCAGTATACAGGATATAGGCTAAGAAAAAAGAAGATTTTTTCATTTAAATACTTTTAGCTTCAAGAAGCTCCAAAAATATCTATTAGTTTAAAAAATATAAACTTTTAAGGTTTTCACTTATTGTATATATATTGCAACTTTTTAAATTTTCTGCCATACTATTTTTTGGTATGAATTTATGGTAAAACCAAGAAGGTTTGTTCTAATCCTTTTAATAGGGGTGGTATCTACTGCTCTCTCCCTTTCTGTCTTTGTATACAATCCTCAGGCTAGATCCAATGCGCAAATTTTTTTGGCCAGTGTTGGGGTCAATCTTCCAGTGACACCTTTTTTTCAATCATCAGATTCTGAGACTGAGACGTTTCCCTTTAGAAATCTACCCGCGCCAACATTTGTTTCCAGCGGGGACACATTAACAGATGCCAACCTTAGATTTAATCTGCCGGCAAGTTTTAGCGCTCCCGTTACCTTTGAGGGAGAGATAACTGCACCAAATGTTTTATACGATTTGAGTGCTGGAGATGGAATAGCTCTAAGCGGAGACCCTCAAAATCCAGTCATCTCCAATACTGGTGTATTGAGTCTTGGAGGGCTTTCGGGTGAGATTGAGCTTCGAGCAGGAAATAATATACAAATCAGTCAATCGGAGGATGTCATCTCCATCTCTGCCAATGTTCAAAGGTTGGGTGAAGCTGATATCGAGGCATTTATTTTTGACACTGACAATACTGGAACTTTGAGTTCTGGAGGCTTGAATTTATCAACTCTTTCATATGTAGGAGTTTTGCCCACACAGGTTCTATCGGGTTCGTATAGAGGAATAAATCAGGTTGGTACTTTAAACGGACTATCTGTTTCCGGACTTACACTTCTACAAAGTATTGTTTTTACAAAAGAATCTCCTCCATCAGGTACAGTCGGTCAAGTATATTTTGATCAAAGTGATGACAATCTTTACCTTTTTACAAATTCTGGTTGGGTTGATCTTACTGCTGGGGGAATATCATACACTGCAGATGGACAGGGTATTGAACTTGTTGGAACTCAGTTTCAACTTGAACTTGATGGAGCTTCTTTGTCAAAAAGCGCTCAAGGCATAAAGATTTCAGACACATATCCTGGACAGTCATCAATAACTACGGTCGGAAATCTTACAGCAGGGACAATTAACTATCAGTCGCTTAGCTTTTCAGGGACACTCCCTTCTGCTAATGTTTTAGGCCAGTATTCAGGGATAACAGGTGTTGGAAATTTAAATGGGTTAACAGTATCTGGCATTACAGAAGTTGATGAAATTTTGTTTAACCCACAATCTGTCCCCTCAGGTACAGTCGGTCAAGTATATTTTGATCAAAGTGATGACAATCTTTACCTTTTTACAAATTCTGGTTGGGTTGATCTTACTGCTGGGGGAATATCATACACTGCAGATGGACAGGGTATTGAACTT
>JBEIIR010000012.1:0-20007 GCA_040380695.1 Gammaproteobacteria bacterium | reverse complement strand
TTCATGCGATCAACTAAGATCTCAAGGTGGAGTTCGCCCATACCCGCCATAATTGTCTGATTTGTTTCGTGATTCACTTTAACCTTAAATGTTGGATCCTCATCAGCTAATCTCTGCAAGGCGTACGACAATTTTTCTTGATCAGATTTTGTCTTAGGCTCTATAGCAAGTGATATCACAGGATCAGGAAAAGAAATTGATTCAAGGTAAATAGGATTATTCTCATCTGCTAAAGTATCACCAGTTTTTGTCTCTTTAGGTCCAACAAGAGCTACTATCTCTCCAGCGTAAGCGTCTGAAATCTCTTCTCTCTGATTTGCGTGCATAAGCATTATACGACTGACTCTCTCTTTTCTGCCAGAAGTTACGTTATAAACATATGAACCAGATTGTAGTTGACCCGAGTAAATTCTAGTATAAGTTATTTTACCAACATGCGGATCAAGTTGAATTTTAAAAGCTAGTGCTGAAAAGTGCTCTTTTGTGTCTAACTGTCTGGTAAGCTGTTCTTCAGTACCAGGTTTTATACCAACGATCTCTTTAAGGTCTTTAGGCGATGGCAAGTAATCTATAATTGCATCAAGTAATGGCTGAACACCTTTATTTCTTAATGATGTACCAGCATATATCGGAATAAGTTTGTATCCGATAACAGCTGCTCTAAGTGCCGATTTTAGCTCTGCTTCACTAATTTCCTCAGAAGCTAGATACTTCTCTAACAATTTGTCGTCTGTCTCTGCGATTTTTTCAATCATCTTTGCTCTAAATTCCGTTGCTTTTGCTACTGTATCCTCAGGAATTTCATCAAGAATATCGTACTCAATTCCTTTTTCATCTTTTCCCCAAACTAATGCTTTCATTGTTAAAAGGTCTACAACGCCTCTAAACGTGTCCTCTTTACCGATTGGGTACACCATGCATACTGGATTTGCCCCTAATCTTTCTTCAATCTCAGACATTGTGCCTTCAAAGTTGGCGCCTAGTTTATCCATTTTGTTAATAAATGTTACTCGTGGTACTTTGTATTTGTCAGCTTGTCTCCATACAGTTTCCGATTGGCTTTGTACTCCTTCTTCGGCATCAAAAACTACGACACCTCCATCTAAAACCCTTAAAGAGCGCTCAACTTCAGCTGTAAAATCTACATGACCAGGAGTGTCTATGACGTTTATTCTATGACCCTTCCAGAAAGTAGTGGTAGCTGCAGACACTATAGTAATGCCTCTTTCTTTCTCCTGTTCCATCCAATCCATCTGGGTATTACCTTCGTCGATGTCTCCTATTTTGTAGCTTCTGCCAGTATAGAAGAGAATTCTTTCTGTCGTAGTTGTTTTTCCAGAATCAATGTGGGCAATAATACCTACGTTTCTAATTTTATCTAGCGGAACATTTCTATTTTTAGTTGATATTACGTTTTGAGCCATTGATTTATTGAAATTGTTAAATTATTTAAGCCTTAAGTTATAAGTTATTATAATATTACCACTTAAGATGTGAAAACGCTTTGTTTTGATCCGCAGTTTTCTCGGTCTGTTCTTTTTTAGAGATAGCGTACCCTTGATTTTTAGATGCTTCTACAATCTCTGCTGTTAATTTTTTGTCAAATGTCGGAAATTCTTTATTAGATCTTGCTCTTGCACCTTCTAAGATCCAATTTAATGCCAAGTGAAGCTTTCTGTTTGATCTGACCTCAGTTGGAACCAAGTATGAAGCTCCGCCAAGTCTTCTGGCTCTTACTTCTCTATCGGGTGTTGCATTAACGATAGCTTTATGTAGGGTACCAAGGGCGTCTTTTTCGGTTTTTTCAAGTTCTTCCATTGTTTTATATACAAGCTGTGAGGCTACTGTTTTTTTACCATCATACATTAGATAATTTATCAGTTTGGCTATCTCAAAACTATTGTAAACAGGGTCAACATTTGGTTGAATTCTTTTGTAGCTATGTCTTGGCATGTTGTTTAATAATGGTGCCTTTTAGGCAACTTGAATTTGTAAAAATTTATTTCTTTGGTTTTTTTGTTCCATATTTAGATCTTGATGTCGTTCTTTTATCCACACCGGTCGTGTCATATTTATTTCTTACGATGTGATACTTTACTCCCGGAAGATCCTTTACTCTTCCTCCTCTTACTAAGACAATTGAGTGTTCAGCTAAATTATGTCCAATTCCAGCTATGTAGGCTGTTACCTCCATGCGATTAGAGAGACGAACTCTAGCAACTTTTCTTAAAGCTGAGTTTGGTTTTTTAGGCGTCATAGTACGAACTATTGTACAGACACCACGTTTCATAGGTGAATCATTCTCACCGTATCTACGTTTTACTGCGTTAAAGTTATACTTGAGCGCTGCTGCTCTCGACTTGTTCGTTTTCTTCAAGCGCTTCGTTTTGATCAGCTGATTGATTGTTGGCATATGCTTTTGGCTGGTTGTAATATTTTGTAATTAATTCATTATTAACAGGAATTAAACGTCCTATTATAACATTCTCTTTGAGTCCCATCAAGGCATCTAACTGACCTTTAATCGCTGCTTTTGATAAGACACCTGTTGTCTGTTCAAAAGACGCAGCTGATAACCAGGAGTCGGTATAAATTGCAGCTCTTGTGATACCAAAAATTGTTACTTTTCCGACGGCTGGTTTTCCACCTATAGCTATAGTCTGTCGATTCTCCTCATCAAATTTTACTCTTGAGACAACTTCATTTTTAGTTAATGGTGTGTCGCCCTCATCCTCAATAATAATTTTGTCACTCATTTTTCTAATTATGACTTCAAAGTGCTTATCATGAATACCGATTCCCTGAGATTCATATACTTTTTGTACCTCATTTAAAAGATATTGTTGAGCAAAGTGTAGTCCCTTTATATTAAGGATGTCCTTGATATTTAGATAACCCTCTGAGAGTTGAGTGCCTTGCTCTACTAAATCTCCATCTGAAATACGCAATTTTTGACTCGTAGGTATAGTAAATTCTTGAAAATCTTCTTCGTTTGACGTTGAAATAACCTTGATCAAATAGGCATCTTGATCGCTATCCTCAGTTACAGATACCTTACCTGCAATCTCTGTAATAGGGGAGACCACTTTTGGATTTCTGGTTTCAAACAGTTCCTCAACTCTAGGTAAACCTTGAGTCACATCAGAGATGACTATTCCTCCGAAATGTTTGACACGCATAGTAAGCTGTGTGCCAGGTTCACCGATTGATTGAGCTGCTAAAACACCGGTTGGGACGCCAATCTCAACAATTTTTTGAGTTGCTAAATCTTTTCCATAGCACTTTATGCACAAACCACTTTTGTTCTTGCAAAATATAGGAGATCTGACAACTACAGATTCTATACCTTCTTTTTGAATTATTTTTAATTCATTCTCTCCAATAAAACTATTTGCTTCGATTAAAGTCTCTCTACCTTTTTTGACCGCTTCCAAAGTAAATCTGCCCTCAATTCTTGATAAAAATTTATCGGCTCTTTCACCTTTTGTTTCTATCAACAATCCTTGAGTTGTTTGACAATCTTCTTCTCTAATAATCATATCGTGTGCTACATCGTGTAGTCTTCGAGTTAGGTAACCTGCATCAGCTGTTTTTAATGCTGAATCTGTCAACCCTTTTCTTCCACCTCTTGCCGAAATCACATACTCGAAAATATTTAGACCTTCACGGTAATTTGATTTTGTAGGAACTTCAATGATTTTTCCCATAGGATCAACAACAAGACCTTTCATAGCAGATAGCTGTTTGAGTTGTTCTCTGGATGCACGTGCCCCTCCTGATCGTATGATAATTTTTACAGGATTTTCATCATCTATGGCATCCCAAGTTTTGTTAGCTAAATCTTCTGTAACATCGATCCACTTTTTGTTAGTTATTCTTCTTTTTTCTTCGAGAGTGAGCAATCCTTGTTCGTAATTTTCTTGAATCTCTTTTACGTCTTTTTCGGCTTTGGCAATTTCATTATCCTTACCGTCTATGATTTTGCAGTCAAAAATAGACACTGAAAGTCCACAGGATACAGTTGCTCCCCAGAATCCGAGGTCTTTAATCTTGTCAATAACTGATCCAACTTCTCTTTGACTCATTAACTTCATTGTTTTAACAATTATTGCTTTGATGTCGGCTGCCGTTACATCTTCATTGATAAATTGCAGATTCTCTGGCAAAGTATCGTTAAACATGATTCGACCAACAGAAGTTTTGATGATCTTATCTGAAATGCGTACCATTATGGGTTGTCTCAATGACACATAATCCATATGAAAGTTAGATAGAGCTTCATCTTTATTAGAAAATAATCTAAGCTTTTCTTCATCAGATTCTGCGTGTTTATCAAGCGTTGTTATATAATAAATTCCAAGAGCCATCTCTTTGTTAGGTATGACTAATGGAGAAGCATCGGCCGGTTTCAAAATATTCTGATATGGTAACATTCTGGTCTTAACTTCGTTGATAGACTCTTGAGATAAGGGGACAAATACGCCCATAGCATCTCCATCAAAATCTGCATTGAATCCAGAACATACAGTAGGATGAAGTTTAATGGCGTTCCCATCAACTAATACAGGGTAAAATCCTAGAATTGAAAGTTTATGCAAAGTAGGTGCTCTATTTAGAAGTACTGGATGATCTTTTGTGATCTCTTCTAATATGTCATAAACTTCTGGTGTTCTTTCCTCAAGATAATTTTTAGCGCTTTTTATATTTGGAGCCAATCCTCTAACTATGATTTCATGCAGCAGATATGGTTTAAATAGCTCTAACGCCATTTCTTTTGGAATTCCACATTGATCAATCCTTAACTCTGGTCCCACAACTATCGTAGATCTTCCGGAATAGTCTACACGTTTTCCTAATAAATTTTGTCTGAACCTACCTTGCTTACCTCGTAAAATATCGGATAATGATTTTAATTTTTTTGCAGATCGTCTTGTTTGCGTTCTACCTCTTGACTTTTGAAGATCAAGAAGTGAATCAACCGATTCTTGAAGCATTCTCTTTTCATTTCTAAGAATAATCTCTGGCGCACCAAGTTCAATAAGCTGTTTTAATCTAATATTTCTGTTTATAACTCTTCGGTATAAGTCATTTAAATCTGAAGTTGCAAATTTTCCACCGGGTAACTGAACAACAGGTCTCAGATCAGGAGGTATGACTGGTAACACATTTATAAGCATCCACTCTGGCGAGGTTTTACTCTTTACAAACGACTCTAACAATCTAAATTTTTTGAGCAATTTACTTCTTTTTTCTCCCTTTGCTTTGGAGATTTTGCCCATAGTATCGGTTATAAGTTCTTTCAGATTCTGCTTCTTTAGAAGGTGATCAATAATTTCGGCACCCATACCAACTTCAACAAAATCTTCAAGACCATAATCTTTAAAAAAGAGGTAATCTTCTTCTTCAATTGTACCTAATACCTCTACTGACTTTACAACCTTCTCCAATCTATCGTACATTGCAATATATTTAGATTTACGGTCAATAAATTTATCAGATAATTTTCTAAAACTATCTCTTTCTTTGATTTCAATCTCTTGAAGAGTTAAATCAAGCTGTTCTTTATTGGTGATTTTTTTCTCTACCGCTGTCTTTTCTTTGGTAAAGACTTTCATGAGTTTTGCTTTCTCTTCCTCAAACCAAGTTTCTTGCTTTGTAAGTTCTTCGTTCTTCATCTTTTCGAGAGCTGTTGTCACCTCAGTTTGCCTATCCTTATTAATTGACGTGATTAAGAATAATGCATAGTAAACGATTCGCTCTAAAGTTTGAGTCGGTATATCAAGGAGTATACTGATTGGATTTGACGCACCTTTAAAATACCAGATATGCGCAACTGGTGTTGCAAGTTGTATGTGACCCATTCTTTCTCGCCTGACTACGGAAGAAGTAATTTCGACTCCGCAACGATCACATACTATACCTTTGTATCTTATTCTTTTATATTTTCCACAATAACACTCATAATCTTTAGTTGGACCAAAGATGCGTTCGTCAAATAGACCATCTTTCTCTGGTCTAAATGTTCGGTAATTTATTGTTTCAGGTTTGGTAACTTCACCTTTAGACCATGAAAGTACATCTTCAGGAGATGCAAGTCTTATTTTTAAACCTGAAAAGTCTAAAATTTGTGGATCGTCCATTATCATGTTAGGAAATGTAATCAATTGATAACCCTAGCGCATTTAATTCTTTAACAAGAACGTTAAAAGATTCTGGTACGCTAGATTGCGGAATGTCTAAACCCTTAATGATGGATTCAAAGGCTTTCTGCCTTCCTCTTACATCATCAGATTTAAGAGTCAACATCTCTTGTAGTACGTGGGGTACTCTGTGTGCCTCAAGTGCCCAAACCTCCATCTCTCCGAATCTTTGACCTCCCATTTGGGATTTACCACCGAGTGGTTGTTGTGTAACTAGAGAGTAGGGACCGACTGATCTGGCATGGAATTTATCCTCTACCATATGAATTAATTTCATAATGTAACCTGTTCCGACAAGGACTGGACGATCAAATGCTTTACCTGTCTGCCCATCATACAACTTCATTTTGCCATCAGCACTAAGTCCTAATTTGGCTAATTCGCTAAATATAAAATCTTCTTTAATTTGTTCAAAAACTGGCACTGAAATATAATTATTATTCTTCATAGCAATCCAACCAAGGATTGTTTCAAAAAGCTGTCCAAGATTCATACGGGCAAGAATAGATAGGGGAGAGATGATTATATCTACAGGCGTTCCATCCTCCAGATAAGGCATGTCATATTGAGGCAGTATTTTGGCTATGACTCCTTTGTTACCATGTCTACCTGCTAACTTGTCTCCAACACTCACTTTTCTTAATTGGGAGGTGTAAACCAACACTCTCTTTAAAATGCTGGGTTCTAGTTCGTTTGGATCCTTCTTGGCATCAATAACATCAATGTTAACAACTGTTCCGCGATCACCATAAGGCATTCGGAGAGATGTGTCTTTAACATCTTTAGCTTTTTCTCCAAAAATTGCTCGTAGTAATCGTTCCTCTGCCGTAAGTTCTCTCTCTCCTTTTGGAGCCACTTTACCTACTAAAATATCACCACCTTTGACCTGAGTGCCTGAAACCACTAAACCATCTTTATCCAAATTTAAGAGTATCTCTTCTCTAACATTTGGTAAATCTCTTGTTTGTTCTTCTTGACCAAGTTTTGTATCAACAACATCTACTACATATTCTTCACTTGTAATGGAGGTGAATGCATCATCTTTAAGCAATCTCTCAGAGATCACAAAGCCATCTTCATAGCCTAAACCATGAAGCGATGTATATGCAATAACCAAGTTTTGACCAAGTGCTAATTGTCCGTTCTCGCTTGCAGGTCCATCTACTATCAGATCCCCTTTTCTTAGGGTCTGATTTAATTCAACTCTAGGTTTCTGGTCGAAAGAGACATTTTTATTGGTTCTAAAAAATCTTTCTAGATTGAAAATGTGTTTTTCGCCCGATTCTCCTTTAAAGATAACTTTTTCTCCATCAACGTACTCTATAATGCCATTTTCAGGAGCAAGTATAGTTCTTCCTAATTCAGCAGAGATTACGCTCTCCATGCCCGTGCCAACTCTTGGCGCCTGTGGCTTTATAAGTGGCACTGCCTGACATTGCATGTGGCTTCCCATCAGTGCACGGCTTGCATCATCATTTTGTAAAAATGGTATTGTTGACCCCGAAAGACCTATTGCTGCTCTTGGAGAAACATCAATATAATCGACTTTATCAATACTTACCTCTGTTACTTCTCCCATATGTCTCGCGACAACATTCTCGTCTTTGATGAATCCATTTTCATCAATTTCTACATTATTAGCTATGATATATAGACTTTCTTCATCATCCGCTTGTAGATAATCTACTTGATTGGATATTCTTGCGAGAGTTTTACCATTCTTATATATTTTTTCAATTTTTTTGTAAGGAGTTTCTAAAAAGCCATACTCATTTACTTTAGCGTACATGGCCATGTATGTTACGACTCCGATATTGGGTCCTTCTGGGGATCTAATAGCATCTATTCTACCGTATTGAGATGCTGAAATGTCTCTAATTGAAAATGATGCTCTTTGCTTTTCAATACCGCCAGGTCCTCCTACTGTAATGCGTCTTAAATTATCAAGTTCAGATAATGGATTAGTTTGATCAACTATTGTAGAAAGTTGATTTGTTTTATAAAACAAATTTATTGCAGCAATAAGCGGTTTATTATTTAAAACCTGTGATGGGGTTGGGTTGACGTCACTTGTAATCAAGCTCATTCTTTCTTTGACCTCTTTCTCAACTCTAATCATTCCAGCTCTAATTCCATACATACCTACTAATTCACCTACGGTTCGCAATCTTCGATTGCCGAGATGGTCGATGTCATCAAACTGTCCTACTCCTTTGGTTAATTTTAGAAGATATTTTAGAGTAGCGATAAGATCTATTTTATGTAATAGATAGTTTTCTGGTTCATTTTTAAGGTTTATATTTAGTTTTTTATTAATCTTGTATCTGCCAACTTTACTCATAGAATATCTTTTTGAGTCAAGGAAAAGTGCGTTAAGCGTTTTATATGCATTTTCAAGAACGAGCGGCTCCCCTGGTTTGACTTTTCTGTAGAATTCTAGGACTGCCTCATCCTTGGTCTGAGTCTTATCTTTTTTAAATGTCGGTACGATGTATTTTTCAAATAGATCTCGATCGAGATCGTCAAAATATTTAAAAAGCTCTGTATTGGATTCGCCATCGAATAATTTTAAAAATACAGACGCTGCCAACTTTCTCTTTTTGTTGATTTTTATTTCAATAACTCCATGTTTGCTGATTGCAATATCAACCCATGACCCTATATGTGGTCTAATTTCTGCGTTATAAAGAGTCAAACCGGTTGTTTTATCTATGTCGGCTGTAAAATATATTCCTGGCGATCTGGCGATTTGACTTATGATGGCTCGTTCAATGCCATTTACTATAAATGTACCTTTATCTGTCATTATGGGTAAATTAAAAAAGTAAACATCCTGCGATTTACTTTCGTTGTTTTTCTTGTTATCAATTGTGAGTCGTAGGTACACTGGCTGATCATAGGTAAGTTTTTTCTTAATGCAAGTTTCAAGGTCATATCTTGGTTCTCCAAAAATAAGATTTTCGTAATTTAAAGTAAGTTTTTTGCCTGTGTAGTCTTCAATTGGGAAAAATTCGGCTATTGTTTGGGGGAGATCTTCTTTTAGAAATCTTGACCATGACTCTTTTTGTACTGCTATGAGGTCAAAGTTTTTAATAAACTCTTCTTCGGTTCCTAGTATAATTCGACTTGATCTGTTAGTTTGATTAGTTTTTTTTGCCATGTGTGCTTGGTAAGAAGTTTTAAACAAATAAAAATATCCCTAACTTATAAAGGGTGATTATTTAATATACAGTAGAGGTGCAATATTGTCAATAGCAATTTGCAACTTAATTCTGTGGTTTATTTCTTTTTGTCGATGATATTATTCTGAATCAAGTCAATTATCTGATTGAGATTTTCTTCTATAGTCTCTGAGTGACTGAGCATTTTTTTCAAAGTATCTCGTCCCTTTTTTGTGCCAAATGCATACATCAATAACCCTCCAGAAAGTATGCCAAGAGAGTATCCGGACCAGAAGGTTTCAGGATTATTTTTTGGATTTTTCTGATTTGACATCTTTGTAAACATCTATAACTTTCATTACGGTTTTAAATCCATTTAAGAAGCCAGTAGCTTCGCCAAGACCATGTTTAAGTCCTTGACTTATCTCATCAAATCCTTTAGTGACCTTGTTAATGCTTTTTAAGATTTTTCTTGATTCATATAATACTAAAACAAGCTGAATGCCTACAATTGTGACAAAGACAGTTGAAATGACTAATATTATGATCAAAAGAATCTGAATAGAATCCATATAGTTAAAATATTAACATAAAAGCTACATCTTTTCTTAAGTAGTTTGCCATTTTAGTTCTCAATTAGATTTGCTCTTTTTTATTGGCAAAGTAATTATTCACCCTTAGAAGACTATCAAAAGTTCCAGCATCCTCCCAGATGCTAGTTAGTTTGGTAACTTTAAGCTCACCTTTCTCAAGGTACTGGTTTATAACTTCCGTAATCTCTATCTCGCCTCTAGCCGAGGGTTTTACTTTTTTAGCAAATTCAGATGCTCGGTTATCAAGTATATACAATCCAACCATGGCAAAGTTACTTTTTGGCTCTTGAGGTTTTTCGACGATAGATTTCACTTTCATATCTTCACCAAATTCTATTACTCCGTATCTTTGTGGATCGTAAACTTCTTTTGCAAAAACGTGTCCACCAGATTTAAAATTTCTAACAATTTGAGAAAAATCTTCATCAAATATGTTGTCCCCAAGTATCATTGTGACAGAATCATTTCCAATAAACTGCTCACCAACTATAAATGCATCTGCCAAACCTCTAGGTTCTTCTTGAATCTCAAATGTAAATTTTGCACCAAAATCTCTTCCTGAGCCCAAGAGATTTAGGAAGTGCCCAGCATATTCTGGAGCTATAATTATAAGAATATCTTTGATACCACTTTTGATTAAAGTGTTAATTGGATAATAAATCATCGGTTTGTTATAAACCGGAAGAAGTTGTTTTGATGTTATTTTTGTGAGTGGCCTAAGTCTAGTAGCTCGTCCACCTGCAAGAATTATACCCTTCATGAAGTATATTATAAACGAAAATTTTTTTTATGGAATAATAATTATTTTAAGTAAAAATAAGCCTATTGCACCAAAAAGTATATACTCAAAGACTATTCTAAATCGCAATGTATTGTCCACTATATGATGGTAAATACCCCAGCATATATAAAATAAAACAAATGTGGCGACTGCTAGATATTCCATCAATCTTTCCCCTCGAAATATACTTACCGTAAGTATGAAAATTACGCAAGCAGTTACAAAAAGCAGATAATCAAATAAATGTTTTTGAAATTCTTTTATAGAGTGTTTGATGATATGCATAGGCTCAGATGATCGTTCCTTGAATTATAAAAATTATTCCAATAGTAAGGGTACCAAGAAAAAGGATATGTATCAAATTTTTACCTTTTAAATGTATGAGATTAAGCTTTGAGGCAAAATAGAAATCAAGGGCTAAGGCTGAAATAAGGATTATAAAGAATATTACATTAATGTTTACAAATAACGAATAGAAAGAGCCCTTATTAGCTTCTTGTGTAATTGATTGAGTCTCTCCTTTTGCGTATAAAACGGGGTCACCTGATTGGTGCTCTACAGTTTTTGTAACCGATGCATATAATGGTTTGGCAAACATCTGAACAACTAAAGTTGTCTCCTCGCCATTCAAAACACCATCAACTACGGCAAAGCCGACTTCAGTGTAATCTTTCCTTAATATGTTCTCCTTGTGAGTTGGAGAATTCATCCATGCCCTTACAACGCCGTCGGAAAATAAGAAATTTTTAGCTAAATTTTCTCCTGCATATTCATACTGATAACCTGTGGAAAGAATATACTGCCACGGGGTTTCACCGTTTGGTCCGTAATGAGACCAGTAGTCATTTAAAAACATATTTTCGGCTTTTTTTTGGGCCGCTTCCTGAAGTTTTACACTGTAAGTTAACATCTCTAAGCCATCTTTTTCTCTCTCCTGATTGGTTAAATGAAATAGTTTATTTGCTGTTATATCAGTTGCATATCCCAAAATTGAGCCATTTTTTGTTTGCAGGTGATTTATAGCGAAGGTTAAAAAAAGTGCAAAAACCAGATAACCTGTCAGCATGTCGTGATGGATAATCTTAGAGCGATAACCGTTTGTTGGATGTGGTGTAAATAGGTGTTTGAAAAATTTAACCAGCGATTTCATATATATTTTTTTAAATTTTCTATGTATGTCTCAGTATAGTACTTAGCTAAAAATATTCCAACACTATCTATAAATACATCAGTTAAAGACCCTGTCCTAGTTGGAACAAAAGTTTGATGAATTTCATCAGAGATTGCATATGTCAAAGTTAGTAGGACGCTAAACCAGAGGACATATTTTAGTGAAAGTTTTTTAAAACTGCGATAAAAACCCCTGAAAATTAACAAAAACAAGATTGCATACTCAGCAACATGTAACGATTTAAAAAATAAAAAATTTACGGTAAATTCAGTACTTATGGCTACTCTCTGTTGAGAAGAGAGATAAAAAATTAGCAACATGAATAAAATTGCCGGCGCCCAATTTTTTATTGCCTTTTTAAAATCCATTCTTAATTTTAACAGCAATAGCAACGATTGATACTGTTAAATAAGTAAAATAACATATTGATTGCCAGGCGTTTTTTTTGACAGAATTTTTTATAATTTCTTCGGGGGGACGTTCGACTTCCTCTTTTAATGTTTGTGAATTAGTGCTTGTACTTGATGAGAAATAGATGTTTGACTTTTTCACAGTCGGGATCAACTTTAAAGTTATTGGAATCTCCTCCTTAGTAGTTATCTGATTTTTGTAATCGGGATTTTTGATCGAGGGGGACAAAGTTACTGAGGGAAATGGGGTACTTGTGTCAAGGCAGTTTGCGTTATGGTTGTAAGGAGTTGAAAGTTGAAAGCACCAACTATTATTGTTTAAATTTCTGCCGTACGAAACTCCTTTGATAGTTCGTTGGTACGACATGGTGTCAATTACTTTCATATCCTGATCAAGTAATCGGACGTCATCTGACTCATTGTTAAATATACCAGTGCTAAGGTGGAAGACGGCGTATTCGTTGGGCCAAATCATGCCAGAAATTTGCTTTGGACTGCCGCCAGAATCCTCTAAGTCATCAAGAAACCAGGAAGAAAAATAAATCTCATATGGGTGGCTATTAAAAACCTCTATCCATTCATTTTCTAAATTGTTAGGATTTGCATAAACTTCTGAAATTAAGATTTTATTCGCTTCTAAATCTTTTTTAAAATTTCTAAAAAGCTTTAATGTCGGAGTTGGTATCAGGTTTAAGGTGGGCGAGGGGGTTGGGGTTATTGTTGGGATTAAAGTTGGAGCTGTGGTAACGGTTGGAGATATAATATTTTTAAAACAGGGCTCTTTGGTTTTATTTAGTAATCCAAATGTTGAACTAGCTATCTCCCATTTATTGTCTATGCTTATATCCCTTTGAAAAGAGAGATTTTCACTTGGACTCTTTGAGTAAGTATATGAGTCAACTAATTCTGCATTTGTATTTGTTGGTGTTTGTTTATTGGTAAAAAATCTAAGTGTATCGGGAGTGGTTTTATTTAAATTAAAATTACCTGAAAATACAATGCAGTTGTTGGGTGGTATTTTTGAATTTGGTGGAATAGTAAAAAATGTAGTTCCCGAATCATCGTCTATATAATATCCTGATATGTCTACTTCCGTGTTTTGAGTATTTATAATTTCAACTTGTTGTGTGGGCTCTATACCTATCTCAGAAAGATATAGTGAATAAGACTGTGCAGAGACTAGTTTTGGAAAAAAAATGAATATAATTAACACAACAAACATGATGTAATTATACACATTAATTTCTTTATTTTATTCAAAAACACCGTACGGTCCGGATAGTGCATAGTACTCTGAAACTTTCTTATCAGGGCCATAAATCGGATCGTTCATAATGAAAGTGCTGTCCTGGGTTTTTTTAAGTACGATATAGTGACTGGCGCCCTGAACTCCGGCAATGACTGGCGTACCTCTTGATAGATAATCCGCGACTTGCGAAAAAGTTATGTTTTTATAGTTTTTACCGTTTGGCCACGACCCATTAAAACGTGATGGCTTATACATATAAGCGGTGGGCGGGACGAAATAAGTGTGATTGGTAGACATACTAGCTGGGCTAAATCCACTGATGCCGTCCTTTCTCATTACCATTGCAATACTTGTGATAAAGCATCCAACATCAAGCACAGATTCGTTAGATGAACCCATCGCTAGTCTTGCCCACCTTTCATCTCTTTGAGAAAGGTACCACCCACCTTCACCTGTACCTAAACCATCAGCGCCGATTATACTTGCTCCGGTTGTTTGTACAAATCTCTTGAAAGCCCCAATCTGTCTTTTAGCTTCTTCGATGAGTGCAGAATAGCGTTGTTCATCGTTTTGAGTTTCTGACAGTAAAATTCTTTTCTCAATTTTTTGTCTTTCTAGTTCATTTTGTTGTCTAATAAGAGATAGTTTTAAATCTTCCAGTTTCTCTGCTCTTTTTTCACGAAGATCTTTCTGCTCCTCAAAGTTACTCTTTGCTTCTTGTACTTGAAGAAGTGTTTTTTGATTTTTTTCTCGAGCTAAATCAAAGTATTTGAGTCTGTTTATAAGCTCGTTGGCGCTTGAGCTATCTAGTAATAGATCAAATAATGAAACATCTCTATTTTTGTAACCTGTAGCAATTCTTTGAAGAAGTGTGTTTGAGAGTTTATTTAAAGAGTTGTCCAGGTTCACAATTCGGGCACCTAAAACACTTATCTCTTCCTCCATCTGTTTTATTTTTTCTTGAGTCTGTTTTACTCTAAGCTCTGTTATGGCAACTTGAGTATCCATGTAGCTTAATTGTGCCGATAATGTGTTTTTCTGTGTTCTTACCTCAGACAACTTCTGTTCATACTCAGCAATTTTTTGTTCTATTTCTCTTTTTGCCTGACTAGACTGGTCATTGGCCGTCTCTGTGTTTACTGACTGAGCAAAGGTAGATTCTGAAAAAGACAATGATGTCAAAATTAGTAAAAGACATAGCAATAAGCGTATTAAATTTTTGGTTAGTACCTTATTTACCATAAAAAAAGTTATTACTTCAAATACTTATTAGTCGCCATAAAACTGGATATTGAGGTGATTGCAAAACTGAATACTCCAGTCACAGTCAGAGTTAATGCTGCAAATGTCAGATTAAACGGAAAAACCTGAAGTGGTAACCCTAACAAACGAAATGTAAGCTTACCGACATCGCTAAAATACAATGTTAAAGAGTTGTTCATTCCTATGAGCAGAGTGATAAGGAATATGTTGGCCAGTGCTGTTGCTATTATGCCTAGAAACACACTTTCTTTAAAAAATGGTTTTCTAATGTAATTATTTGTTGCTCCTAGTAGCTTTAAGACAGCAATCTCGTCCTTTTTTAAAGCAATTTTAAAAGAAAGGGTGGTTGTTAATACAATTACCGACATAAACAAAAGATAGGAGAAAAAAATTAGAGTTATTCTACGCACATTTCCGGTAAGCGACAACAAATTATTTACGACATCTTTCTGAAATTGCACCTCATCTACACCCTGTTCTTTTGAGATTAACTCAGAAATTTCGCTGAGAAATTTTGGGTCTTTTGCATCAATTTCAAGCGAAGGTGGTAGTACATCGGGCGATGTCATCTCAACTAGTAAGGGGTCATTTTTTGAAAACTCTTTATATATTTCATAGGCCTGATTTTGTGTGATATATGTGACTTTGGATGATTTTCCTGACGCTTCAATTTTATCTTTTACGGCAAATATTTGATCCTCAGTTGCTTTGACTTGAAAATAAACAATTATTCTTGGCCGAGTTTCAACATAATTTAACAATCCTTGAAGAAAAGTTAGCGAGATAAAAAGTAAGCCGGATAAAAGAAGTGTAAAAAATAAAACTGATAAAGCCGCAAACGTTTGATATGGCGTTCTTTTTAAAGAGGTAAAAACTTCATTCATATCTCATACCCTCCCTTTTTCTTATCGGAGACAATTTTGCCTTTTCTTAACACTATAACTCTTCTTTTCATGCTATTTACAATATCTGTATTATGGGTGGCAAAAAGGATGGTTCTGGTTTTTTCTAATCGTTTAAAAATATCCATTATCTCCCATGTTGTTTTAGGGTCTAAGTTACCAGTTGGCTCATCGGCGAGTATAATCGGCCTATCTCCAACTATTGCTCTTGCTATGGCTACTCTTTGTAATTCACCAGCTGATAATTGAACCGGAAATTTTTCTGATTTATCTGAGATGCCTGTCAGTTCAAGCGCTTTCTCAACCTCATTTTTGATCTCTGATTCTTCAAAATCTTTGACCCTCATGGAGATAGCAATATTTTCATAAATTGTTTTTTCAGGCAAGACTTTAAAATCTTGAAAAACTACTCCGATTAACTGTCGAAGCTTGGCTTTATGTTTAAATTTGTGATTTGTTATTTCATAATCTGATATTACTATACTTCCTTGAGAAGGGGTGATGTCGTTAAGAAGCGCTCTCAAAATTGTTGTTTTGCCGGCACCAGAAGGTCCAACTAAATAAATAAACTCGTTATCTTCAACGTCGAAGCTGATAGAATCAAGGGCAGTATTACTGTAGGGAAATTTTATTGTGATATTCTGCAATGAAATCATGATTTCAGTATAGCACGAAAGGTAAATTTATCACAATACTTCCAGATATCCAACATCCATAAGCCAACCTGCCTTAGAGGCACGAAAAGTAGCTCCCCAAACCTTTACTTTTTGACCAATAAATTCAGATAAATCAATTGTTGAAGAAGTTAGGTAAGCATTCTGACTCTTTCCTCCCGGTCTTTCGAGATGATAGCTGCCTTCACCCTCAAATCCACCTTCCCTTAAAATACCCTCAGCTTGATCAGGAAAAGTTTTAGTATCCTTTATGCCCGCGGTTTTTTTATCTAAACTTTGGGGATTATTTAATTCTGCTTTAGCAGATTGAGCATTGTTTGTATCGCCCCTGTTACTAAATGAAGTTGCAGCAAATCCTGAAACGCCACCCGCAACTAACGAGGTGGTAATTATCAAAGAGGCAACTGGGAGAGATATTTTTTTGACTACACCGGAATCAAAGTTGTGAAGTAGATGTCTATTAGATAATGGCATATATGGATTAGAATATCATATTTTTTATATTTTTATGTAATATTTGAAGGGTTTCTCAGATACGCTTCTACAAATTGCTCAATCTCTCCATCCAGCACTCTATCAGTTTGAGTTTCTTCGTGTTGTGTTCTAAGATCTTTAACTAATTTATAAGGATGCAAAACATATGATCTGATTTGTCTTCCCCAAGAAGCTTGCGTATCTTTTTTGTAAGTTGAAAGATTCTTCTCTCTTTGCTCTTCCTGAAGCTCCCAAAGTTTTGCTCTTAGTAACTTTAGAGCAGTTTCTCTGTTTTGAAGTTGTGAGCGTTCTTGTTGACATGTTACTGTGAGACCGGTTGGTTTGTGAATAAGTCTTACCGCAGTCGATACTTTATTTACATTTTGTCCACCTGCTCCGCCTGATCTAAAAAACTGCCAATCAAGATCTTCCTCTTTTATATTGATTTCTTTATCCTCAATCATAGGTAAAACCTCTACTAGAGAAAAAGAGGTTTGTCTTAAGCCATCAGCGTTGAAAGGAGATTGCCGAACTAATCTATGAACTCCGGCTTCAGATTTTAAAAAACCATAGGCGTATGGTCCGTAAACGTTTAAAACCGTAGACTTTATACCAGCTTCTTCACCTGGTACTCTATCTATTTCTTCAAATTTGAAACCCTTTCTTTCAAAAAAACGCGTATACATCCTAAAGAGCATACCTGTCCAATCCATTGCTTCCGTACCTCCCTGGCCTGCATGAATTGCAAATATTGCATTACTTTTATCATACTTGCCAGATAAGAACAATCTAATTTCATAATTTTTTATCATTTTGCTGGCCTCTTCATATTCTTTACTTTCGAGAAGCAAATCCATCATCTCGCAATCTTCTTGCTCTTTTTTTATATCGTTAATTCTTTTCATAACTTGTGCTGCTTCTTCGTGGTTTTCCCAGAAATTGGGCTCGTAAGTTCGCGCCTCAAGAGATTGAAGTTCTTCGGCTAGATTTGTCGGATTTAGTTTGAGCTTGATTTTTTCAAGCGTGTCGCGTAGTTTTTTAACCTTTTCATCTTCCATATTTATGTCGTAAGTATACCAAACAGGAATGCTTATCTAAAATCCTGTCCAAAAATAAGTACTATATCAGAGGCAGAGTCGTCATCTAATAATTCAAAATCCGGTTCGTCCAATATCTCAGATTTAATATCTTGAAAAATGGTATCTTTTAATCTGTCACCATCTTTTTTGGTCTGAATAACCGTTTTCTCGAAACCAAAATTTTCAGCATTACCTGTTAGTATGTTTTCGTAACCTTTCTCTCTTAAGAAATTTTTTACAACAGTAGCTTTACCTTTTACACCAGAACCGTTTAAAATTTGTACTCTCACAGAACTTTTATCGATTTGAGGGGTTGGCGTTGGAGTGGGAGGAGTATCTGTTGGGGTTGCTGATGGTGTTGGTGAGGGAGCAGTTGCTGGAAATTGAATATTGGGGACATTGTTTGGTATATCTGCAATAATTTTACCTAAGTTTAGACTAGCTGCTCCGACTAATGCAAGATAGGTAAAAAAAGCTGACAACACAAAAAAAACTATTGTTTTTATTGGAAAGACTAACTTTAATCGCGGTAGTTTAAAAGTTTTTAGTGGTGCAACTTGCTCTTTTGTATGAACAGAGTTTTTAGTTAAGGAGAATTGTTTATTCTCAGCTACAAATATAAAGGCTCCAAGAATCATGTCAAAAGAAAGCACCGGTACTTCGGCATTTGGAATTTGTGGCGTTAGTAATTTTAAATAATCAGCATAGAATGTTGGAATAATCTTTTTTAATGGATTAGTCCAGACGCCAACCTGTTTTGTGAAAGTGTCTTGTCTGATAGTTTCAGAACTTTTACCAGAAATAATAAGTCTATTTATCTTTGTTTCTTTAGCAAGGTATTCAGCCGCTTTTTTATGTAAAATTTTTTCAAGAATTCTGCCTGGGGGCATAGGCTCTTCCCAATAGCTTTCCGGTAGCAATCCAAAGGAATCGTAAAGATAGCTTGAGATTTTATCATTGTCGTATCTAACATACCAGATTTTTTCAGTTTTATTCTTTCTGAGGGTTTTTTCAAAAAGAGTAAAATAAGATAGAGTATCCGGAATGACTGTGTTAAGTTCTAAGCCACAAAGGGAGAGTGTTTTTTTATAGATTTTTAAGGTTTCGTGAGTTATGGCATAAAAAGAGGCTTTCTTTTTTTCTTCACTTTGAGTTATCACAAAGTCGCAATAGCTTGTTGATGAGTCTATACGATGTTTAGTTCTGGCTTGAGTATTTACAAATTGAGTTATTGCTTCGCTGGATAATCCGTCAGGCAACTCCTCACTAAAATAAGCAAATGTTTTTTGAGGTAATATGAGCACTACGTCTTTCTCTCTATTTTGACCATTTGGTAAATTATTTAAAACATCTTTTATTTCTAGGGATAATATTTGACAATCTTCAGGAATGGAATGATCTATAATATTTGAAGGAAAAGTTTTTTTCTGAAATGAGGTTTCATACTGACCAAGCATGCTTTTTTTTATATAAAGCAGTCTGATTGAATTTGATTCGAGGTACAAATATAACATTTCAAACATTATAATAGGATTTTAAAAGATAAAGCAAGTGGCAAAGTGTTGATTCACCAAAATATTAGATGAAAAATCAAGTGGAAGAAATAAAGGCGAAACTGGATATTGTACAGTTTGTCGGTAAATACGTTAAATTATCTCGCGCAGGCAGAAATCTTAAGGGCGTATGTCCGTTTCATCAAGAAAAGTCCCCATCTTTTATAGTTTCACCTGATAGGCAGATTTGGCACTGTTTTGGTAGTTGTGGAGTTGGCGGAGATGTGATTTCATTTTTAATGAAATGGGAAAATGTAAGTTTTTATGAAGCGCTGGTTGAGCTTGCTAAGCAAACAGGAGTAGAACTTTTAGATAGTCAATTTGACAATAAACAGTGGCAATATCATCAAAAGTTAATAGCTATCAACAATCTGGCACTTAAATACTATAACTATCTGTTAACTAAAACACATCATGCGAAAGTGGCTTATGAGTATCTTAAAAATAGACAGATTAATGAAGTTCTGATGCAGACTTTCGAGCTTGGTTATGCCCCA
>JBEIIR010000011.1:0-20544 GCA_040380695.1 Gammaproteobacteria bacterium | reverse complement strand
ATGCCATCGATCACCTGTTGTGCACTGTACTTAGGAGGCTTTCTTGGTATTGGTAGATACTGAAAGATTGTTTCGTAGTGATGTTGGGTAAGCATTCTTTCATAGTACATCATTTCTATTTATGTTAACAGTACCTAGATCGTTCTGCAATTTTTCTGAGATCAAGTCTTGCCTGATATAGAGAATATGCAAATAAGATAATGCCTACTAGGAAAAAAAATAGAAAATTATTCAGAAATATTTGATGGAGTGGGTGATTTAAAATTTTCAAGCTACGAAGCCTGCTGTTCATGCATTAATGGTATCACTTTCAAAATTAAAAATGGCTGTTAATTGTTGTTTCAAGTTTCTGCCAGCGTTTTTTTTTGACGGTATGAGGGATATCGTCGTTCATAACTTTTGTAGCTGCCGTCATCGGTCTTTGTGAATACATCGAGATGTAGGCTTTCTCAAAGCCAACGTCTTTTGCAAGTTTTAGAGTGTTATTAAATTCATCATCTGTTTCACCTGGAAAACCTACAATGATGTCTGTTGTTATCTTGAAATTCTTGACTTTGGTTCTCAACTTGTTTACTATCTTTAAATACTCTTCTGCCGTGTACCATCTATTCATTCTCTTAAGAACATTATCATCTCCGGATTGCACCGGTAAATGTATAGTTCGTGATATGTTCTCATATCTTGATATAACATCAATCAGCTCATCTGAAAAATCCCATGGATTTGACGATATAAAATTGACTGCTTCAAAATCCATTGCAGCTACGTCTTCTAATAAGTATGGAAATAGCGTTGGAATTCGCATCTTCCCAAGATGCTTGACATATACTGGTTCAATCTGTCGCCCATTGTAAGTAAATTTGGCTTTAATAGAGGATAGATTTGAAAAATCGGTGAGAGATTTTAGATTTCCTTCATTTTCAAAATACGTCTTACCAATATCGCGCATAACATGCACATTTTCTTTGCCAAGGATCAAATCGGCACCATAAGAATTTACATTTTGACCAAGTAGCGTCACTTTCTTAAATCTTTTGGCTTTTAAATGCAAACATTCATCTATAATATCTTGGTAGGGTCTGCTAATTTCTCTTCCTCTGGTAAAGGGTACTATGCAGAAAGTGCAAAAGTTATTACAACCGTTTGAAATGGGTACCCAAGCCTGATCATCATCCTGCCTTACAGGTTCGTTATCAAAACCCACTTCTTCAATAGGCATAAATTCATCTACAGCCGGCATGGCATTTCTTATTTTGTTTAGGAATTTTCCTGATTTATCACGAAACGCAATTCCGACCATGCAACCTGTTACAATTATTTTATAAAACTCACCTCTCTTTATTTTTTCTTCTTTTATTGATTTTAAATTATTTACAAGACCGTAAACTCTGTTTTCTGCCGACTCTCTGACCATGCAGGTATTGATAATGACAAAGTTGGCATCATTATAGTTTTGGGCTTTAGTGTGACCACGTGATTTATATGCCTGATCTACTCTTTCTGAATCGGCAGAGTTTTGTTGGCATCCAAAAGTTTTAATAAAATATTTCATTAGGTCTATTATACCTTGACGCCGCTATTTTTGCCTTTTAAACGATATCATTTTACTGTCTCAACAATTAAACGCAACGGATATGATTTACATAATCATCAAAGATATATATAACTGATTAAGCAGTTATAAGAAGTTACTGACACACGCTAATTTAGCAAGTATTCTGTTTGCCGGAACTTTACTTGCTCGATAGCAAAGATCAAGCAATCTGAACGTCAACTGTTCCACAGACCCAAAAAACACTAAATTGCATACACTAGAATATTTTTTTAACAAATCGTTACTTTGAAATTTTGAAACTGCAAAGAAGGATTTTAAATTTTCTGACGACTATTATTTTATATAAATTTATTAAAAAAAATATGAAAAAAATACTGGTTACTGGTGCTTTTGGCCAGATTGGTTCAGAGTTGGTTCCCGAACTTCAGAAAAAATATTCATCAGAAAATATTGTCGCACTAGGTCATCACAACATTCCATCAGATTATAAAGGGATTGTAGAGAGAGGTGAGATAACTAACAAGCAGTTTATGTCACAAATTATCGATAAATATAAAATTGATACAGTCTTTCATCTTGTGTCTTTGCTTTCAGCTAAAGGGGAAATCGATCCTTCAGTGACGTGGGATATCAATATGAACGGTTTGAAGCATATATTGGATTTAGCTGTTGAAAAAAGATTGAAAATTTTTTGGCCAAGTTCTATTGCTGCCTTTGGTAAAACGACCCCTCGAGAGAATACCCCTCAAAAAACTGTACTTGAACCATCTACTATGTATGGTGTAACAAAAGTAGCTGGCGAGCTCTTGTGTCAATATTATTTTTTAAAATATGGAGTCGATGTCAGGTCGTTAAGATATCCAGGTATAATCAGTTGGAAAACTCCACCTGGAGGTGGGACTACAGATTATGCTGTAGCGATTTTTTATGATGGTATTAAACAGGGGAGTTATGAATGTTTTGTTTCAGCAGATACCACCCTGCCTATGATGTACATGGATGATGCCATTAAGGCGACTATCAAGATAATGGAAGAAGAATCTGAAAATATTTCTATTAGAACTAGCTATAATCTTGCTGCAATGAGTTTTACAGCAAAAGATCTGGCAGATGAGATAAACAAACACATTAAAGTAACTGTAACTTACAAACCTGATCATCGTCAAAAAATTGCGGAGACATGGCCTAAATCAATTGAAGATTCAGTTGCTAGAAAAGATTGGGGATGGGAACATGAATTTGATCTTAACAAAATGACGATAGATATGATAAAAAATTTAAAGTTAAAATTTATCTCTCAAAAATCGTGAATAATGAAGCATTCATAACGTTGCTCAAAAACGAAGTGTCTAGAATTGATGCTTTAAAAACAACTAAAAGGTACGAAAACATAATTGAAGGTTTTTCGAAAGATACATCAAAAAAAGCCATTATTATGGGAAAAGAATATCTTGTGTTCAATTCAAATGACTATCTTGGCTTAAGACATGACAAGGCTTTAGAAAAATCAGAATCCAGCTCAGCTAGATTGTATGGTTCGGGACCTGGTGCAGTTAGGTTTATCTCTGGAACACTAAGAGTTTATAAAGAATTAGAGCAAGCTATTGCGAAATTTCATCAAAGGGAAGACGGCATGATTTTTTCATCTGCCTTTGCAGCTAATTTAGCAACTATGTTTTGTCTATCACAGGGCCTGACAAAGGATTCGTTATTGGATTCGGACGTGGCTTTTATATCAGATTCCTTAAATCATAGAAGTATAATTGACGGAATAAGGCTAACAGGTCTACCTAAAGAGAAAAGGGCTATTTTTGAACATATGAATGCTATTTCTTTAGATAACGTTTTGACCAGTTTTCATACTAAGGTAAAACGGGCTGTAGTTGTGACTGATGGAGTGTTTTCTATGCTTGGCGAATATCAAAAATTATCAGAAATAAAAAAAATAATCAATAAGCATCAATCAAAATTTCCACTTGGCATTTTTCTTGTAGTAGATGATTGTCACGGGGTTGGAATATCAGGAAAAACAGGGCGCGGTGTAGAGGAATTAGAAAAAACTAAGGCAGATGTACTAGTTGGCACTTTTGGTAAAGCATTCGGCTCAGATGGAGGTTATGTTGTAGGGTCATCAGCAGTTATAAACTATCTTAGAGAAAGCTCAGCAACTTACATATATTCGAATTCTATCTCACCGGGAACAGCCGGAGCCGCACTGGCAGCAGTTAAAATGTTGCAAACAGAGAAAGGTACTCAATTGCTTGATAAGTCAAAAAATAATACTCAATATTTTAAGCAAAAAATTAAGCAGATAGGATTTCAAATGGCGGCACAATCTGACCATGCCATTCAGCCAGTTTTGATTGGGGATACGGCAAAAACGAAACATTTGGTTGAATATATGTACAGTAACAACATTCTTATAACTAATATTAGTTATCCCGTGGTACCGATCGGGCGAGATGAGATAAGGGTACAGATTAGTGCTAGGCACAAAAAATCAGATATAGATAAGTTGATAAAAATTTTTAAAAAAGCAAAAACAGATTTAAAACTATAGTATTTTAGATTATTATTTCATTTTCTTAAGTTTCTCAATGGCAAAGATAAATACCATGACGATAACAGCTACAGTCAGGAATGCAAAAATTTTCTCTAAACCTGATAAAAATAGACTTGCAAAGCCAAGTATTATGGAAATTGACCAATAAAAAACTGCAATTCTTCTCCTGCCCCAACCTATCTCTAATAATTTATGATGAAAATGTTCTCGATCGCCTTTAAATGGTGACTTTTTGTTTATGATTCTCCTTAATAAGGCATAGATTGCATCAATAATCGGTATTGCCAAAACTAAAATTGCAGTTCCGAATTTGCCAAAAGACAAGATAGATAAAATACCCAGTAGAAAGCCAGCCATAGCTCCTCCTCCGTATCCAGGCATAATTTTTTGAGGATAAAAGTTAAATGGCAAAAATCCCAGATATGAGCCTGCAATTATGAAGGACAAAATCATAACAGTCTCAATCTCGACATTATGTGCCGTAAATCTTTGAGATAAGATTCCTAGAAAAAAAGCAGTAATTGCAACGAAACCTGGCAGTTGACCATCAACACCTTTGCTCCAATTGACCATATTCATCATCCAAGTCAACCATAAAATAGCGATTAAATTTGCAAGATATAGAAAACTAAATTCATAATTAAACAGTTCAATCTTCCATACAAATTGATCTAATCTAAACACCTCTCCAAAAGGGTTTGAGATAAAAGGTATTCCAAGGCCACCACTTACAACAATTGCGGAAATTACAAGGTTGAAAAAAAATCTCAGATATGGTGACAAGTCGTATTTGTCATCAAGTAGGCCAACAATCAATAATAAAAAGTTTGCTATCAATATTCTGGTAATTAAACTGTCGAGTTGTAAAAAAATCAAAGATCCACATAGCAAAGAGAAAAAAATTGGTATTCCGCCAGCTCTTGGAATGACTCCCTTATGCGTATGCGCTGGGTGTTTGTTTTTTTTACTATCTGTGACTAGACCCCATTTTTTCGCAATACGAATTGCAAAAGGAGTTGTGAATAAGGAGAAGATAGCTGCGGTTAATATTACTAATAAGTGATTTAAAAACATATCGATTTCAAGTTACAAGAATAAGTATTTTTAAAAAAACACCGGTAAGACCAATTATTAGAAATACCGTTGAATAATTAAGAATATGAATCAACAGGTCTTCATTTTTTAAAAATTTCTTAGTTATGAAGTTATTGATACCATAAAAAATGTGCATAGTAATCGGGATGAATATAATCTGCCATAGCGGAGCGATTTGATCTTTGCCCCAGCTGGACAAGTAGTATAACGGTATCTCTTCAGGGAGAAGTTGCCAAGCTAAACCTAAAAAAAGTAACATGACTACATCGGCTATGATAAGTAGTTTAAGAATCATGCCATAATTATACCTTACTGCCAAAGGTATTTCCTTATCTGTGTAAAGGAGATTTATTTAAGGTATTTTAAATTTTGTAGCCAATTTTTTTACTTTAGTTTTTATTATTTTGATCTCCGAATTTTTGCTAATATCCTCTCGAAAACTTTTTAAATACTTGACCCTGTCTTCTTTAAATGCAGGAAGTTTATATTTTTTTATTAAATTTAACACTTCGAGAATAGTTTGTCCAATTATTATCATTTCAGGTTCCTTCATGCCTCTAGTTGTTGCGGCAGGCGTTCCAATTCTTATACCAGATGGATAAAACGGAGAGCTTTTTTCGTCAGGAACTGTATTTTTATTCAATGTAAGGCCTACTTTATCTAAAGCAAATTCTGCAAAAAAACCTGCGCCAACTCCATGAGTCGGCGTTAGATCAGCAAGTATCAAATGGTTTTGACTCCCGCCACCAATCAATCTTAATCCGCCACTTAGTAATTCTTTGGCGAGGGTTTGAGAGTTTTTAACTATTTGATAGGAATATTTCTTAAAATCTGGTTGCATAGCCTCGTAAAGAGCTACGGCAATGCCAGCGGTTTGGTTATCATGAGGTCCACCTTGTAGTCCAGGGAATACCGCCCTATTGATCTTTGTTGGTAGATCTGTATCTTTTGACAATCCTTTTTTTGTGACCATAATAATTCCGCCTCTTGGCCCTCTAAGTGTTTTGTGAGTTGTTGAGGTAATGATATGGACATGAGGTGCTGGATCAGGGTGTGCTCCTGCGACAATTAAACCCGCAATGTGAGCGATATCGGCGGCTAAATATGCCCCAATCTCATCAGCAATTTTGGCAAATTTATCAAAAGGAATTCGTAACGGATAAGCAGAAGCGCCTACCCAGATTAATTTGGGTCTGTGCTTTAACGCTAAGTGTCTAATTTCATTGAAGTCGAATAAACCATTTTCATCGTCTTTATCATCTTTTATAGAGTATTGAATGCTATTAAAATAAACACCACTAAATGAAACTTTTGAACCGTGTGTCAGATGTCCGCCAGCTGAAAGTGCATGCCCCATGATTGTATCATTGGGTTTACATGTTGCCATATAAACAGCAAAATTTGCGGTAGATCCGGAATAAGGTTGAATATTTGCATATTCAACGCCGAATAATTTTTTTGCTCTCTCAATTGCAACAATCTCAATTTCATCAATAAATTCGTTTCCTCCATAGTATCTTTTTCCAGGATAACCTTCAGAATATTTATTCACTAACGAGGAAGAGAGCGGTCTTCTAACTGCCAGCGATGCATAATTTTCGGAAGGAATAAGTTCAATTCCCTCTCGCTGTCTTTGACTCTCTTTTTTTATAAGTTCGTAAATTTTGTTATCTTTAGGTGGTATCATATTAAAACTTATTATATATCATTGGTAGATTACTAAACATTTCATGAAAAAACAAACTGAAATTAAGAGTTACATTGAGCTTAAGTCCCATTTAAATGAATTTGTAAAGTTCAATATGTCTTATAAAGGTAAACCAACTCTTGACAGAGTACAGTGTTTCATGACCTTATTAGGAAATCCACAAAATAAAATAAAAGTTATTCATGTAGCAGGTACAAGTGGCAAAGGATCAGTTTGCACATTTATATCTCAGTTACTTACGTCGCAAGGATTGAAAGTAGGACTTACTATCTCTCCTCATATTTACTCTGTTAGAGAGAGGATACAGATAAACGGAATACCAATTACTCAGAATGATTTTTTAAATCTTTACCGATACATATCTCCAGCGATTGAAAAAATGAAGCTGACAGAATTTAAATCCCCTTCTTATTTTGAGATATTAATGGCGATGGCTTATGTTTTTTTTGAGAGAAATAAAGTAGATGTGGCTGTTGTTGAAACGGGACTTGGTGGCTTATTGGATGCAAGTAATTCATCAAACTCTCAAGATAAGTTTGCTGTTATAACCAAGATCGGCCTTGATCATCAGGACGTATTAGGAAAAACCACATCAAAGATTGCTGTTCAAAAAGCAGGCATTATACATAGAAATAATCGAGTATTTTTATTAAAAAATAAAAAAAATGTTAATAATGTGTTTATAAAAGTTTGTGAAAAAAAATCTGCTAATTATACTTTTTGTGATTACAAAAAAGTGCTAAAAGGTATTCAGCTGAAAGATGGTTATTTAGAAGTTAATTTTTTCGGAAAAAAAACATACATAGAAAAACTACAGCTTTCTAATTGCCCAAAATATCAACTGCAAAATCTGGCATTGTCTTTAATGGTTGTTGAGGAGTTTATGAATTTAAGAAATTTATCTTTAAATATTTCTAAATTAAAAGAAGCCCTGCTAAACTTTAGAATTTCGGCTCGATTTGAGATTCATAAAATAAAAAACAAGACCGTGCTTTTTGACGGAGCTCATAATCCTCAAAAAATGAGGGCATTTTTAGCAAGTTTGAAAGAGAGGTTTAAAAAAACTCAATTTAACTTTTTAGTTTCCTTTAAAAAAGGTAAAGATTACAAAAACATGACCAGATCTATTTCTAAATTGGCTAAAAAAATTGTATTTACTGATTTTAGCCAAATTGACCAATGTACAAATATAAGCTCTGCAGATCCTTATTTGGTTAAGAAAGAGGTAGATTTACTAAAAATTTCTAGTAATTGTGAGGTTGTCGTAAACCCAGATAAGGCTTTTAAAAAAATGCTTTCTATTACAGACTCGAATATAGTTGTTGTGACTGGTTCATTGTATTTAGTCTCGCACCTTTTAAAAAATATAGGGATTAATAAAACAGATAATTGACAGATGTTTTGTTAACGCATTCTTGCTTAAATGAACGCTTCGCATTAACCTAAAAAGAATTTTAAGATTTGCTTAATTTTATATAATTATACCGGTTCAAGTTATAAAAAACATTTTTATGCACAAGTATTTTTTTGTAAAAAAATTGCTTTTTGTATTTAAAAATCTGTACAATTTTTGACGAAAGTTTTTTAATTTTAGTAAATTTCACATTCTTCTAATCTACATTCTCTGATTGCATACTTTTCTAAATTCACAGGTTTGACAATGATTGCTAGGTTTGGCATCGAATTTATTATCTTTTATTTTTTCTGCTATCTCAAAAATACTTTGAATACTTTTTTCAGTTTCAGCTTTGTTTTGAATGACCGTAATTGGCTGGTTCTGTTTCATAAAATAATAGCTTAATTTCAATCTATCTATAGGATGGTTCAGTTTGGGGTTTTTCTCAACAGCGTAAGCATAAATAGCAAGTTGTAGATCTTTTTTTTTCTCTTTGGCAGTTTTTGGTTTACCAGTTTTATAATCGATAATTTCTAGAAAACCGTCAGGAGTTTCATCAATTCTGTCAATCTTTCCTGTTATGATGACATCAGGCCCGATTTTAATCCTGAACTTACTTTCAAGCTCAATTATTTTTAGATTTTCCTTATGATAGTTGTTATAAAAATCTACAAGTAATTTTATTGCTGCCTCCTTCTCGTGATTTTTTTGTAACTCTGAATCAAATCCGTAGCCGTTAAACTGTTCTTCAAATAGATTAAGTAGCGTATTTAAATTTACCTGTTTGCCGATTTTATATTGTTTATAAAACTCTTGAAGGGATGAGTGTATGATATTGCCAATATTTGCGCTTTTGTTTGTCTCGTATGGAATATTTAACAGATATTTGTACTTATACTTTAGAGGACATAGCTCGTAGTCATTTATATGGCTATAGGATAAGTTTAGCTCTTTATCTGGTTGAATTTCAAAGTCAGCCTGCTCGTTATTTTTCTTAAAATCATCTATGTTATCCTGTTTTTTTTCTTCGGTGACATCATCAGATAATTTCAACATTTTATTTTCAAATATATCAAAGAGAAATTTAGAAAATTTTATTTTTCGAACATTTCTGCCATAAATTTTAGAACCTGTAAGGTATAGCATGTCACTGGCTCTGGTCATGCCCACATACATCAATCTTCGTTCTTCTTGCAGATTGGTATCTGTGCTGAAGATTTCTTCTTTGGATAATTCTAAGGGAATTGGGTATTTTTCACTTCTATTTTTTGATGGAAATCTGCCATCCGATAAGTTGGTAATAAAAACTACGGAAAACTCTAATCCTTTTGAAGCATGCACTGTCATAAGCTGAACTCCATCTGATGAGCTATCTTCGATTTCGATGTTTTTGATATCTTCTTCCTTTTCCTCAATAATTCTTAAGTACTCAACGACTGATTCGATTTGCGTGTCATCTATTTTGCTTTCTAAACTTCTAAGAAAAGTGAAAAACCTAGTTATGTTGTGGTAAGTAACTGGAATGTTGGGGTTTTTTTGTTGAATTTGTTTAACTTTTTCAAACCAAGCAATACTTTCTAAGAAGCTATATAAAATCTCCCCTGCATTATGATCTCGTGTTTTGTTTTGATGGTCTAGAAGTTTAGAAAAAGCAGTCAATAAAGGTTTCAGATCATCGTAGCGATTCAAATTGTGTTTATCAAGCAATTTTTCAAAATCTGAGTTACTTTTTTCTTTATTTATCGAGGCTATCAGATCTTCAATTACATAAAAAAGAGGTTTGGACATATCCTTAGCTAAACTCTCTAATTTATAAATAATCAATTTGTTTATTTCTAAAAGATCAATAGATAAAACTCTATGTAGGGATTGAGAGTCTGCTGGATTTATCAGAATATTAAAAAATGCTATTAAATCTCGTACCTCACGGAGCTTGAAAAAATTATTTGAACCTGAAATTGTGTAAGGTAAACCCTCCTGTATAAGTGCTTGCTTTATAGGTTCAAGATAATTCTTGGCTCTTGCTAATACTAATATTTCTGACAGTTCAACATTTTTCTCTAGGTATAATTTTTTAATCTCAGAAGCAATGAATTTTGCCTCATTTTCGCCGTGATAAAATGGTACAAATCTAACTGCATCTGGTTGATGGCTTTTATGGCTGATCAATTTTTTGGATATTCCTAAACGTGACTCGAGTGTATCCGGGTTATTTTTTTGGATTAATTTATAAGAGGTGTCTAAGATTGGCTGTGAAGATCTGTAATTATCGTTTAATATGACTTGTTTGGCTGTGGGAAAATCTTTTTTAAAATTAAGAATATTAGAAACTGTTGCTCCTCTAAATTTATATATTCCTTGTGAGTCATCACCTACGACAATGAGTTTCGTTAGGGGGTTTTCTTTGCAAAGTAATTTTAAAAGTTCATATTGGGAAACATTCGTATCTTGAAATTCATCTACAAATATATATTTAAAACTATTTCTATTTTTTTTCAGAATGCTTTTACTATCTGTGAAAATTTTTAAAACTAGATAGACTAGGTCTCCAAAATCAACGTAGTTATTTTTTTTCTTCAAGTCTGAAAATTCTGTATAAGCATTTGAAAGTATTTTTAGCCTGCTTAATTCCTCGTGAAGAATTTCTTTCTCCTCAACATTAAGCTCTGATTTATTTTCTTGCGATTTTTTATTTATCCATATTTCATAATCTTGAGGTGAAATAAACTCATCCTGCAGTCTTGAAAAATGAGCAATAATTGGCTCTAAATTTGAAACCGTAGGCTGGATAGATAATAGATGACGCAGCGAAGTTGAGTAAAAATTCTTCTTAAGAAAATAAATTTTTGCAGACTCAGATAGAGTCTTAAAATTTGAAGATAAGCCTACATTGTGCGACTCATCTCTTAAAATGCGCTCCGCAAAGCTATGAAATGTTAATGTGGCGACACCAAATATTCCGATAGGTAGCTCTTTATCTATTCTTTCCTCCATCTCTTGGGCCGCTTTGTCTGTAAAAGTCAGACAGATTATTTCATGAGGCGCTGCCAAGTGATTGTTAATTAAATGAGAAATTTTATTAACTATAGTAGAAGTTTTACCGGTTCCAGCGCCAGCTACAATCAACATTTGTGAAGACGCGTCCAATACCGCTTCTTTCTGTGAAGGATTTAGATTTTTCATATTCTTTACACATTGAACCTAATCTTAGTCATCAATTTTTTTTATCTTGACATTTTATCAAACTAAATTTAGAGTATACAGTATTCCTTAAAAGGATAAAAATATTGTGCGCTTGAAATTTTACAATATTCATTTATAATAGTTTTTTACTGTTATTTAATTTATCAATCACAAATTTATACAAATATGGCACAGGGTACATTTCAGAGAACAAAACCTCATCTTAACATTGGTACAATTGGACACGTAGATCATGGTAAAACAACCACAACATCTGCTATTCACACTATTTTAGCTAAGAAAGGTCTCGCTAAAGCAATGAAGTATGAGGAAATTGACAAAGCTCCTGAGGAGAAAGCAAGAGGAGTCACCATTAATATTCATCATTCAGAATACGAAACAGAGAGTAGACATTATGCACACATCGATGCTCCAGGACACGCTGATTACATTAAAAACATGATTACCGGCGCTGCTCAAATGGATGGCGCTATTCTAGTAGTTTCAGCTCCAGATGGTCCAATGCCTCAAACCAGAGAGCATATTTTGTTAGCTCGACAAGTAAACGTACCAGCCATAGTTGTCTATTTAAATAAATGCGACATGGTCTCTGACCCTGAAATTATTGATTTAGTTGAAATGGAAGTGAGAGATCTACTCAAGAAATACGATTATCCTGGAGATGACGTACCAGTTATAAGAGGTTCTTCTCTAAAGGCACTTGAAGGGGATGCAGCATATGAAAAAGCTATCTTAGATCTTATGGCTGCAGTTGATTCATACGTACCAGAGCCAGTTAGAGACACCGAGAAACCTTTCTTGATGCCGGTAGAAGATGTTTTCACTATTCAAGGTAGAGGTACAGTCGTCACGGGTAGAGTTGAACGAGGAATTCTTAAAGTAAATGAAGAAATTGAGATTGTAGGACTAAAAGCTAATGTGAAATCAGTTGTTACCGGAATTGAGATGTTTAGAAAAACACTTGATGAAGCAAGAGCAGGCGATAATACGGGATTACTACTCAGAGGTATTGAGAAAACTGACGTTGAAAGAGGTCAAGTAATCGCCAAAGTAGGTTCAGTTAAACCTCATACCGAATTTGAAGCAGAGATTTACGTTCTCAAAAAAGAAGAAGGTGGAAGACACACACCATTCTTTAAGGGATATAGGCCTCAATTCTATATTAGAACCACAGATGTGACCGGAGAAGTAAAGCTACCAGAGGGTGTTGAGATGGTAATGCCTGGTGATAATATTAAAATAGAAGCCACATTAATTGCTCCAATCGCTCTTGAAGAGGGATTAAAATTTGCCATCAGAGAAGGTGGACACACTGTAGGAGCTGGTGTAGTAACAAAAGTCATTAAATAAGAAATTACATAGTTGTCTAGGGTGGTATCAAAAACCACCCTAGAGACTTAAAATTGCACATTTACATTTATGCCAAAAGGAAGAATAAGAATAAGACTAAAGTCATACGATCATCGATTAATAGATGAGACATCTCAGAAGCTAGTTGACGCAGCAGTAAAAACTGGTGCATCAATACTGGGACCTATCCCGTTGCCGACTAAAAATGAGATCTATGTAGTAAACAAGTCGCCCTTTATCGATAAGGACTCTAGAGAGCATTTTGGTATGAGAATTCACAAAAGATTGATCGATATTTTAAATCCAACAAACCAAACGATTGATTCGTTAATGCATTGAGAATTACCTGCTGGCGTTGAGGTTTCAGTTAAAATGTAAGTAAATTTTGACTGCAAATATATTTTTACAACATTTATGATTGTAAAAATATATTTGCAACCCTTTGAAATTAGGTTGCATGTAAGGAGATTGTGATATATAATCTCAAATATTATTTATGGTTAGTAAGAAATATAAATTTTTTCTAATTTAACCAGATTGAGTCTATGTTTAGACCCCAATCTGGGGTCTTTTTTTATTTTAATATGTCAGGTGTAATAATTGGTACAAAAGTCAGACAAAGTCAACAATTTACTGTCAAAGGAGATTTAGTGCCTGTAACTCAGGTTTCCACCGAGGACTGTTATTTATTAAATGTTTTCTCTAAGAGTGTTGTTGGCTATGATGCCTTGCAGATTGGATTTGGAATCAAAAAAAAGGTTGGCAAGTCTATTATGGGACAATTAAAAAAAGCGGGTATAGAAAAAAATTTGAAATTAATACGAGAAATCAGAATTGAAGATTACAATGATATTGAAATTACAGAGATTGAAGGAAAACCCGCGGTAAAAATCGGAGATAAGATTATTACGATTGGTGAAAAAATATCACCACAGGATATATATACTATTGGGGAGTTTGTTTCTGTTTCGGGAACATCTCAAGGAAAAGGTTTTGCAGGAGTTGTTAAGAGGTACAATTTTAGAGGAGGTCCAAAAACACATGGACAGTCGGATAGACATCGAGCAAGAGGATCATTAGGCTCCGGAACTACTCCTGGTAGAGTATTTAAGGGTTTAAGAATGGCAGGTAGAATGGGTCAAGATAGAGTAACTATAAAAAATCTAGAGGTTATAGCAGTGTCTGAAAACAATATTACAATCAAAGGTTTAGTTCCAGGTAAAGTGGGCGGTACTTTAGAGATAGTCCCAGCTATTAAATAAAAAATATGGTAAACAAAGCTAAAACAGAAGAAAAAAATAAACTTGAAGCAATTGTTTTTGATATCAAAGGTGCAGAAATAGATAAAATAAATTTATCTGCATCAGTTTTTGGTGTTGAGCCAAATACAAATCTTGTGTCACATTATGTTAGGGTTTATTTGGCAAATCAAAGGCAGGGCAATGCTTCAACAAAAACTAGAGGGGAGATCGTCGGAACTACAAAAAAAATGTACCGCCAAAAAGGAACGGGTAGAGCAAGGCATTCAACCTCAAAAGTAAATTTATTTAGAGGTGGAGGAGTGACATTTGGTCCTCAAACCAGAGATATTTCCCTAAAAATGAATAAAAAGCAGAAAGTCCAGGCTTTATTTTCCACGCTGTCATCAAAATACACGGCTAGTGCAATAAAGATTGTAAGCACGCAAGCTTTTGAAAACAGACCCAGTACAAAAACGATGTCAGCTCTATTAAAAAAAATTACTTCGGGTAAAAAAACACTTATAGTTATGGATCAAGTTTCAGCTAATCCAATCGTATTATCTTTTAGAAATTTACCAAAAGTCACACTTACACAAGCAAATACTTTAAACGCATATCAAGTTATGAATAGTAATAACGTTATATTTCTTGATAATTCAGTCAACACATTAGAAAGTCATTATCTTAAATCATGAAAACAAATATTATTATTAGTCCATTGGTGACTGAAAAAAGTTCAGTAGCAGCGCAAAAAAAGGTTTACTCTTTTATTGTTGCTATCAAATCTACAAAACATTCCGTTGCGGAGGCTATTGAGTCAATTTTTAAAGTAAAGGTCGCTGAAGTTAATGTTTTTGTTAGGAAAGGTAAAGAAAAAAGAGTAGGTAAAAAAATGATGTATAAAACAAGAGCTGATAAAAAGATTGCTATTGTGAAATTAAAAGATGGTGTTATAGATTTGTTTCCACAGACATAATTCATAAACATAAAAATATGGTATATTTATATCCGTCTCAAAGACCTGAAAAAAAACTCACAGAGATTTTAAAAAAACATTCCGGCAGAGATTCTTCCGGGACTATATCTGTAAGACATCAAGGAGGTCGTCAAAAAAGAAGATACAGAATTATTGATTTCAAAAGAAATAAGATAGATATAGTGGGTAAAGTTGTAACAGTTGAGTACGATCCCAATAGAAATGCGAATATAGCTTTGGTTCAATACGAAGATGGAGAAAAAAGATACATTCTTCACCCACTTAAGTTAAATGTTGGAGATTCAATTATGGCATCTAGTAGCGCAGAGATAAAGCCAGGAAATGCGCTACCGCTTTATGCAATACCTGTTGGAATCGATGTTCATAATATTGAACTTTACCCAGGTCAAGGCGGCGTTATGACTAGAGGAGCTGGAACTTTTGCCTCCGTTGTTGCAAAAGATGATAAAGTGGTTCAGATTAAGCTAATGTCAGGAGAAGTTAGAAAGTTTTCCAAAAACTGCTGGGCAACGGTTGGTAGAGTTGGTAATTTAGAACACAAAGATGAGATTATTGGCTCTGCAGGTAGAAAAATCCTGATGGGTATAAGGCCTACAGTTAGAGGTACCGCGCAGAATCCAAGATCACATCCTCATGGAGGAGGAGAAGGTAGGAGCGGGGAAGGTATGCATGCAAAAACACCATGGGGCAAAAGAACTAGGGGCGTAAGAACTAGAGATAAGAAAAAATGGAGCAATATATTAATTGTGACAAGGAGAAAATAATATGGAATCTCTTACCTATCAAAAAAATCTTAAATCAACACCAAAGAAAATGAGAATGTATAGAGAGCTATTGGTTGCTATGAAGCCCACTGATGCTCTAAAGTATTTAATGTACACTCCGACTAAATCAGCAAAGCTTTACTATAAAGTTATAAAGTCAGCAATAAGTAATGCTACTGCTACTTTAAAAGTAAGCGCTGATATGTTAAAATTTAAACTTTTGATTGTAGAAGAAGGAAGAAAGCTAAAAAGGTTTAAAGCTGGATCAAAAGGTATGGCTAAACCTATAGAGCATAAATATTCACATGTTAAAGTTGTGTTGACTGAGGGAGGTCTAAAAGCCTCTAAAAATCTAATCACATCAAATAATGTGAAGGAATCAGAAAAAATAGACGTAGAAAATAAAACAGTTAAGGAAAAAAATAAAATAATAAAAGAATCAAATAAAGTTGATTTAGTCAAAAAAGTTACTAAAGTTAAAAAAAGCAAATAATCATGGGTCAAAAAGTTCATCCTTTCGGTTTAAGATTGGGTCCAGTTTATAATTGGACATCACGATGGTTTTTTTCTGATAAAAAGTTATATAGGACATCTATTCTCGAAGATTCAGTCATAAGAAAAAATATAATGGATAAGTATGTTTTTGCCGGAGTTACCGACGTGATTATAGAAAGAGCAATTAAAAAGATTACAGTGACTATATTTTCTGTCAAGCCAGGTATGATTATAGGACGGGGAGGAAAAGGTCTGGAAGATGTAAAAAATATAATTACTAAAAGGCTTGAAAATAAAGATAAAGCAAAAGAATCTAAGGTGGATCTAAAGATTGAGCCAGTAAAAAAGCCATTCTTGAACGCATATTATGTTGCTCAAACTGTTTCTGAAAAAATAGCTAAAAGTATGCCTCACCGATCTGTAGTTCATAGTACAATGACCAAAGTCATGGAATCGGGAGCAAAAGGAGTTAAGATACAGTTAGGAGGTAGAATAAATGGAGCTGAGATTGGAAGAACTGAAAAATATTTTCAAGGAACAATTCCAACTTCAACAATAAGAGAACCTGTTACATTTGCAAAATATCCGTCATTAACAAAATCTGGTTACGTAGGAGTAAAAGTTTGGATATGTGCAAATAATAAATAAATTAAAAATTATTAACTAAAGTGTTAGCGCCAAAAAGACAAAAATACAGAAAACAGTTTAGAGGTTCATGGAGGAGAATTGCAACAAAGGGTGAAACTTTAAATTTTGGCAGTTACGGATTAAAAACACTTGAGTGTGGATGGATACAAGATAGGCAAATAGAAGCTGTTAGAGTTGTTCTAGCGAGGGCAACAAGAAAAGAAGGTAAGTACTGGATTAGAATTTTTCCTGATAAACCCTATACTAAAAAACCTCCTGAGGTGACGATGGGAGCAGGAAAAGGAGATGTAGCTTATTTTGTTGCATCAGTCTCTCCTGGTAGGGTGCTTTTTGAGATTGATGGCTTGTCAGAGCAAGAAACAAAAGTAGTCTTGCACAATGCAGCTGCAAAATTATCTGTTAACACAAAAATTACAACTAAATAATGAAAAAACTAAGTAATAATTACAGATCTTTTACAATAGAAGAACTCAAAAAAGCAGCGATTAGTATTGAAGCGGAGATAGCAAAGTTGCAAGTAGAGTCACATTTTAAAGCACCTAAAGATACCAATCAGAAAAGTAAAGGACGTCGAAAACTAGCTGTGATTAAAACATTTATAAAAGAGCAGGAGTTAAGAGTTGAATTAAACAAATCATGATCAAAACATTAACTGGTATAGTTTTGTCAAACAAAATGGAGAAAGCCGTTGTTGTGCAGATTGAGAGAAGATACAGTCATCCGGTTTATAAAAAAGTTGTTACAACAATTAAGAAGATTAAAGCTAGATGTCAATTAGATGGAATATCCGTAGGCGATAAGGTAACGATTCAAGAAACAAGACCTATATCAAAAGAGATACGTTTTGAAGTTGTCTCAAAAATAGAAGTTACAGCAAAAAATAAATAATGTTACAGTTAAGATCAATGATTCAAGTAGCGGACAACACTGGAGCAAAAGTTGTTCAGCTTATAGGTATTCCTAAAAAAGGTAATAAAAAAATTGCATATTTAGGTGAAGTCTTTACTGGTGTTGTAAAAAAATCTAATCCTTTCGGTCAGGTAAAAAGTGGAGAAATTGTAAGGGCGGTTATAGTTAGAACAAGAAAAGAAGTAAGAAGAGATGACGGAAGTTATATTAGGTTTGATGAGAATGCATGTGTTATATTAGCAGGAAACGATACTGTTGAGCCAAAAGGAACAAGAATTTTTGGTCCTATAGCAAAGGAGATAAAGGATAATGGATATAATAAAATTGCAAGTTTAGCACCTGAAGTATATTAATCATATGAAAATCAGAAAAGGAGATACAGTTTTTGTTCTAACTGGTAAAGATAAAGGTAGAACTGGCAAAGTTGAAAGAGTGTATTTAAAATCAGAGCGAGTAATTGTTGAGGGTATTAACATGCTAAAAAAATCTATTCCTAAATCGGAACAAGCTCCGCAAGGTGGAGTTATAGATGTAGAAAGACCCCTGCATTATTCCAATGTTATGGTAGTTGATCCAAAAAATGGTATACCATCAAGAGTAGGTAGTAATTTAGATGGCGGTAAGAAAGTTAGGGTGTTTAAGAATACAAAACGAAAAAAAATATAATTTAATATGCCAACATGTCAGTTTTAAAAGATAATTACAACTCAAAAATAAAGGAAACTTTAAAATCTGAGTTTGGAATAAAGAATGATTTTTCTTTACCAAACATTAAAAAGATAGTTTTAAATGTAGGAGCAGGTGAGGCAGTCTCAAATAAAAAAGCTATTGAAAATATTCAACAGCAAATTGAAACTATTGCTGGACAAAAGTCAGTAGTAACTGTAGCTAGAAAATCTATTTCTGCATTTAAAATTAGAAAAGGATTGGCAATTGGTGTGAAAGTAACATTAAGAGGTAAAAAAATGTATGATTTCCTAGAAAAATTAATAACCATAGTTATTCCAAGATTGAGAGATTTCAGAGGTATTCCACATTCAACTGTTGACCAGCATGGCAATCTAAATCTTGGATTTAGCGAGCAAACAATTTTCCCTGAAATTGAATATGATAAGATAGACAAGTTAAGAGGTGTTGAAGTAACTATCGTTACTAGTACTAAAAATAAGGAAGTATGTAAAAGAATGTACGAGCTATTAGGAGTTTCATTTGCAAAATAATTAAGAAATTAACAAAAATATGGCAAAAACATCAGATGTAGTTAAATTTGCAAAAAAGCAGAAGTTTTCAGTTAGAAACGTAAACCGATGCGAACTATGTGGCAGATCAAGAGGCTACATAGGAAGGTTTGGATTGTGTAGAATATGTTTTAGGGAGAAAGCGCTAAAAGGAGAGATTCCTGGAGTTAAAAAAATTTCATGGTAAAATATGACACGTTCAGCTAAAAAAGGACCATTTATAGACGAGAAATTACATATAAAGGTGCATAAACAGAAGGAGTCCGGAGAGAATAGAGCTATAAAAACCTGGGCGAGAAATTCGCAAATTCATCCAGATTTTGTAGGTCATCGATTCAATGTTTATAATGGTCGAAAGTTTATAGAAGTTTTTGTTACTGAATCTATGGTCGGACATAGGTTGGGAGAATTTTCCCCCACAAGGACATTTAAGGGTCATGGAAAAGTTACAAAGAGAACAGCTGATAAAACTTAATGATAAATATTGTAAATTTATAAAAATATATGCCAGTTATTGATTTAATAATCAGAATAAAAAATGGATACATGGCCAGAAAAGATGTGGTTTTGATGCCTTTTTCCAAGTTTAAAGAATCGGTATTGTTGAAGCTTAAAAATCTTGGTTACGTTTCGAATTATACTATTGAAGGTGAAAGTAAAAAATATTTGAAAATAGAGCTTAAATACGAAAATGGAGAACCCAAATTTACAGATGTTAAGATTTTTTCTAAACCAGGTAGAAGATGGTACACAAGTTGTAGAGAAATAAAATCAGTTAAAGGTGGCATGGGTCATGCTATTTTTTCCTCATCAAAAGGTATTATGACTGATAGAGAAGCAAAAAAATTGCAAGTAGGAGGAGAGTTATTATTTTATATTTGGTAAGATGTCAAAAATAGGAAATTCACCAGTTAAAATTCCATCGAATGTTAAGGTGGAGATAAAAGGATCTGAAGTAGTTGTGACTGGTCCTAAAGGTGTATTAAATATTAATACGCCTCATTATCTAACTGTATTAGTTGATTCTGATGCAGTTAGCATCTCTCGTAGTTCAGATGGAAAAAGGCAGAAATCTAATCATGGTTTGTATAGAAGCATTATTTCTAATGCAGTTTTAGGTGTAGATAAAGGATGGTCAAAAAAATTAGAGATTGTCGGCACGGGATATAATGTTAAAATGCAGGGTGCAGATTTGAATTTCAGATTAGGATATTCTCACACTGTTGTCTATAAATCCCAAAAGGGCATACAGCTTTCAGTGGAAAGTAACAATGTAGTTATAGTTAGTGGATTTGACAAACACTTAGTAGGAGAAGTTGCTCAACAAATTAAAAGCTTAAAAAAACCTGACCCCTACAAAGGCAAGGGTATAAGATATCTT
>JBEIIR010000010.1:0-21035 GCA_040380695.1 Gammaproteobacteria bacterium | reverse complement strand
TTAAAAATGGAGAGATATCTTCAACTAAATAATTTTATGATCTGTGAGTGGGGAGAAAGATTAGGTGAATTTTATAAAATCTTCAAGGAAAAAGCTGTGGTATATATATTAGAGATTGATCACGTGGGTGAAAAAACTCGTAAAATAACTTTTGCTGAAACAAAGTAATTTTTTTGAATATGAGAGTACTGGCAATAGACACATCAGCTGACGATACTTGCTCTGCAGTCGTTGAGGGAAGGCGTGTTATATCACATGTTGAATATTCTCAGATATCTCTACACGAACAATGGGGAGGGATCTACCCTTCTGTCGCCCGTCGTGCTCATGAAGAAAGAATTGAGTGGGTAGTAAAAAAAGCATTAACAAAAGCAAAGTTGCAAGGCTTTTCAGATATAGATGCTGTAGCAGTTACAACTGGTCCAGGACTTGCTATTGCACTTGAAGTAGGGATAAATTTCGCCAAACAGATTTGCCATGGGTACAAAAAGCCTTTTATTTCAGTTAATCACATGGAGGGGCATCTCTACTCTAGCTATGTTCAAAATCAGAAAGGTCAACCGAACCGAGAGCCCAAATTTCCCACTTTGGGCTTACTTATTTCGGGTGGTCATAGTGAAATTGTTTTATGGAAGGGGCCTTTAGAATATCAAATTCTCGGAGAGACGGTCGATGATGCAGCCGGTGAAGCGTTTGATAAAGCATCCAGAATGCTGGGATTTTCATACCCCGGCGGTCCCATAATCGAGAGACTTGCCGAAAATGTAAAAAATATTGACAAATATAACTTTCCAAGACCTATGGCAAAGTCTAAAACCTTAGACCTATCATTTTCAGGTCTAAAAACAGCTTTGCTCTACAAAATCAAAAGCATGACTCCAACTGAATTAAACTCAGAACGACCATACCTGGCAAGTTCTTTTCAAGAAGCGCTTATAAAAAGTGTCGTTAAGAAATTAGCTTTAGCGATAGACCAAACCAATATAAGAGACATAACGGTAGGTGGTGGTGTATCTGTTAATTCAAGGTTGCGGCTGTTACTCCGAAAATTATGTCGGGAAAAAGGTTGTAATATATTTTTTCCGTCGTTGAAATATTTAAATTTTGACAACGCAGCAATGATCGGTGTTGTGGGGGCTATAAGAGCTAAAAATGATATCTTTGTTGAGGATTTTTCGACGGTAGAAAGACGTCCTAGGATGACACTTGCGGAATCGAGTTTAAAAAATATGTTATTATAGAGGGGCGTTAATTTTTTCAATTAATCAATTTATGATAAGTCTAAAAAATCTTACTGTTTCTGCTGGTGACAAAGAGATTGTGAAAAATTTGAATTTTGATTTCGAGAAAGGTAAGGTATACGCAATAATGGGGCCGAACGGATCAGGTAAATCAACGTTGGCAAACGCTATAATGGGCAATCCAGCCTATAGTGTTGCCGACTATTCACAAATAAAAATCAACAAAAAAAATATTACTGAAATGGAGCCTGACGAACGGTCTAAAGAAGGTATATTTTTGTCTTTTCAGAATCCTCTTTCACTTTCAGGTGTAAAAGTTTTTCAATTATTACAACTAGCTTTATCTGGCAAAAAAGACCCTCTTGCTATAAGAAATGAAGCTAAAAAATACGCTACTGAATTGGGTATAAATGAAGACTTACTGAATCGGTCTTTAAACGAGGGGGCTTCTGGTGGCGAGAGAAAGAAAATGGAGGTGTTGCAGGCTGCTGTTTTAGATAAGAAATTTTTAATTTTTGATGAGGTTGATACTGGTGTGGATGTTGATTCACTAAAATCAATTTCTAACTTTTTAATCTCTCACAAAAAAGATAAAACTTATCTTGTTATCACACACTATAATCGCATCCTTCATTATCTCAAGCCGGACTTTGTTTTAATAATGATAAAAGGTGAATTAGTCAAAGTTGGTGGTCCAGAGCTGGCAATTCTTATAGAGAAAGAAGGTTACAAAGGTATTGAGGAAAAATAAAGATTCAGGCTTTCAAACTATGAAGAATCAAGAAGATATCAAATTTGATTACAAATACGGTTTTTCGATGCCCGAAAAGGCTGTATTTAAAGCGGAGAAAGGTTTGAGTATTGATAAGGTAAAACAAATATCTGCTATCAAAAGTGAGCCTCATTGGATGACAGAGTTTAGGCTAAAATCTTATCAAACTTTTAAGAAAAAAAAATTGCCGAAATGGGGACCGGACTTATCAAGGATAAATTTTGATAATATCTATTATTATTTAAAGCCTACTGAGAATCAGGTATCTTCTTGGGAAGATCTGCCTAAAGAGATTAAAGAAACCTATGACAGAATCGGAGTTCCAGAAGCCGAAAAAAAATTTCTTGCTGGTGTGTCTGCTCAATATGAGTCAGAGGTTGTGTATGAAAGTGTTAATAAAGCCTTAACTAAACAGGGGGTAATTTTTTGCGATATGGATACGGCCGTTAGAGAGTATCCGGAAATTGTGAAACAGTATTTTGGGACTTTAATACCACCTCAAGACAACGTATTTGCAGCTTTAAACTCTTCTGTATGGTCGGGAGGTTCATTCGTATATGTTCCAAAAGGTGTTAAGGTAAATTTACCCTTACAGGCATATTTCAGAATAAATTCAGAGAGGTTTGGGCAGTTTGAAAGAACACTAATAATCGCTGAGGAAGGTAGCGATGTTCATTACATAGAAGGTTGTACTGCTCCAATATATACTTCCGATTCGCTTCATGCAGCAGTTGTGGAGATTTTTGTGAAAAAAAATGCTCATGTGCGATACACAACAGTACAGAATTGGAGTAAAAATGTATACAATTTAGTCACAAAGCGAACTCATTGTGCCGAAGGCGGTTTTATGGAGTGGGTTGATTGTAATATTGGGAGTCAGGTGACTATGAAGTACCCAAGTGTTTACCTTTATGGAGAGGGATCAAGAGGTGAAGTTTTGTCTATTGCATATGCTTCAGATTCTCAGATTCAAGATGCAGGCGCAAAAATGATTCATTTTGCTCCAAACACTTCTTCAAGAATTGTTTCAAAATCAATCTGTAAAGATGGTGGTAGAACATCATATCGAGGTCTTGTACAGGTGATGAAAGGCGCAAAAAATTCATCAGTTTTTGTCTCTTGCGATGCGCTACTAATGGATGATAGATCCCGATCTGACACATATCCATTTATGAAGATGAAAGAGAGTGATGTTGAGATTCAACATGAAGCTACTGTCGAAAAATTAGGTGATGAAAAGCTGTTTTACCTCATGTCCAGAGGTCTGTCAAAAGCCGATGCGGAAAGTGCTTTAGTTTTGGGATTTATGGAGCCTGTAACTAAAGAAATTCCACTGGAATATTCTATAGAGCTTAATCGGTTAATACGGTTGGAGATGGCAGGAAGCGTAGGTTAATTTATTACACAAAAATGAAATTAATAGATCTAAGAAAAACAGAGCGTAGGCATTTGTCTTTTGCTAAAAAAGGTCAGTATCTTGTTTTTTTTCATAATTTATCGGGGAAGTTGGTTTTTGAGTTAAACACTTCAGGGATAGAATTATATATATATGGTCTGTATACAGGTAGCGATAAAGAAAGGTATAATATCGAAACTATTCAGCATCATACATCACCTGGTTCAACATCAGACCTATTAATTAAGGGCGTGTTTGATGGTAGCTCAAAATTTATTTATCAAGGCCTCATAAGACTTGACAAAGGTGCCCAGCAGAGTCATGCTTATCAAAAAAACCAAAATCTTATAATATCGCCAGATGTTTTTGTTGATTCTAGGCCTTTTTTAGAGATATTGGCCAACGATGTTTTCTGTACTCATGGATCAACAACAGGTCGCATAAATCAAGAGCAGATACTGTACCTTCAGTCTCGAGGTCTTACCAAAAAACACGCTCAAAATGCAATCATTTCTGGATTCACAAACGAAGTTGTATTAAAAGTTAAAGAGAAGGTTTCTGACTTTGAATTTTAAAAAAAGTATTGACGATTAGTCCTTTATGATAGATGTTAAAACAATTAAAAAAGATTTCCCAATATTTAAAAGGCAAGATAAACTTACCTTTCTTGATTCTGCTTCAACTTCTTTAAAGCCGCACAATGTAATTGAAACTCTATCTAGTTATAATGATAGTTATTCTGCAAATGTTCATCGGGGCTTATACCCCATTGCTGAGCGTGCCACTAAGAGTTTTGAGAGCTCAAGAGTCAAGATAGCAGAATTTATAAGTTCACCCAGTGTGGAAGAAGTAGTGTTTACAAAAGGGGCCACAGAAGGATTAAATTTGATTGCATCATCATTAGAAAAGCTTATTGGTCAGGTAGATGGAGAGGTAGTGACCACTATTTCTGAACACCATGCTAACTTTATACCCTGGCAACAACTTTCTAAAAAATTAAATTTAAAATTTAAAGTAATAGCATTAAGACCTGATTCTCAACTTGATATTTACGAAGAATCAAGTAAAACGGTAGAGAAAAAAATAAATTTGAGCAGATATATAAACTCAAAAACCAAGATTTTAGCACTATCAACGGCATCAAATGTTATTGGAAATACTTATCCGGTTAAGGAGATAATCCAAGCAGCTAAAAAAATTAATCCGCTGATTATAACCATTGTTGACGCTTGTCAGTCGATAACACACGAAAAGATTGATGTTGGAGAATTGGATTGCGACTTTTTAGTTTTTTCAGGACATAAAATTCTGGGTCCAACCGGCGTAGGGGTATTGTGGGGTAAAAAGTCTACCTTAGACATGATGCCGCCTTATCAGGTTGGCGGTGGTATGATAAAAAATGTATCTATCACGGATACAACATGGGCAGACGTGCCGTATAAATTTGAAGCTGGTACTCCGCCTATTGCAGAGGTGATCGGACTCTCAGCCGCGATTGAATATCTGAATCGTTTCTCACTGGAGGACGTAAGAGTTCACATTAGTAGTTTATCAGAGTACTTTGTAAACGCAGCAAACAAAAGTTTTGGTGACAATATTCAGATATTTACCCCTCAAAAACCCACAAGCACAGGTATCGTATCGTTTAATCTCAATAGTATTCACTCTCACGATGTTGCTCAAATTTTGGGAGAAAATAATATTTGTATCAGAGCTGGTCATCATTGTACGATGCCGCTACATACGTTCTGGGGAGTGTCCTCAACTTGTCGTATAAGTTTTTACATCTATAACAGTCAAGAGGATGTCGACATTTTACTTGCAGCCTTAAAAAAGGTTTTTTTAATTTTTAACAAAAGCATATGAGTATTTATTCGGAAATCATACTTGATCATTATCAAGCGCCAAGAAGATTCACGACTCTAAAAAAGTTTAACTTCTCAAGTAGTGTTGCTAATTCTCTCTGCGGAGACGCTCTTACTTTTCAAGGTCGGATTATTGGTCAAAAACTAGTAGATGTAGGTTTTCAGGGGCATGGTTGTGCTATTAGTATTGCATCCGCATCTATATTGCTTGAAAAAATTTGTGGACTTGATATTTCAGAGATCAAAAAAATTTCTTCAGAGGAGGTAGTCAAGGATCTTGGTATAAATTTATCGCCGAACAGATTAAAATGCGCCCTTTTATCATGGGAGGGAGTCTTAAAGCTTATTGATAACAAATTGTAAATTTTTTTATGTACAATATAAAATATTTCCAGCATTTTATAAGTTAAATTTATCTATGGATCAAAATTTAAAAGACTCTAAAAATCCAAGTGGTCCCGTTACCGCCAAAAACTTAACATTACATGTAGATCGAGATCTTTGTATCGGTGCAGCAACCTGCATAGCGATTGCGCCTCAAACATTTACGCTTGATTCAGAAGCTAAAGCGATAATACTTGATACCGTTGATATGGAAAAAGACGAGGATATAATAGATGCAGCACGAGGTTGCCCAACTGCGGCGATTATTGTTAAGGATTTAAAAGGAAACGTTATTTTTCCACAGTGAGATGATTGACGACCCAACAGAAACGATTCAGGAATTTAAAAACGGTTTTGAAATAAAATCTGAAAATGAGAGAAACTGTCCTGAATGTGGTTTGCAGTCAATTTTTGGTATGCCGGGGGGTCGCGATGCAGTTTGTAAAAATTGTGGCTATAAAGATCCTTGCTGTTATGATTAGTCGTAAAAAATTTTTTAGTAGAATATGAGATTTAATTTTTTAATTGGTGGTGAGGCTGGTTTTGGGATAATGACGTCGGGTCTTGTTTTCTCTAAAATAGCCACTCGTTCCGGATATTTTATCTTTGATTATGCAGAGTATCCATCACTAATTCGAGGTGGACACAACGCTTATGAAGTGGCTGTTTCTGATACTCCAATAAGCGCTACTATACAGAATATAGACCTTCTTGTTTGTTTAAACAAAGAAACTTTTGACAAGCATAAGCACAGGCTTAATAAAAATAGCTTTTTAATCTATGACCCTGATCAATTTCAAGTAGATATTGAAGTTATAAAGATAGAGATTCCCTTTACTCAGATTAAAAATCAAGAAAAAATTCAACAGCAGATGTTGAATTCGGTGGCTTTAGCAGCAAGTGTTTCTTTTTTAGGTGGGGATAGCAAGATATATGATGGTTTGGTCAGGGAGCAATTTAACAATAAAGGAGAAGATGTGGTTAGCTTTAATTTAAAATTGGCAGATATTGGAAGAGAGTATGTTGAAAAATCCGGTGTGTCGAAATTAAGCGTCTTAAATCTTAAAGAAAATCCAGAAAAAAAACTTGTTATGACAGGAAATGAAGTTTTTTCACTAGCTACTGTTCCTGCTGATTGTCGGCATTATGCTTCGTATCCTATGACCCCAGCCTCATCGGTGCTTGGCACACTTGCTTCGTGGCAGTATCAAAATGGGATGGTGGTTAGACATCCGGAAGATGAGATCTCCGTTATCAATTCAGCCTTAGGTAGTTCTTTTGCAGGTGTCAGAAGCGCAGTTGGCACTTCAGGTGGAGGATTTGCTTTAATGGTTGAAGCGCTATCCTATGCTGGAATTGCAGAGATACCAATAGTCGTTTTTTTGTCTATGCGTCCTGGCCCAGCAACTGGAATGCCCACCTGGACAGAGCAAGGTGATTTGTTATTTGCTGTCAATTCAGGGCATGGAGAATTCCCAAAAATAATACTAGCTCCGGGGGACGCATTAGAGATGGCACAGCTCACTCTTGAGGCTTTTGATATAGCAGATATATATCAAACTCCTGTCATCATCCTTTCTGATAAGTTACTGTCCGAATCTCACTACACCTTGTTTAAAAAGGAGATAGAGCGGCTATTTGAAGAGTACAAACCCAAAAGAGGTAAAATTGTGCAAAATCCTTCTTTTAGTCCTTATTTGCGCTACAAAATAGAACCCGATGGTATATCAGAAATGCTTTTACCAGGTCATGAAGGAGAGTATTATCAAGCAAACTCTTATGAACATCTCGAAGATTCACATACTACAGAGGACGACCAAGAACGTAAAAAGCAGGTTGAAAAAAGAAATAAAAAACACTTAACATATCTAGAAAGTAATTTCAAGAAACCAAAAATATACGGAGACCATAACTCTGAGATAGTCTTTGTTTCGTGGGGTAGCATGAAAGGGACCTTGCTTGAAGCTATGTCCTGTTTAAATACCGATCATCAGATAGATTCTTATATGGTACATTTTACCCACCTTTATCCACTTGACGAAGATTTAATTCAAAGTATTTTTTCTGATTTAAAAGGTAAGCGTTTAATTCTGATTGAGAATAACTCTCATGGTCAGTTTGGGCAGCTATTGCGTCAGTTAACAGGGGTGGATTTTAAAGAAAAATTGCTTAAATATGATGGAAGACCAATCTTTTATCATGAAATTGTGGAATATGTTTTAGCCGGTAACAAGGGTAAATGAGAGTTTATTTAGAAAGAATGTAAAAAAACGTTTAAAAAATTTTAATTTTATCTATAAATTTATGTCTAATGTTCAATTTGATGGGTACACTCCAACTTGGTGTCCAGGTTGTGGCGATTGGGGAATAAGAGTTGGAATAAAAACAGCATTAAATCAATTAGGGCTTGATCCTTCAAAAGTGCTAATATCTTTTGATATTGGTTGCTCTGGCAATATGAATGATTTTTTAAATGGCTACGCAATGCACGGACTTCATGGCAGAGCAATTGCGTCAGCGATTGGTATGAAAGTAGCAAGACACGATCTTCCGGTAATTGTAATTGGTGGAGATGGTGGTCTCTACGGAGAAGGGGGCAACCATTTCCTACATGCACTTAGAGGTAATCATGATATTACAGTTATAGTTCATGACAATATGGTTTACGGTTTAACTACTGGACAAGTTGCTCCAACTGCATCTAAAGGCTATAAATCTAAATCCACACCTAAAGGCATAATCGAAGAACCTGTTAATCCAATAGTAATGGCGATAACACAAGGTGCAACGTTTGTTTCTCAAGGCTTTGCTGGCGATGCTCGTTTGACCGTTGATCTCATAAAGCAAGCAGTAACTCATAAAGGGTTTTCTCTAGTAAATATATTACAGCCTTGCGTTACATTTAATAAAATTAATACCTATCAATATTACCTTCAGAGAGCATACAAATTGGATGAAAGTTACGACCCGTATAATTTGACTCTAGCGGTCGAGAAAAGTTTGGAAGTTCAGGATGAGAAGTTTCCGCTAGGTGTAATTTATAAAAAAGAGAAAAATCCTTACCATGAACAGATTGTTCAATTAAAGGAGCCTCTGGCTAAAAGAGATAGATTTACTAAGTTTGAATCGTTGATCTCAGAGTTTGAATAGTAGTCTTTACGTTTGACATCTGGCAAACAATCATCTATACTGCTAAAAGCATTATTATATTCATTATTTATCGTAAAATATTATGAAGGAAAAAATAGTAAAGTCAAATATTTATCCCGTAGTAACGGTCCGAGACGGTATAGTTTTTCCTTCTGCTGAGAACGTTTTAGTTTTTGGTAGAGAAAAAAGCATTTTAGCAGTTCAAGAAGCGATGAAGGGTGATAAAACAGTTGTTTTGTTAATGCAGAAAGATAACGAAATTGAAAATCCCAATCCTGAGGAGATCTACGATATAGGCGTCTTAGCTTCACTCGATAAAGTTGTTCCCGGAGAAAAAAAACAGATCAACGCACTTGTAAAAGGCTTGCAAAAAGTAAAGATTGTCAAGATGACAAAAACGACACCATTTTATGAGGCAGAGATTGAGGTGCTGAAAGATACTGATAACGAAAATGAAGAGATATTGGCCATAGTAAAATACATATCTGGACAGATAAAAAAGGCTATAAACCTTGGCAAGACAATCGACTTTGTGTTTTTAATGAATATACTAAATATTCAATCTTCACTTCATTTTTCTCACCAGGTGGCAATGATTTTAGATCTCAGATCGGATGAAAGACAAGGATTGCTTGCAGAGTTAGATTTAAAGAAGCGTTTAGAAAAAGAGGTTGAGTATGTCAATAAGGAGATTAAAGTTCTTGAGATAGAGCAAAATATATCCTCAAAAACTCAGAAAAAATTTGAAAAAAACATGCGTGACACTTTTCTTAGAGAAAAGATGAGAACAATCGAAGAAGAGCTGGGTGACAAAGAAAATCAAGAAGTTAATGATTATAAGAAAAAGATCGATCAAGCGCACATGCCTGATAATGTTAAAGAAAAAGCCATTAAGGAGCTAAAGAAATTTGCACAAATGTCTCCGTATAATCCTGAAGCATCGTACATAAGGTCTTATCTTGATTGGCTTACTGATATTCCTTGGAATAAAGCATCGCAGGATAATATTGATTTGCTTCTTGCTGAGAAAATCTTGGACGAGGATCATTTTGGCTTAAAAAAAGTTAAGGAGAGAATCTTAGAGTTTCTTTCAGTTATGAAGCTGGAGAAGATGAGTGAAAAGTTCGATAAGAAAGGTAAAAAAAAGAGTGCAAAAAGTAAAAAATCTGAAGAAAAAACAGCAAAAAAAGACGCACAACCATCTATCTTATGTTTCGTTGGTCCGCCTGGTGTCGGTAAAACATCGTTAGGTAGATCAATCGCTAGGGCGTTAGGACGTGAATTCGTCAAAATTTCTTTGGGTGGAATTCGTGATGAGGCCGAAATAAGAGGGCATAGACGTACCTATGTTGGATCTCTTCCTGGACGAATGATTCAGGGAATAAAACAGGCAGGTGTCAATAATCCGGTATTTATGCTTGATGAAATCGACAAGATAGGTAGTGACTATAGGGGCGATCCTTCAGCTGCATTACTTGAAGCTTTAGATCCGGAACAGAATTATGCTTTCTCAGATCACTATCTAGAATTACCTTTTGATCTGTCAAAAGTTTTTTTTATAACTACAGCAAATATTCTTGACACGATACCAGAGGCTCTTAGAGATAGATTGGAGATTATTCATTTTGCAGGATATACTGAAGACGAAAAATTTAGCATAGCTAAAAACTACTTGATTCCTAAACAAAGTAGAACACATTTTATTCCCGATAAAAAAGCAGAGATCTCTGATTCTGCTCTAGAGTTAGTTGTCAGAAGGTATACTCGTGAAGCAGGTGTTAGAGAGTTAGAGAGACAAGTGGCAACAATATTTAGAAAAATTGCTCGTCTCATTGTAGAAGATAAAATAGGTGATAAGAAAAAAACTATAAATATTGATGATATTGAGAACTTTTTAGGCCCTGCTAAATATTCAGCTCAGATGATCGAAGAGCAGGATACTGTAGGGATTACAACTGGACTGGCATGGACTCAAGCCGGAGGTGACATTTTATTTATTGAAATTTCAACAATGCCGGGCAAAGGTAATCTTACATTAACAGGAAATTTAGGGGATGTGATGAAAGAATCTTGCCAAGCAGCGCTAACATATATTAGAGCTAGATATAAAGAGTTTGGTATTGATAAAGATTTTTTTAGTAGTACTGATATTCATGTACACGTTCCCGAGGGCGCGGTCCCCAAAGATGGTCCTTCAGCCGGAGTTGCAATAGTTACCTCGATGATATCGGCATTGACTAATGTACCGGTAAAAAAAGATGTTGCTATGACAGGGGAGATAACTCTCAGAGGGAGGGTTACAGAGATTGGTGGACTAAAAGAAAAGGTGATTGCAGCTCATAGAGCAAGGATAAAAACCGTAATTATTCCTGAGGAAAACAAAAAAGATATGGTAGACATACCAGATAATGTTAAAAAAGATGTTCAATTTATTTTTGCGAAACGAATTGAAGATGTCTTAGTTAATGCACTACTAAAATCAGGTATAAGTGTAAAACTAAAGGATTCTCAACCGAAGAAGAAGATCTCTGATAAAGTAAAAAAAACTGTAAAGTAAGTACATTTTTGAATTCAAAATTAGATCGTAACTTCCAATAAATCGTTTATATTGGGTACCATAGCCTTCTTTAAATCTGGTAAAACCGCTCCAGGAAGTTTTTTTACTAAAGTTAGGCGGCGCTGAGCCCCACATGTCAAATTCGGTTGCCCCATTTTTTATTCCAAATTTTATAGCTTCAAACATAAGTAAATTTGAAGCCATTGTATTTTTATGATTTGCAGAAGATCCACCGTAAGGATAATATAGTTTATCTTTAAAAAGAAACAGTTCATATACAGCAAGAGGTTCATTTTTGTATCTAGCAACAAGTATGTGAGCTATTGCACCTTCTCTCATTTTTGTAAAAACAATTCTATGATATTCTCTGTTATGACCATGGTATGTTTGTCTGTTGACTGTGTCAAAATAGAGCTTCTCGAATGAAGTATAGCCCTCATTGTCAGTTTCCTCAGCGACTGTAACTCCATTTTTTATAGCTATTTTGATGTTATATCTCGTTTTTGATTTCATTTTCTTAAGGAGTTCTTCCGTATTATGGTTTAATGGTAATATCTGGGTCCAATCTGGAAATAGCGGATGTGGTGAAGACACTAATTTTTTTGAAATAGCCTCTCCATAGTCTGCATTAGGTTCAAATTTGACAAATATTAAATTAATTTTTGATTTTAATTCCTTTATAAACTTTAAAAGATCTTCAGAAGGAATAATTGATCTTGGAATATATCCTACAAGGTAGTTAGTGTGAGGAATTTTGTGCAACGACATTGTAAAGCAGTTTATCAATACATTGTTTAGCATTTCACCAATTCTGATAATCTCGATGCCCATAGCTTTTCTTGCTTCGCCCCACTCATAAGATTGTAATGGATGATTTATCACTTTATTTATGAGTTCTTTAGAAACTGTATTATCTAAGATTTTATATGACATATTGATTAATCTAAACAACTGATTTTATTAACGATATAGTGTTTTCGGCGCATTTTTCCCATGAAAAAAACTTTACTCTATCTTTACCAAGTTGAATTAAATTTTTTCTTAATGACGGATCGTTAATGATTGTTAGAATCTTTTGAGTCATGTCATTTTCATCCATGGGATCAAAATACAAACAAGCGTCACCACCAATCTCTGGTAAACTTGATGAGTTAGAGGAAACAACCGGAACGTTAAAACTCATAGCTTCAAGAATCGGAATCCCAAACCCTTCATATAGTGAAGGCATAACAAAACATAGTGCATTTTTATATAATTCCACAATTTTTTCATCAGGCAAATAATCAGTAAAGATTACTTTGTTTTCTAATTTTAACTTTTTAACTTCGTTATATATATCATCGTAAAGCCAACCTTTCTTTCCTGCTATGACTAGTTTTAAAGATTTTTTATTAAAGGTAACTATGTTATAGAACGTCTTTATGAGTCTGAGAATATTTTTCCTTGGCTGAAGAGTTCCGACATATAAAATATAGTCTTGCGCTTGTAATTGTAGTTCTTTTAAGATTGAGGTTTTAGTGATTTCTATTGTAATTTGTTTTTCAAATCCGTTATATATTACCTCAGTAAGATCCGTTTTTTCTGGATAGAATCTCTGAATGTCTTTTTTTGTTCTTTTTGACACAGCAATTACCTTCGAAGATTTTTTAATTGAGTATTCTGTCCAGTTTCTTAGTTTATATAAATCTTTTTTTAAAAACTCGTTTGGAAAATAAAAGTAAGAAAGATCATGAATTGTTAAAACAAGCGGTACATTTAAAAAACGTGGAGCGTAATGCGCTGGCGCAAAAAAAACATCAATATTTTTATTTTTAAATAAATAAAATGGTAAAAATATTTGAGACCATAGAAAACGTGCCTGTATGACTTGATAGCTGTAAAATTCAGTCTCCTGAGGTAAGCTTTTATTGGGCTGGTTTTTTAAAAAAATGATAAATTTTAAATTGTTATTGGCAATTTTTTGGGCATATTTAAGTATTTGTTGAGTGTATACGGAAACCCCCACCAGCTTTTCAACGTTTGCTTCGTTACCGTCTATGCCTATTGTCATGGTGATTTTTATAAATTATAAAACTTATCTAATTTTGTAAACTTCTTCAATTTTATTCTCAAATGTCTTGAGGTAATTTTGAAATGTAAACTTTTTTGAATAACTTAAACCCTTTTTAGATAGTTGAGCGCGAATGGCGGAATCAGTATACAGAGTGTTCATGATTTTTGAAATCGCCCCTATGTTATGTGGGTCAAATTGAAGAGCATAGTCTTTTGATATTTCTCCAAGTGAGGACGTGTTGCTTGTTGCTACAGGACAACCAAGCATCATAGCTTCTATTACTGGATAGCCAAATCCTTCATACAATGATGGATAAATAAAAAAAAGTGCATCTTTATAAAGTTTTTTTAAATCTGTGTCTGACACATAACCTGTGAATATAACATTTTTAATATTTGAAAACTTCTCGTTGCCCCATCCTTTGGCGCCAACGATAACCAGACTTAAGTCCTGTTTATTTAGCAAACTAAATGCTTTTATAAGTCGTTCTATATTTTTTCTTGGCTCTATCTTACCAACTGAGAGAATATAAGCCCCTTGTATATTAAGTTTTTCTTTAAGAGGATCGGCTTTTAGAAGAGTATCGTTTTCAAAAGTGACTCCCGGATAGTTAACGAATATTCTTGAATCATTAATGTTATAAAATTTTTTCAAATCTTCTTTTGTTGAGTAAGAATCGACAAAGATTAGATCCGACTCGGCTGAAATATATTTTAATCTTTGCTCCTGTGTTTTTTTAATCACAGTTGGAAGAGTCTCTGGAAATCTTTTAAAAACTAAATCGTGAACTATTGTAGCTTTAGGAACGGATAAAAAAAGCTCTGACCAATCGGAGGTTACAAAAAAATCAGTATGTTTTTTTGCGTCTTTATAGAATGGCAGTAAAGCACTTGATATTTTACGCCAAGAATGAGAGATGTATGAAAGAAGCTTAGGCGGTATATTATAACTTATAAGCTTGAAACCTTTATTATTAATAACGTTAAAAATTTCATCGGGCAGGGTACTTCTAAGTGATGAAAAAAAGAAGACATATTCATTTTTTGTGTTTGATTTGCAGATTTCCTTTATTAGACCTTCGTTAAACCTTGAAACCCCTGAACCTTGGTAAACAACTTGAGAGATATCAATTCCAATTCTCATATTTAATTATTTTTTATAACTTGCTCATATACTTTTTCTAATTTTAGGGCAATCGCTTCCCAACTGAAATACTTTTTAACATGAGAGTGAGCATTGTGTTGAATTTTCATAAAAAGTTCTTTATTTTGGGCAATTTTTAAAATTTGACTTACGAATTCTTCGGGATTTTCTGCAATTAAGAAATGCTCGTTGTTTCTAAGCTCTAAGCCCTCAACGCCGATAGACGTTGATACGACGGGCAGACCTGAAGCCATACTTGCAAGTATCTTTAATCTTGTGCCGCCCGGTCCAAATATTGGGGCTATAAAGATATTAGATGATTGGTATAGATTTTTGACCGATTCTATATCACCCGGATCAAGGTTGACGACTTTAATTTTCTGATTATTCTCAATTTTTATTTTATCCTTTACATTTTGTCCGGCGATTATAAGTTCACAACTTGGTATTGCTACCGTAAGACTTGGATAAACCTTATCGATTAGATATTGTGCCGCTTCTACATTTTGAAGCCAAAAAAAGTTGCCCATAAATAGAATTTTTAGTTTTTTAGTTGGAAAGAGAGGTAATGTATCGATAAACATCTCATCCCCAGCGCCGTTTGGAATAATTTCAGGATTAATTTTTGGCAAAATACTCTGAATCTCTTGCTTATCAAACTGTGACACTGTCGCAACAAGATTTGCCTTGTTCCAGTAATGCTTCTCCCAACGAATTAATTTTAATATATCTATACCTAAAGGAATTCTAATTAAAAGGGGAAGAGTCTTGACAAAATGTTGGTAAACCTTGTATTCAATAGTTTGTTCAACGAGCAAAATAGGCACCTTTGTTTCTGGGATGTGGGGCATTATATAAAATGTCTCTGCATGTATGATATCAAAATGCTCCTTTTCAAGCAGAGTTTTTACAATTTTAACTGCTTCCTCAGAGTAGTTTCTAACAATTAAGAAAGGAAGATTTGAAAATACTGATTTGAAAATATTGTTTATCTGCCAAGGCTTTTTTGGTCTTTTACAAAGATAAATTTCATCACAGAATGATTTTAATTTATCCGCGTACTGCTTATCCTTGTTATCTTTATATAGGGAAACAAGCGTTATGGAGTGATTTTGAGCCAAGTATTTTAAAAGATAAAGAGTTCTTATCTGCCCCCCTGAGGCTGGAGGGTAGGGAAGATAGGGAGTAAGCATTAAAATCTTCATTTTTTTGGTAGGTAACAAATTAATTTAGTGAGACTATTGTACAAAGATCATTTTCAGCCAGTACTTTGAAGCCTCTACTTTTCAATGTTGTGGCAGTTTCTTTATTTGCTGTTACTATATGTGAGTATCCTAGATTCTTTAACTCTTCAGGATCCTTGTAGATAGCTGGGGCGCCTTTACGATCAGACAAATATAGCAGTGTTGTATCTCCTAATCTATCTGTTACGATCTTATCGTTTTTATCAGTCAATAATTTAATTAATTCTGAAATTTGATTTAGGTCTTGAGGATAAGTATAGTAATCTTTTACTTTGTAATATGAAAAAACAATCATGAAGATAAAAAAAACAACAACTAACGGATAGGACAAAAAACGATTAAATTTATTTGTAGATAAGTCAAATAATAATGACGCTCCCGACCCAATCAGTATCGCTAAAACGGGAAAAATAACTGTTTGGTAATACTCATGTTGCACGTTGCCTCCTTGAAAAACAAACAGATATGTTAAGGCAGAAACAGTGAGTGAAGGAATGAGTATTGATCTGTATTTAGCTATTAAGCCAAGCCCTAAAAACAAAACACCGTATATGCCTAGAATATATGTGCCGATTCTCTCCATGAAAATCCATCTAAAAAATGCTGGTCTAAAAAAAATATCTTTTGGACCCTCAAAAGTATTTACCATCGTAAAAAGCCAATTACTTGCCGGTATCCCTTCTGGAAAATTTGATATGTATATTCTCCAAATTAGAAAGGGTAAAAGGCTTAGTATTGTATAAAGATAAAGATAAGGCACTTTAACTACTTCATGGCGATATTTATATACAATAAACACAAACGCAGTAATAAGATAGAAAATAACTGTTGGTTTTATTAATATACCCAGTCCCAAAAACACAACACTTAAGATAAAAGGTATAATCTTAATTTTTTCCGGTTTTTTCAAAGATATATAAAGTGAGAGAATTGATAGCATTGTAAAACCCACTGCGGTCGTTTCAGGTAATACTACCCTTGAGAAAAAGACCATAAAAGGAGAGAGTGCATAGGCAAGTGAAGAAAAAATAGCTGCCGTAATGTTGATTTCACTTCTTACTAGATAGTATATAACGCATAAAGTTATGATTGAAAAAAATATTGAGATAATACGACCTGAAATTTCGATAGGAAGATTAGGATTAAGAGTGGGCAAAATAGCTGTAAGAGCATTGTATATTGGAAACTCAACCATCCTTAAACCTTCCGGGTTTTCAATACCTGTCTGCAAGCTTGACAGATCATCGTATCTTGGACTTAATAGATTTATTCCATCCCTCATAAAGTTTCTTGAAACGGCAGCGGTATCTACTTGCCTCCATGAATGGTAGTCCGAAAGAGGTGCATCTATTTTATAGAGCCTTGTTACGAGGGCAGCAAAAATTATTATTATTAAAAATATATAATCAATTTTTTTCATATTTATATTCTTAGTTTTTTTAGTGATATTCTTTTTGCTTTATATAAGCTACTTCCGGCATAGAAAACTCCAGCGGTGAACCAAAAAATATATGCAAACTTTGATGCTTCAAAAATGTCAATAGTAGAGGCATTTATAAATGCTCCCGCAAAGCCAAATATAAAACCATGAAATATGTATGAGTTTCTTTTCTCCATCTGTCTTGCTCTGGAAAAAATAGTGAACGCTATAACTGTAAAAATAGATAAAAATAACCCAGTACCTAGTAGCCCTTTTTCTCCAAGCCACCTAAAATAATCACCATCTGTGGCTTCGCCAAGGGATGAAGGTCCCGACCCTAAGAAAGGATTCTTCATAAATGCTGCAATTGCTCTAGGCCACGACACTTGTAATCTTGTAGAAATTGAAATATCTGGTAGATATTTAGTTACAAAAACTTGTCTTTGCAACATCTCATCAACCGCAGAGTTAATTTCATCTGTCGAATAGGACTTACCATCTCTAATGCTTTCTTCAATTATGTCATCTTGAATTTTTAACCTTGCCGCCAACTGCTCTTCTGCCGAAAGATCAGATAAAGTAAGAGATTTTTCACCTGGTATTATAGTATTTGCGCCAAAATCCCCGGGGGGTAAATCATCAGGTCGCAACCTTCTGTTTACTCTAGCATCTCCTGTTTCAGTATCGATAGAAACTTTGGTTGGTTGAAAAGTTCTTGTTATGCGGTTTGCGAGATTATCTGAAAGGGGAGTGGCCACTGCTGTAATAATAAATGCATAAATTAAGATATTAAATTTTCTAATGTATAGTAAATAGCTGCTTATAGATAAAATGTAACCAATGTACGATGCGCGAGTGGCGGATAAAACAAGCGTTCCTATCGATAAGGAAAAAAGCAAAATGTACCTTAACTGTTGGTAAGAAACGGCAAAACCTATCATTATCGGCAGCAATAAAGTTAAAGCCGCGGATAAATCATAATGACCTGCAAAAGTTGATGAAATTCGTGACCAGGGATCTAAAATGAGGATATATCCTTTTGCGTATTCAGGGTTCATGGTCTGGACGGCAGGCCAACCAAGATATTTTTGTCCATATCCATATAAAACAAATATAAACACTGATATAAACAGCATCTTAAGAAAAAATTTGAAGTCATTTATTGATTTAACCTGTGTTAGCATCACTAAGAATATAAACATATATTCTATTCTTCTTAGGGCGTGAAGAAATCCAAGATGATCTAATATTATTGTTTTTTGAACATAATATCCCCAGATAAATGAGATCATCACACTAGACCAGAAAGCTATAAAAAGAAGTGTAATTTTTTTAGGTAGCTGAACTTTTTTTCTAAGAAATTGAACGCCAAATACTATAGCCAGAATTGCCATATAGATATCGTCAATTCTGAGGGCTACATAAGTGTAGTTAATCATCTGAAGCGGCAATTTTGGAGCAAGAGGAATTACAAATATAAAACCAATGGTCAGGTATCGAAGAAGGTTATTATCTAATATTTTAAATATATTTTTGAGCATTTTTGTAGGTGTTAGCAAGCTCTTTGTTATTGATTATAGAAGCTATGTAAATTACTAACACTGATTTAAATTGTAACATAAACTTTAAAACTAACTGTGAAGAGATGTGGTGATGTTTTCTGTAAAAATAAGTAAAACCTGAAAAAACTTGTTGAATTGGATACGATTTTCCTTTACTTGAAGCAGAGCCTAGATGTGTATATAAGCAATCAGATAGGAAAGTAGTGAATATTTTCTTTTTACTAGCCCGATACAGCAGGTCTATCTCTTCCATGTACATAAATATTCTCTCGTCAAAGCCTTGTAAGTCTATAAAAGTGGATTTTTTAGTCATTAGGCAGGCTCCCGATACCCAATCTACTTTTTTAATCTGATCAGGAGAATACCTTGTTAGTCCCCAATAATCTCCCCTTAAAAAAATTGCGCCAAAAATTACAGGCAGCGAATAAAATGGACCACAGGAAGGTTGAGGCGTTCCGTCCTGATTTAGAAGCTTGCCTCCGGCAAAAAAATCTTTTTTTTGTTTTTTGGCAAAATCTAACATCTTGTCAATCGCTTCTTTGTGAACTATTATGTCAGAATTTAAAAACAATAAGTATTTTCCTATGCAGCTTTCTACAGCAATGTTGTTACCCTTGGAAAAACCTAAATTTTGAGGGCTTTTGATGAATTTTAAGTTTTTGTGATGTTGAGTAAGTTTTTTAAGTGATTGGTCTGTGTCATCAGTTGAGTTATTGTCAAAGACGACAATCTCATATGAATCTTTTTTCATTACACTTGATTGGTAGATTGATTCAATAGTTTGAACTGTAAACTTTCTGGTATTGTAAGAAAGTATTATAATAGAGAGCTCCAAAGATGTATTTTCAGGCTTGTTCATAAGGTAAGTGTATATTATACTATTATTTGTAAAAAACTTTAAATTTGGCTGGGTAGCTCAGCGGTTAGAGCAATCGTTTCATAAGCGATAGGTCGAGAGTTCGATTCTCTCCCCAGCCACAAACTTTCTTAATTTAAAAACTTAATTTAAAAAGAGCAAATGAAAGATGTAACCTCAAATATTTCATACAGCTATTCTGGTATGGTAGTAAAAAACATGGGTCGTGGGAGTAGATTGGGTTTTAAAACAGCAAACGTTATGATAGACCAATCTGCGCCTGAGGGAGTATTTCTAGCAAAAGTTAGGGTAGTTGATAATAATTATGATGCATTAGTCTTTATTGGTCAGCCCATGACCTTTAACGATACTCAAAAAAGGTCTGAAGTTTATATATTGGATTTTGATGAATTTATCTATAATGTAAATATTAAAGTTGATTTGATAACAAAAATTCGTGATAATTATAAATTCGACAATGAGGAGCAGCTTATAAATCAATTAAAAAAAGATGAAATCAGAGCTAGGGGGATTTTAAACAGTAAACAGTAAACATTAAACAGTAAACATTAAGCAGTAAACATTAAGCAGTAAACATTAAACATTATTTAAACATTATGAATTTCAAATTGGATGAGAGCCAACATTTAGTTGATCAAATTTATAAAACCGGAATCAATGGGCTTTATTATTTTCATCGTGAGTTAAAAGGAGATGATAGAGGTTTTTTTTCAGAAGTTTGTCATCCAGAATCATTTGACAAACTTCTTGAAGGCGGATTTAAAATTAGACAGATTAATCATGCAAGGTCTCAAGAAAACGTCGTGCGGGGTATTCACGCTGAAGATTGGAATAAGTTGGTATTTATAACCTCAGGTAAGGCATTTTGTGCAATTGCTGATTTAAGATCAGAATCTGAAACTTATAAAAAAGTTGAAACTTTTATCTTAGGCTTTGATGAAAAAAGTCTACCTGGAGGTTTGTTTATCTCAAAAGGTTTAGGCAATGGGGTCGCGGTTATAAATGGACCTTTAGAATATATTTATTTAGTGGACAAGTTGTACAAAGACAGAGATCCGGCGGGGGATATGGCGATATCACTTTTTGATCCACAACTTGCTATTGAATGGCCGATAAAACAGGAAAATATGATTATATCTGAGAGAGACAGAAATTCTATACTGTTAAAATAAAAAAATTCCTGCATATTGCGCTTTTATTTTAAATTAACAAGTGGGTTCCCTCCCTTCGGATATATCAAACTGTCCTCAGGGCATCCCAATGTTAATTTGAAAATAAAAGCGCATCTCTTAATTATTCCAACAATTAACAAGTGGGTTCCCTCTCTTTTAGATTAGTGATTACAAGTTCAACCTCTCAGTATCTCAATCT
>JBEIIR010000009.1:0-21836 GCA_040380695.1 Gammaproteobacteria bacterium | reverse complement strand
TGTGAAAATGCAGGGTGCAGATTTGAATTTCAGATTAGGATATTCTCACACTGTTGTCTATAAATCCCAAAAGGGCATACAGCTTTCAGTGGAAGGTAACAATGTAGTTATAGTTAGTGGATTTGACAAACACTTAGTAGGAGAAGTTGCTCAACAAATTAAAAGCTTAAAAAAACCTGACCCCTACAAAGGCAAGGGTATAAGATATCTTGGGGAATATATAAAGTTAAAACCAGGTAAAAAAGCTAAAGCATAATTTTTTTAAAATCTATGATAAATAAACTTTTACAAACAAGATTAAAACGCAAAAAAAGAGTAAGCGCTGGCATAATTGGTACGATAGATATGCCACGTGTTTCAGTTTTTAGATCTAACAAACATATTTTCATTCAAGCTATAAACGATGATTCTAGTTCGACATTGGTGAGTCTTAGCTCTTCTAGAATTGCCGATAACAAAGGCAAGACTAAAACTGATATATCAAGACTTGCAGGCTTAGAATTTGCCAAAATAGCTTTAGCTAAAAATATTACAAAAATTATCTTTGACAGAGGTAGTAATGCGTATAAGGGTAGAGTAAAGGCACTTGCCGAAGGTATGAGAGAAGGTGGATTAGAATTTTGATTACACAATTTAAAAAAAATAGAATGTCAAACGAGAATAATAAATTTAAAACAAAATCAACTGATGTGAACAAGATGGATGAGAGGGTGTTGCTTATAAGAAGAGTTTCTAAAAAAACGACAGGAGGAAATTATGTATCTTTCTCTGCGCTGGTAGTTGTTGGAGATGGAAAAGGTAAAGTTGGAATAGGCGTTGGTCGTGGATTAGAGGTACCTCCAGCTATACAAAAAGGTATTGCCCAGGCAAAAAGGCATATGATAGATATCCCGATAAACAACGATACACTTCCTCATGAGATAATAATGAAATATAAATCATCTAAACTTCTCTTAAAACCCGCACCCCCAGGAACAGGTCTAAAGGTGGGTGGAGTCGTTAGAGCTGTTTTAGATGTTGCAGGGTTAAATAATGCTTCAGGTAAAATTATTGGCACCAGAAATCAGATTACCAATGCTTATGCTGTTATAGAGGCTTTAAAAATGCTTAAGCCAAGAAAAGCAATTAGTCCCTCAAGTGTTAAGGTAGCCGAAGAATTTCAAGTAAAAGAAGAAATTAGCCCAGAAAAGGCAAAAAAAGTTAATACTTCTAATAAAACTGCAAAAAAAAGTGTTAATGAAGTTAAGGAATAAACTAATATGAACAACTTAAATGATTTAAAAAAAATCGTAAAACCAAGAGCTAAACGATTAGGTCGCGGTATTGGATCAGGAAAAGGTACAAAGTCAGGAAGAGGAACTACTAGGCATCAAACTGCAAGAGAAAAAATTCCACTTCATTTTGAAGGTGGGCAGAATAGGCTTGTTAAGCGCTTTCCGTTAATGCGTGGTAAGGGTAAAAATAAGGCAACATCCGATAGGCCAATTCTATTAACTCTTAATCACTTGAATATATTTGAAAAGAATGCTACAGTTGACATGCAGTCATTGATTGCTAAAAAAGTTATAGATTTGGCAGATATCAAAAGAGGTGTCAAGGTAGTGTCAAATGGTAAAATAGATGTAGTACTCATTGTGAAAATACCAGTGTCAAAGACAACCAAAGCTCTTATTGAGAAAGCCGGTGGAGAGGTTAAATGAAAGAAATAAAGCAAAAATTAGATATTTTTTTAAAGGACCCTTCTCTTAAAAAGAAAGGTTTAGTAACCCTTCTAATAATATTTATATTCAGGCTATTTGCATATCTTCCTGTTCCTGCAATTGATTTACAGCAGTTGAGAGCTTTATTTGAACAAAGTCAATTTCTTGCTTTATTAGATGTTTTTTCGGGTGGCACTTTGGTAAATTTTTCTGTTATGGCACTTGGATTATCTCCATACATAAATGCATCGATTATTATACAACTTCTAACAATGGTGTTACCTAAACTGGAGGCCTTATCTAAAGAAGGCGAATATGGACGATTTAAAATTAATCAATACACCAGGTTTTTAACGGTTCCGCTAACATTATTTCAATCTATTGGTATATATATGCTTTTAAAAAATCAAAAAATAATAGATGTATTGACGCCGATAGAATTTTTTTCTTTTGTACTTACTCTACTTGCCGGGACTTTTATTTTAGTTTGGTTGGGTGAGCTGATAACAGAATTTGGTCTTGGTAATGGAATATCGGTGATAATTTTTGCTGGTATAGTTGGCCGATTGCCGGTCTTACTTGGTAAAACTGCTACAACATTTACAACAGATACGGCAATTAACTTAGTGATATTTGTCGCACTATTTTTATTAGTAATTGCAGCTGTGGTATTTATCAATGAAGCAGTGAGAAAGATTCCAGTCCATTATGCTAGACGCATCAAAGGTAACAAGATGTATCAGGGTGCAACTAATTATCTTCCTTTAAAATTAAATCAGGCTGGAGTAATTCCTATTATCTTTGCAGTTTCGTTTGTCTTGTTTCCCCAAATTATAGGTAACTTTCTCTTAACTCTTCCAAACACAATGCTATCATCGATTGGTAACTTTCTGGCTTCAGCTTTTGACCCTAACGGTATATTATATAACTCAATATATTTTATACTGGTTGTAGCTTTTACTTTTTTCTATACAATTATTGTTTTTAATCCTCAAAAAATTGCAGATGAGATCCAGAAACATGGAGGGTTCATTGCTGGAATAAGGCCAGGTTCAGCAACAAAAACATATTTACAGCAAGTTGTTTATAAAATTACAACTTTTGGTGCTTTTTTCCTAGGTTTTATTGCTATTTTGCCAGCAGTTGCCTCAGTATTTACCGGCATAGAAGGATTGGTTATTGGAGGAACAGGAATTTTAATCGTGGTTTCTGTAGTTTTAGAAACTTTCAAAAAAATCGACTCTCAGCTTGTTATGAAGAATTATGATAGATTTACTTTGTAGTTTTTTATTATATGTTGTATAATAATCGCTTGCTGAATTTTATCTAAATTTTTAAACTTATTATGGCAAAAAAAAGCGCTAGAGTACTTTTTGGTTTAGTTTGTCCAGAATGTAGTAATCAAAATTACGTCTCAGAAAAAAATAAAACTAATACACAAGATCCGTTGAGTTTTAATAAATTTTGCGATACTTGTAAAAAAACGACCATTCATAAAGAGAAGAAGAAATTGGACTAATTTTGTCAAAATTATGAAGCTTGTACTAATAGGTATTCAAGGTTCTGGAAAATCAACACAAGGAAATCTACTCTCAAAACAACTTAAAATACCCTATCTTTCAACGGGTCATATCTTTAGAAACATCGCGACAGAGAGATCTGCAATTGGTAAAAAGGTAAAATTACTTATGTCTGCAGGACACTTAATACCGGATGATCTTACGATTGAAACCGTAAAATCTTATTTATCAAGGCCTGAATATCAAAGTGGATATATATTAGACGGATTTCCTCGAACTCTACAACAAGCAAAAGCTTTTGATAGCAAAGTTGATCATGTTTTGCATATCGCAATTCCAGACAGAGAGGCACTATGGCGCTTAGCCTACCGCAATGAGCAAAGAGATGACGATACCATAGACGCAATTAAAAAAAGAATTGAAACATTTAAAACGACCACTTTACCTGTTTTAAAATTTTATGATGATAAAAAAATCCTGCATACTATTGATGGAACAATGAATGTTGAAGAAGTAAACAATTCAATTTTAAGCTGCATAGGCAAACAGATGGTGTCAAATAAGTTAAAAAAAACGGAACAAAATAAAGCTACTATTATTTCAATAGTCGGAATGCCAGGCTCAGGGAAGACAGAAGTTTCAGAATACTTAAAAAAGAAAGGTTTATCTGTAGTAAGTTTTTCTTCTATTGTAAATGATATGATAGACGAGCAAGGATTAACCCACGATAACGAAACTCATAAGCGCTTGAGAATGCAGATTAGAAAAGAGCATGGTATGGAAGGATTTGCTAAATTATCAGCTCCAAAAATAAACGACTTATTAAAAAATGGAACCACGAGGATTGTTATAGAAGGTATGAGATCATGGGAAGAATATTTGTATATTAAAAAAAACTATTCAAAAATAAGAATAGTAATCTTTGCTATACATGCTGATAAAAAGATAAGATATCAACGCATTCAAGCAAGAGAAACTAGGTCAATGGTTTTTGGCGAGGAAAGAGATATTGATGAATTAATTTCTTTAAACATGGGTCCTACTATAGTTTTTTCAGATTACCTTATAACAAATAATAAGTCAAAAGAGGAGCTTATTTATAAAGTCGATGAGGTAATTCATGACATTTACTTTACATGAAATTTTTTTCAAAAACCGATGATAAATTTAAAAACCAATGAAGAGATTGAGCTTATGAAAATTGGCGGGGCAGTTTTAAAATCCGTTGTCGACAGAGTTGCTGCCAAGGTAACACCAGGTACTCAAACTATTGAAATTGATAAAGAAATTGAATCACTTTTATTGAGCTCAGGGGTTAAACCATCTTTTAAAACAGTTAAAGGTTATTCGTGGTCTAGTTGTTTACCGGTAAACCATCAAGCAGTACACACCCCTCCTTCAGAAAAAATACTAAGGGAGGGCGATATTCTAACAATAGATGCTGGTGCTTTATTTGAAAATTTTCATACTGATTATGCGACTACCATAACAATTGGCAACGTGGATGAAAAAGTAAAACGTTTTTTGCAGATTGGTGAGAGTACTTTAGAGAATGCCATCAATTTAATAAGCGAAGGAGAATATTTAGGTAAGATAGGCGATTACGTTTTTAATACCATTACTAATGCAGGCTACAGCATAATGAAAGATCTTACAGGTCATGGTATAGGTAAAGCTCTTCATGAGGACCCATTTGTGCTAAACTATCTTGATAGACCAATAAATAAGACATATAAAATTAAAAAGGGCTTGACAATTGCAATAGAAATTATATACTCTATGGGTGCCGGAGAAATGGCATATGAGAGAGGTGTGTCATGGTCAGTCATTACCAAAGATAAAAGTATAAGTGCGTGTTTTGAAAAAACCATTGCAGTTGCAGATAAAAACACATTCATTTTGACATGAAATATGTTACAATATATCTTTCATATGAAAGATAATGTAATTGTTGTAGAAGGAGTTGTGGAAGAGAGTCTTCCAAACACGCTTTTTAATGTTCGTTTAAATGAGGGTGATAAGATAATTATCTGTTATCTATCTGGTAAATTAAGAAAAAATTATATAAAAATTTTACCAGGCGACAAGGTACAAATTGAGATTACCCCTTATGATCTAAATAGGGGTAGAATTGTTTATAGAAAATAATATGCAAGTAAAATCAGCCGTCAAGGCAAGATGTGAAAATTGTAAACTAGTTGTAAGACGAGGGGCGTTATATGTTACATGTTCCAGAAACCCAAAGCATAAACAGCGACAAGGTTAAATATTTTTTTATCATATGCATCGATTAATTGGAGTAATTTTGCCAGAACAAAAAAGAATTGATTACGCTCTAACTTTAGTATATGGTATTGGCTGGACCAGAGCAGAAAAAGTATTATTTAGTGCTGGAGTTAAGTCAAGCAAGAGAGTTAAAGATATCACAGAAGACGAGTTTAAATCAATCGTTCAGTTTATTGAAAAAAACTTTAAAGTAGAAGGGGATTTGAGAAGTGATATAAGCCAAAATATAAAAAAATTGCGAGAGATAAAGTCTTATAGGGGTATGCGACATGCTCAGAGTTTACCAGTCAGAGGTCAGAGAACCAGGTCAAATGCCCGCACTAAAAGAGGTAAGAGAAGAACTGTAGGAGCATTATCCAAAGAAGCATGGGCAAAAATTGAAACAAACACAACTAAATAATTATTACCATCAAATATGACTAAGCAAGTAAAAAAAGTAACCAGAAAATCTTCTAGAATTGTTGAATCTGGCAGAATATACATTACTGCAACTTTTAATAACACTCTAGTAACTGTTACTGACGATGAGGGAAAAACGCTAACGGTTAGTTCTTGTGGTATGCATGGTTTCTCTGGAACAAGGAAATCTACACCTTATGCAGGCACTGTAACTACCGATGCAGCTCTTAAAACTGCAACTTTAGATTTTGGCGTAAAAAAGTTAGATGTCTACATCAAGGGAATTGGACCCGGAAGAGAGGCGTCTTTAAGATCTATAAGAGCATCTAGTGTTGACGTGGGTCGTATAATTGACATAACACCTGTGCCACATAATGGAGTCAGGCCACCAAAAGTTAGAAGAAACTAATACAAATTTAGAAAAAATATGAGATACACAGGTCCTAAGAATAAAATTGCACGAAGAGAATCAACCGATCTAGGTTTAAAAACTTTAGGTTCAAAGTCGCACGGAACCATGCTTAAAAAACTTAACTTAATGCCAGGTCAACACGCTACAAGATTTAGAAGAAAGTTGTCCGAACATGCTAGACAGTTACGAGAGAAGCAAAAGCTTAGATACGCATTTGGACTTACTGAGAAACAATTAAAGTCCTACTTTGTGATTGCTTCTAAAAAGGAAGAGAATACATCTATTTATATGTGTGAACTTTTAGAAAAAAGACTTGACAATATTCTATATAGAATGGGCTTTGCGCCTACAAGAGCAGCAGCGAGACAACTTATAACCCATGGACATGTGAATGTTAATGGTAGTAAGCTATCTATTCCGTCTTATCTTGTTAGAGTTGGTGAAAGCATAGAGTTAGATGAAAAAAAAGTAGCGAATATACCTTATATTATGCAGTTTAGAGAACAGAGCAATTCAATTATTCCAGAGTGGTTAAAAGTATCTAAAAATTCTGGTAAGCTCATAGAAGAGCCAAAAAGTTTAATTATCGATCAACAGATAAACATGAGGTTAGTTATTGAATTTTATTCACGTTAACAATTTCAAACAAGTTTTTTTATGTTACAACCTATATTTTCAGTAAAAATTGATCAACAGGATGACAAGTACGGTAAATTTGTTTATGAGCCATTTAACAATAGTTTTGCCCATAGCATCGGAAATGCGCTAAGGCGTACATTGCTTTCTTCATTGCCAGGCTCGGCTGCTGGATATGTTAAGTTTAAGACATCTCCCCATTTATTTTCCACAATCAAAGGGGTTAAGGAATCTGTTTTGGATATTGCCTTAAATATTAAACAGATTCGTTTTAAAAATCCTTCGAGTGATAGAACTGTAAGTAAATTGTCATCAAAGGGTCTTGGTAAAATATATGCCAAAGACATTGTTGGGGAAGCCAATGTTGTCAATGGAGAACAATATATCGCAGAGATTACCGATCCAAAGGCTGAACTAGATTTTGAGATAATTGTGGTGAGCGGGTATGGCTATCAGCCATCTGAAGAAAAAGTTCCAGAAACTGATTTTATATCTTTAGATTCAGCCTTTTCGCCAATAGTCAAAGTTAACTTTAACGTTGAGGAGGCGAGAGTTGGACGAAAAACAGATTATGAAAGATTGATACTTGAAGTCTGGACGGATGGAACAGTGAAACCTTTTGATGCAGTTAAGAAGGCATCTGAAATTTTAGCCTCTCACTTTTCTTCAATGGTCGAAGGTAAAGTAAAAGAGGAGGAGACTTCTACCAACATATCAACTTCTGAGGTAGTAGAAACTAAGTCGCCAGCATATGAAACGATCATTGACGAGCTAAACTTGCCTTCTAGAGTGATAAACGCATTATTAAGAGAGAACATAGAGACAGTCTCTGATTTAGTAGAGAGAGGTAAAGAGGATTTAACAAATTTGAAGGGAGTTGGTAGAAAATCAATTGACTTGATAATTGAGGAAGTAGCTAAAATGGGGGTTGAATTAAAATAATTATTTTATGAAACACGGTTATCAAAAAATAAAAATTCATTCAGGCAAGGATTCCAATAGGATGATTTTAAGAAAATTACTGAGTAATTTTTTTATAAACTCACACATCATAACGACTGAGAAAAAAGGAAAAATCCTCAAGACAGCAGTGGATGCATTGGTGTCAAAACTAAAACAAGATAAGCCTGCTAACAGAAATGTAGTTTTGAGCTATATCGGAGATACAAAGTTAGTAAAACATCTTTTTGATAAGGTTGGCAATCAAGTTTCCAGCATAAACGGTGGATTTGTTAGACTTATAAAGTTAGGCCAGAGAGAGAATGATGGCTCAATGATGACAAAGCTAGAATGGGCTCATCCAGTCGTCAATGATTATAAAAAAGTGACTAATGCTGTAGCACCGGCAAAAGTAAAAAAAGTGAAAGTTGCTAATGAAAAGGCAGAAGTGAATAATGAAATTAAAAAATGATATTAATTTTTAATAGAAAGATATGACAACCATAAAAAAATCAACAAGACCTATAAGCGAAACAGAAATTTCCAGAATTTGGCACTTGATTGATGCTAAGGACCAAATATTAGGTAGATGCGCTCCAGAGATTGCTACCTTGCTTCAAGGGAAAAATAAAAGGAGCCACGTGCCTTACTTAGATATCGGAGACAATGTAATAGTTGTAAATGCAGAGCTAATAAAGGTTACTGGTAAAAAAAATACTCAAAAAATTTATGACCGGTATTCGGGTTATCAAGGTGGCAGAAAAACACTCACATACAAAGAGATGATGATAAAGGACCCAACTAAAGTTATCAGAGAGGCCGTTTCAGGAATGTTGCCCAAAAATAAGCTTCGAGATCCAAGATTAAGCAGATTGCATATTTATAAAGGTGCAGAGCATCCATTTAGTCATAAATTAAAGTTAGATAAGTAAAAATCAATATGGTAAAAAAGAAACAAGATCTCCACTATTATGAAAGTATTGGAAGAAGAAAAGAGTCAGTTGCAAGAGTTAGATTACATTTAGTTACTGGTAAAAAATCATCAGTCCAGTCTCTAAATAAAGGTGATTTTTTAATAAATGACAAGCCATTATCCCAATATTTTTCTTTAAAAAGAGATATAAATCGTGTATTGAAGCCTTTAATATTGACTAATAACAATGATAGGTTCATAATCACAATTCAAACAAAAGGTGGCGGAGTAAACGGACAAGTTGATGCTATCTCACTTGGACTATCAAGAGCGCTTTGTATGGTTGATGAGTCCTATAAATCAGTTTTGAGATCAGAGGAACTATTGACGCGTGACGCTAGGGTAAGAGAAAGAAGAATGGTGGGAACTGGAGGCAAGTCACGAAGGCAGAAACAGTCTCCGAAACGATAATTCGTGTGACAATTTACACACAACTATAAATTATCGTATACTCTTCATATGACTGATTTATCTATAGTTATCTTATCTTTCAATACAGCAAAAACTACTATTGAGTGTTTAAAAAAACTTGAAACTTCGTTACTTAAAAGCAGTGAAGTAAAGACAGAAGTTATTGTAGTTGATAATGGATCTTCAGACAGCTCTGTAGAAGAGCTAAATTTTTTTTCCAAAAAATTTGATATCAAACATCAGTTTATATACCTAAATGAAAATATTGGATTTACTAAAGGCAATAACCTAGCAGCGAGTAAAACCAACTCTGAATTTTTACTATTTTTAAATTCTGATGTTTTGATAAATGATATAGATTGGGTGAAATTATTATCTAAATTTAAAAGAGAAACTAGTTGGGGTGCTTTGACGGTAAGACTGCAGCTAGAAAATAATGAAATTGACCCTGCATCTCATAGGGGAATACCCAATTTATGGAACTCTTTTTGTTATTTTTTTAAACTAGAAAAGATAACTGGAAATATTCCTGTTTTAAGAAAAATATTTGGCGGATATCATTTAAAACATTTAAATCTTTCTGCAGAACATGAAGTTAAGGTTATAAGCGGAGCTTTTTTTATGACGCGACAAAATCTCTTTAAACGACTTAGAGGTTTTGATGAGGATTTTTTTATGTACGGCGAAGATATAGACCTTTCTTACAGAATTGGGAAGCTGGGATATAGAATAATTTATATACCTGACTACGGAGCGACTCATCTTAAGTATCAAAGTGGTAAAAAAGGAGGACATGCTGGACAAAGAATTGCAAAATATCACTTTTACAAATCAATGCAGATTTTCTACCTCAAGCATTTTGCTGACAAACATTCCAAATTTGTAAATTTTGTTATAGATAGAATATTTCAATTTATAATTCCAAAGAAATCATGAAAAAGATTGGAATTGATGCGCGACTATACAGTCAAACCGGAGTTGGTACATATATAAATAACCTGCTTCACTATCTTCAGAAAGAACCTGTCAAAGATTTAACATTCTATGTATTTATCATGGAGAAAGAGATGGAAAAAGTAAAGCTGACTGATAGCCGGTTTATAAAAGTGCCAGTTCGTAGCGTTTGGCATTCTTTTGCTGAACAAATACAGTTTTTAAACATACTTAATAAATATAAATTAGATTTAATGCACTTTACTTATTTTAGTTTTCCTATATTGTATAAAAAGCCTTTTGTTGCAACGATTCATGATTTAACGCCAATTTATTTTAAAACTGGATCATCCAGTACTCGTTCCCCAGCCACATATTTGATGAAATTTTATGTTTTAAAATATATGTTACGCATTCAAATAAATTCATCAAAATTTATTTTTACACCTTCTTCACACGTTAAAAGTCAGATTTTAAAATATTCATCAAAAGACATTTCCAATAAAATTATAGTTACACAGGAAGGAGTATCCCATGATTTAAAACATTTTAATCTTCATTCAAAGGGCGTAATTCTGCCAGATAATTATATGTTGTATGTTGGCAATTTTTATCCACACAAAAATGTAGATTTTTTAATTGATGCTTTTATTGATTTAAATCAAGACAGTCATTACTTGGTTTTAGTAGGGCCTAGCAATGTGTTTTCTGATAAATTAAAAAATAAATTTAAAAATTTTTCAGAGAAGAAAATCATTTTCTTACATAAAATTACAAATAATCAAATTTCAGAAGTATATTCACGGGCCTCAGTATTGGTAAATCCGTCTATTTCAGAAGGATTTGGTTTACCGCTTGTTGAAGCTCTGTATTTTAATTGTCCCGTCTTAGCTTCAAATATAGCACCTTTCGTTGAGATATTGGGCGATAAAGGAAATTATTTCAATCCCTATGAAAAAGCCTCTTTGATAAAGCAGTTGCAGAATGTTAAAAATTTAAAAACTGTAAATCTTATGGATGAGTTTGATTTTGAAAAAATGACTAAAAAAACACTTTTTATTTATAAAAAAGCTATCTCATAGGGCTATGAAAAAAATAGCTTTAGTATACGATTGGCTGGATTCTTGGGGCGGAGTTGAACGAATGTTGTTGGAGTTAAAAAATGTATTTCCGGATGCTGATTGGTACACCTCAATTTACAATTTAGAGAAAGCCCAATGGGTAAAACAAATAGAGAAAAACAAGTTGCATGCTTCTTTTTTGCAATATTTTCCAGGATTTATTAGAAGTAATCGTTTATTATCTTTATTTTTTTATCCACTTGCGTTTGAAAGTTTTGATTTTTCAAAATACGATGTTGTTATAAGTATTTCATCCTCTTTTGCTAAAGGGATTATTACTAAGCCTAGCACTAAGCATATTTTAATTAATCTAACTCCAACAAGATGGCTATGGAACTTAAAAAATGATTATAAAAAAACAAATTTTATGGCTACCTATCTTTCGTTTGTAGCTAGCTTTGTTGAAAATTATCTTAGAAAATGGGACTTTATAGCAGCGCAAAGACCTGATCATGTGATCTCTATCTCCAGCTTAATAAAGGAACGCACTCTTAAATATTACCGTCGCAATTCACTGGTGATTTATCCACCTTTTGATGAAAATTATTGGCAGAATTTAAGCGAACAAAAAACTTTACATACTCTAGAAATTGACAGGGAATTTTTAGATAAAGGTTTTTACCTTGCTGTCTCAAGAATTGAACCATATAAAAAAATTGATTATCTTATCGAAGTTTTTAATGATAATCAAAAAAATTTAGTTATTGTAGGGGATGGCAGTTTAAGAAATAAGTTTATGAGGAATGCTAATAGAAATATATTTTTTTTAAAAAATTTAACTGATAACGACTTGGCTTTTTTATATAAATCTGCAAAAGCATTAATCACACCGCAAGAAGAAGATTTTGGTTATGTTGCATTGGAAGCGCAATTATTTGGCTGTCCCGTTATCTCGTTTTATAAGAGTGGCGTAACTGAAGCATTGTCTCAACAAAATAAAAAAAATATTTTTAGGAATAGAACAATTTCAGGTTTAAATAAGACTATTGCAGATTTCGAAAAATCTAAGTACAATTACAAGATAAATAATAAATTTTTTAAAAAATTTAGCAGAGATAAATTTAAAAAAGATTTATTAGCGTTATTAGAAAATTAAAAATTTTACATAAAATCATATATGAAGGCTGTCATTTTTGCAGGAGGTGTTGGAACAAGGCTTTGGCCTTTGTCAAGAAAAAAATCTCCAAAACAGTTTGAAAAAATAGTTGGCGAAAAGTCAACACTGCAGCTTGCCGTAGAAAAATTATTGCCAGAATTTAAGCCAGAAGATATATTTATCTCGACCGGTACTTTGTATATAGATCTGGTCAAAGAGCAATTACCATTTTTACCAGTAGAGAATATAATCTCTGAGCCTGAAAAGAGAGATGTTGGCCCTGCAGTTGGAATGGTCATGGGCTATATGGCAAAAAAACATAAAAATGATCCAGTTTTAATTTTGTGGAGTGACCATATTGTTAAAAAAGTAGAACTATTTAAAAATATTATCCAGTCATCCGGCAATTATGTATTAAAAAATAAACAAAAAATAGTTTTCATCGGTCAACAACCAAGATTTGCATCAGACAATTTAGGGTGGATAAAAGTAGGTTCAAAAGTAGAGTCGGAAAATAAAATTGATTTTTTAAGTTTTGAAGGATTCTCATATAGACCTAATAAAGAGACGGCTCAATCCTATTTTGAAGGTAAAAATTATTGCTGGAATTTAGGTTATTTTGTGGCGATGCCAAAACATATCTACGAACTTTTTGAAAAGTACGCTCCAGAAATTTACAACGTGGCTGAAAAAATTTTAAAGGGAAATAGTTATTCTGATTTTAATTCTAATCTAGAAAAATATTACAAAGAGATGCCAGAGGTAAGTTTCGACAATGCAGTACTAGAGAGAATGAGTAAATCCAGTGCCGTAGTAACGGTAGAAGACATAGGTTGGAGCGATGTAGGAGCATGGGAGGCGCTGAAAGAAGCTCTCGAGAAAAGCCATGATGACAATATTACTAAAGGTAGAGTGCTCCTAGAAAACACGACAGACACACTTGTGTATAATTACCAGGGGAATAAATTAATAGTGGGAGTAAATCTAAATGATTTGTTAGTGATAAATACTGACGATGCTTTACTTGTTGCTCATAAGAAAGCAGTCAAAGAGATTAAGAAAATTGTTGAGAACTTCCAAGGTACAGAGCACGAGCGATTAACCTAATTTTCTTAATATGAAACACAACTTATTTGTTGGTCAAAATTACCAAAATTTTCTAAAGCGCATTATTGATATTTTAGGATCAATCGTTCTTTTGATAATTTTTTTTATACCTAGTATCATCATCGCTATCGCCATAAAAACTACTACAGAAGGGCCAATATTTGCCGATGTTCCGAGTAGAATAGGTAAAAATGGAAAAAAATTTAAGATGTATAAATTTAGGTCAATGATTGCAAATGCACATACAATTTTAAGAAAAGATCCTAAATTCAAAGAACTTTATCAAGAGTATAAAAAAGCAAGCTATAAACTTCATAATGATCCTAGAATTACAGATGTAGGAAGATTTATTAGACGACACTCACTGGATGAGTTACCTCAACTTATAAATGTTTTAACTGGTGACATGAGCTTAGTTGGTCCCAGAGCATACTACGAGGATGAATTAGTTAATCAGCAGAAAGAATACCCAAGCACCAAGAACTTAGTAAAGAAAGTATTAACTGCCAAACCCGGAATAACTGGCTTATGGCAGGTATCTGGTCGATCAAAAGTTAATTTTGATGAGAGAATAATTCTTGATGCTAAATACGTTGAGAAAATATCCCTGTTGCATGATTTAAAAATAATATTTAAAACACCAATAATAATGCTTACGGGTAGAGGAGCAGTATGATAAAATAATTAATGTATGAAAAACTTGTTACATTTTAATAAAGATGACACTAGAAAGAACTCTGGTGTGAAGAAAAAAAAATTGAGGAGAATTGCGCTTACAGCAATAGGTTTTTTTGTTGTATTTACTTTTATAATCGCAGGTGTAGGTTTTTTTCTAGTGTATCAACCTGCATTAAAGATCAAAGCGCAAGCGGAAAATTTACTTTTAGAGGCAAATTTATTTAAAGAAGATGTTAGAAAAAATGACATTGACCTTATAAAAAATCGTCTTACTAGGGTCAGTGACTCCTATAAATTATTAGAAAAAGATGCACAATCCCTTTATTGGGCGCAATTTATACCTTACATTGCAGATTTTAAACACGCTGTTGAAGCGGGAAGATATACAATAGAGGCTGGAATAAAGGGCGTAGATGCTATCTACCCTTACGCTGATTTAATAGGATTTAAGCAAGGTGAACAGGGCTTTTTAGATAAGACCGCTGAAGACAGGCTACAAACTGCAGTACTTACTTTGGATAAAATGGTAGCAGAGATTGATGATGTTTCAAAAAATATCGAAGAAGCCGAAAATAAAATAGCTCTTATAGATGCTCAGCGTTATCCTGAAAGCATATTTTCAAGACCAGTAAGACCTTTAATTATAGATCTGAAGTCGCAGTTTCAAGGAATGGCAAACTTATTTGTTGATGCCCAACCATTATTAAAACAACTCCCAAATATTTTAGGTGCTAAAGAAGAGAAAAATTACTTAATCTTGTTTCAAAACACAGCAGAGCGTAGGGCAACGGGCGGTTTCTATACCTTTTTTGCAGTATTTAATGTAAATAAAGGTAAATTAAGCATTAAAGATTCAAGCGATATCTACGACTTGGATAGTGGCATATCGTCACATCCACCTGCTCCTGAAAAAATAAAAACCTATCATAAAAATGTATCTAAATTTTTCCTTCGAGATAGCAATCTGTCACCTGATTTTGCTGAATCGCTAAAATTGTTCGACTCTCTGTACCAAAAAGCGGGTAGGCGCGTTGATTACGACGGAGTTATTGCAATGGATTCTAAAGTTTTAGTTGATATGCTGCAGATTTTTGGCGATACCCAAGTTAATGGAATAAACTTCTCGGCCACCATTGATAAGCGATGTGATTGTCCTCAAGTGATATATTCTTTGTTTGATATTGTTGACAGACCGGTCAATTATATTAAAGTGGACAGAAAAAGAATCCTTGGAAATCTTATGCTTGAATTGTTTTATAAAGCAATTGGCTTTTCTCCTTCAAAGTATTGGGGACAGATGGCGCAGGCAATGTTTCTTAATTTAGATCAAAAACATATTCTTTTAAGCTTTATCGATAAAGATGCTCAAAATGCTGTGGAAAGATTGAATTATGCAGGAAGAGTTAAAAATTTCGAAGGAGATTACTTGCACATAAACAGTGTAAATTTCGCTGGTGCGAAATCAAATATGTTTATTGATGAAGAAATAACCTCTGAAACAATCTTTCAGAATTCTCAGATCAAAAGAAAGGTGTCGATAAAATTTGTCAATCCTCATAAGCACTCAGATTGTAATTTAGAACGTGGAGGCCTATGTCTGAATGCTACTTTGAGAAACTGGATTCGTTTCTACGTTCCTGAGGGTTCTAAGTTAGAAACATTTCAAGGTTCAAAGATGAAGACTCTTACTTACAATGAACTAGGAAAAACTGTTTTCGAAGGATTTATGACTGTGGATCCAAAGGGAATGGCGATTGTTACCATTGAATACATCCTACCAACTAGTATTTTAAAAGAAGATTACTCTTTGTATGTTCAGAAACAGCCCGGTGTTGAGAATCAAAATCTTAATGTAACTATCGACGGTAAAGAAGTTTTTGATAAGCCGCTTCTAGTTGATACTACTTTGTAGGGTAAGCAGTTTGCTATGCATCAGAAAATTAAAACTCTTGCTTTTGTTCTTAAAAAGAGGCTTCTACTTCAGAATGATTACCAGGTAACTTTATATAGTCTCGATTTGGGGAAAATTATTGTTATCGCAAAAGGGGCGCGCAGCTTTAAATCTCGGCGCGCGCCGCATCTACAAACTGGCAATTTAGTAAATGTTATAATCAATAACAGAGGAAATTTTACATATCTTGAACAGTCGGATTTAATTTCCGCCTTCTCAACAATAAGAACTTCTATATGTATGAGTTTTCTATATCAGTTTTTATTTGCCATAGAAGGATTAATGCCTCAAGATGAGAAAGATGAAGCCGTCTTTTATCTCCTCAAGGAGTATATTATCTCACTTCATAAAAGTAAAAATAATTATGAAGAAAATTTGCTAAGATACTTATGCTTATTGCTTAATATTTTAGGCTATCTAAATGAGGATGATAATAATATTGATGTGATTTTGAAAGTTGAAGAAATTATAGGAAGGCCTATCCCTAAACATGCTATAATTAACACTTATGAATAACGTCACTTTAGACAGTATCGTTTCTTTTGCCAAAAGACGTGGTTTTATTTATCCAGGGTCAGCTATATATGGCGGATTTGCTAATTCATATACATATGGACCTTATGGAGTTGAACTTAAAAATAACATTAAGAAACTGTGGTGGAAGTTATATGTTCACAACAGAAAAAATATTATTGGAATAGATGGACCTATTCTGCTTCATCCTAAAGTTTGGGAAGCTTCTGGGCACGTAGCTGGATTTAATGATGCTTTAGTAGATTGCAAGGAATGTAAAAAAAGATATAGAGCAGATCATTTAATTGAGGAGAAGCTAGGGGTTGATCTGGAGGGTAATAATAAGGAAATGACTAAAGAGTTCTCAACTGGAAAGATAAGTTGCCCTAATTGCGGAAAATCAAACTGGTCTGAGGTTCGAAATTTTAACATGATGTTTAAAACTGAAATCAACACGACTGACAGCGATGAAGCGAATTTTGCTTATCTACGCCCTGAAACAGCTCAAGCCATTTTTATAGAATTTAAACATATTACAGATACTACTAGGCAAAAAATTCCTTTTGGTGTGGCTCAGATTGGAAAAGCATTTAGAAACGAGATTGTTGCTGGAAATTTTATCTTTAGACTTCGTGAATTTGAACAAATGGAGATAGAGTATTTTATCTCTCCTGAAGAAGATTGGAACAAAGTTTTTGACGAATTTTTACTTTCACAAGAAGCATTTGCGCGAAGAATTGGCGCCAACCCTTTAAAATTGAGACGTCGGGAACACGAAAAGGCAAAATTGTCACATTATTCACAAAAAACAGTTGATATTGAGTATGAATTTCCGTTTGGATTCAAAGAGCTATTTGGTCTTGCGCACAGAAGTAATTTTGATCTAACTCAGCACTCAAAATATTCGGGTGAAGATCTAAGTTACATAGATCCAATAAGTGGCAAGAAATTTATTCCACACGTAATTGAGCCAACATTTGGACTAGATAGATGTGTTCTAGTTGCTCTTTTATCTTCATATGTTGAGGAGAAATTGGTTAATGACACAAGAATTGTCTTAAAGTTTCCATATGAAATTGCACCTGTTAAAGTTGCTGTTTTCCCGTTATTAAAAAACAGGCAAGAGCTAGTTGATATGGCTAAATCTGTATTTGATAGACTTTCCTCTGTTTTTGTTTGTGAATTTGATGATAATGGTAATATCGGAAAAAGATATCGCAGACAAGATGAGATAGGTACGCCTTTTTGTGTAACTATTGACTATGAAACAATTTCTACGCATACTGTTACTGTTAGAGATAGAGACAGTATGAAGCAGGAACGTATAGATTTAGACGAGTTATCAGCATACCTTTATCAAAAACTTATATCTTAAATTATAAATTTAAAAAAAATATGAATAATTTAAATAAAAAATATATTATAATTGGACCTTTGTTGGTGATTGTTTTAGCTATTTCGGCATGGTTCTTTACAAGGCCTGTTACTCAGCCAAAATCAAATACTGAAAATGCTTCTGTTTTTGAGGAGCCTGTGGAAGAGATACCAGCTTTAGATAACAATGTAGAGATACTGATTAAAGGAAAAACTGATGCAGAAATAAGTGTAAGTAATATACCTAAAAATACTAGAACTATTACCTATGAATTATCATACAATACCAAATCAGGTAGTGTAGAGGGTGTCTTTGGAATTATTGATGTATTGGAAGCTGATAAAGCTTCCGAAAAAATAACTTTTGGAACATGTTCGTCTGGAGTTTGCAGATATCATCAAATTGATGGTTCAATCAAAGGAGTGTTTATTTTTGAAGGTGAATATGGAGAGAAGATGAGAGAGCAGGAATTTAATTTATAATTTTATGTACAATATGAAAGGAGGTGTGGTAAAAATAAATTATGCCAAATATTAAATCAGCTATAAAAAAATCAAAGCAGGATATTGCCAGAAAAGCGAGAAACGATAAGCATAGAGGACAGATTGAATCGGTGTTGCGTAAAGCAGTCAAAGGTGTCTCAGAGAAAGTAGATGTTTTTTTAAGTACTGCTTATGCTAATATAGATAAAGCAGCCAAAAAAAGAGTGATACACAAGAACAAAGCCGGAAGATTAAAAAAAAGAGTTGCCAGATTAGTATCTGCTAAGAAATGAAAATTCTTATAAACCTTTTTCCCCATCAACAAAAAACCGCTATAGATCGGTTAGTTTATTTTGGCTTACATTATTTAAGACATATTCTAGTAATAACTCAGTTTGTTGCTATCTGTGTTTTCTTTTATAGATTCACCGTTGATCAGCAGATCGTCGATCTTAGAGATACTCTTGCTCAAAAAGACTCAATTGTGGAGGCAACATCATCTCTGATTAAATCTGTTGAAGAGCTTGATATAAAAATTAAAAACGTAAAAACTGTTTTATCACTACAGACAACAATGCAAGAAACCTATACTTACGTTTTTTCCAAAATACCAGAAAATATTGATGTTAGCCAGTTGTCTATCGAAGGTGAATTAGTTCAGATTGAAGGAGTCTCGGCAAGCTCTGAATCTATAAGCGATTTTTTTGAGACTATAAAAAATGAAGAAAAATTTGAAAATTCTGAATTATCTAATATTCAGCGAGATCCAGCAGGGTATAATTTTTCTATACAATTGCAAGGCTTTAAGATTTAAAAAAATATGGACACAGAAAAAATTGTAGCAATACTTCAGGGAAAAGTTAATAAGGATTATACTTATAATTTTTTCTTCTTTATACTTTTTGCTTTGTTTCTTTTTTTTGCCATTAGACCAAACATCGTAACTGCATTTTCTTTACAAAAAGATTTACAGGATTTAAAGTTTAAGCATAAAGAAGCGGAAAAAAAAATATTAAAAATTGTAACTTATCAATCAGTTCTTCAAAGTTATCGTGATCCAATAGCAAGCCTCAACAGTGCATTACCTACATCGCCAAAATTAGCTGATATAGTGCAAAATGTAAGAGATGCCTCAATTGAGTCAAATTTAACACTTGAAAATTTGGATATTCAATCGGTAGAGTTTATAAAAAAAGAAAATGAAGAGTATGCACTGATGACAATTGAAGCAAATATCTCTAGTAGTTCCACAAAAGGCACAATAGATCAGTTTATGAATCTACTCAATGATCAACTAAGATTAAAAACTATAGATAAATTGACCATATCTAAATCAGGTCTTGACACGTATAATTTTACTATGGTTTTAAAATCTTATTTCTTATGATTAAAAACAAAGAGTTAGTGCTCATAGGCGTTACTATTTTTTTAACTGTTTTGTCTTGGTTGATTATAGATATAAGAGAGATTTCAAAAGAGACGCCCACTGAGAGTCAAATTGAATCAATCGACTTAAACTATTCTATAGACACAAAAATTTTAGATGAGTTATCAACTAAAAAACTTTAAATTATGTATACAGATCTTTACATTAAGCAAAAAAAGAGTAGATTTCCTATTTTTGTATCCGTAGTTCTTGTAATTGTAGTGTCTTCTTTTCTATTTCTTATTACACAAGATTCAGCACCAACCCGCGCTTCTAAAAAAAGCTTAATAAGTCACGAGATCGTGAACGTTTCTCCGACACAGATAGGTGTGTTGTGGGAAGCAGATAAGGCCGATGAAGGTTGGATCTTGTGGGGCGAGTCACCAAATAGTATTAATCAGATAGCTCTTGATGAGCGCGATATTGTAACCTCAAAGATTAAAAGACGATATCATTTAGCCATTATTAGAAATTTACAACCTAATACTGAGTATTTTTATAACATTGTAAGCGATAACGAAGTAATAAAGCAGGTTAATGGAGAAAGTTTTAAAGCCAAAACTTTAAGCGAATCTTTTGTTACGAACAACATCTCACCTATATACGGTAAAATGGCTTTCGAAAATGGCGCACCCGCTGCAAATGCTATCTCAATGGTTATAGTTGGAAATGCTTATCCTGTTGTTTCTTTAAGTTCCCAATCTGGTGAATGGTTAAATTCGTTAACCTATATGGCATCAAAAGAAACTTTAAATCCTATAAATATCAGTGATAACACACCGATAACAATTCAACTTTTCACTGATCAAGAAAGATCAATGATAAGAAGTACGCCAAGCTCAAGTAGACCTATCCCACAGATTGTCATCTTAGGAAACAATTATTCGTTTATTACTAGAAATAGTATACTTGGTGAGACCACGAAAAATTTTTTGACTTATTCCAGTAATTCGAATGATGAAAAAAACAATCAGAAAGTCAGAAACTTTGAGGTAAGATATCCGACAGACAATGCGATTATTCCCGGAAGCGCCCCCATCATAAAGGGTTATGGATTGGCGGGTCAACAGGTTAGAGTTAAGATAAATGATGGCTTTATTTTTGACACCAATGTAACTGTAAATACTTTAGGAGAGTGGAGTGTGTCACTATCTAGGCAGCTTCTACATGGTACGTACACACTTGCTGCAGACTCTGTAGATTCAAGGAATAAAAAAAAAATCTATTTCCCGTATATTTACAATTATTAAAAGTGGGGAGCAGGTTTTAGGCGAACAAATATCAACTCCATCAGCCTCTTTGACGCCACGAGTAGTTAACTCACCAACCAAGCCTCCGCTTTTAACAGTCACTCGAGGTAAAATATCAGCATCTCCGACCTTAACTCAAATATTAGGCACAGTGACCCCTACTTATGCTGTGGTAGATTCGGCAACTCCCACTCTTCAGGTCACGATAGTACCAAGTCAGATACCCGAACCTCCTGTCAGTGGAGCAAATATTATTCCTTACATACTGGGAGGTTTAGGAATTGTGCTTATTGGAATAGGTTCGGCGGTGGTGTTTTGAAAAAATATTGACTACGCAAAAATATTTGTTATAATGTCGAAATGTTAATTAAAAATTATTGGTACATTTTTGCTCTTCTTTTTGTCCTAATTAATAGGACGGCGGAAGTGTGATAATAAACTAATAATTCACACCAACCCGCCAAATAGGCGGGTTTTTTTATCTTTAAATAATCATGAGAACAGAAAATCCAATAAATCCAGTGATTGCAAGACTGGATAAAGAGGAGAAGTCAAAAAATAGAGATAATCCTAGTGGTCGCGAACTTTGTGGCATACTGGCTGCATATAATGAAAGTGGTCCGCTTTT
>JBEIIR010000008.1:0-22446 GCA_040380695.1 Gammaproteobacteria bacterium | reverse complement strand
GAGGATGATAAAAATGTGGAAAAATGGCAGAACATATTTGAAAAACTAAGAGAAAATAGAATTATTCCTATTATAAGGCTTGCCACTAAACCTCAAGGAAGTAATTGGGAGCGTCCTGATAAAGAAGATATAGAAGAATGGTTAAATTTTTTAAACAATTTGCACTGGGTTGTAAAAAATCGTTACATTATTTTGTTCAATGAACCAAATCATGCTACGGAGTGGGGGGGAGGAGTAGATGCAAAAAATTTTGCTGAAGTTGTCGTCACTTTTGCTGCAAAATTAAAAGAATCAAACAAAGACTATTTTATAATGATGGGTGGATTAGATTTATCGGCGCCATCGCAGAAACCAAGATATGAGGATGCTGAGAGCTTCTTTAGGGAGGTCGTGGGCGAGATTGGAAGCGATGCATTCAATCAGCTTTTTGATGGTCTGTCTTCGCATTCATATCCTAATCCGGAATTCTCAAGCTCACCCCAAAAAGTAGGTCGTAAGTCTATCGTCGGATATGAATGGGAGTTGTCTCTACTTAGAGGGTTGGGGATAAAGAATCTGCCCGTATTCATCACTGAAACAGGCTGGAACGGCGATCTGATCTCAAGATTTAGGATTGCTGAATATTTTAGCTATGCTTATCAAAATATCTGGTTGCCTGACGATCGGGTTTTTGCTGTGACGCCGTTTATTTTAAATTATCAAGCTGAACCTTTTCTAAAATTTTCTTGGATTAAAAAAGACTTAGGAGAGCCTTATCCAGAGTATGTAACCGTTTCAAATTTGTCAAAAAAAGAAGGCATGCCCGAGATAGAGGACTCTGGAGATTTTATATTTCAAATTCCAGAAGCAATAGTTGAAGATTCGGTCCATCGTTTTAATATCGAGATATCCACTGCTGGACAAGGTATCTGGAGCAGGGAGAATAATTATGTATTGATTATAAAGACCTCTGATAGCGTTGAGCATGTCATAGGGGAGATAGGGGAGATTAAGCCTTTTCATAACAAATTTATTGAAGCATACATAAAAACAGGATCCGTTTCAAAAAACGAATCCTTGGCGATACAACTCATTAGAGATGGCAAGGTTGTGTTAAGCAGTAAAAAACATAATTTTGAAGTTGTTTCAGTTCCAGACCTTAGTATAAAAGCGTCACTTATATCATTTGGAGACAGTATTAACGAAGTTTTCGAGGTTCAGATTTTTAACTCTATGGAGGAGTTAGTTTACCGCAAGAAAGATATTAGATTGAGTCAAGGAGTGGGAGTAGTAGAGAATATTGGAAAAGTTGTGCTTAATGATAGATACAGAATTGTTCTTATGAAAAATGGTTTTTTACCGAGACAAGTATACGTCTCATTTAAAAAAGAGGGTAACGTTGCATTTTTTGAACCTATGTTGCCACTCGACCCATCGGGAGACGGCGCCTTAAGTGTACACGATCTGGTTTATTTAGTAAAAAAACCATTTTCAACCCCACTCCCCCGGTAAAAAATAGCGATAGGGGAGAGGTGTCAAAAAGATAGGTTTAGATTGTCAAGACAAGATAAAAATAAAAAATTTTAAAATTCCATTCTTGAAAAAGTATCAAAAAACACCCCAAAAACGCGTCGTTTAATGTCAAAATGGGCATATTTTTAGATTTTTTAGCAACTCTAAAAAAGTGCTGTTTTTTTAGTTTTTTTTGAGTTTTTTTCTTAATTTTTTTTTGAAAAAAAAATATTTATTTTTTTTCAAAAAATTGATAGGGGAGACTTGTACCCAAAAAAAAAGAGGCTTTTAAAATAAGAGGGCGTGATGGAGAAGTGTTATTGCAACAAGCTAATCGTCATATTTGAAGCCTAGAGCATTTATTACTAGTGCATAATCTTGCGTGTCGACTATATTATCAAAATTCAGATCTGCTCTAGATAGTGCATCGACTTCTCTACTCCCTGCATTTGCCCTAAGGTATGCTAAATCCACAGAATCGACTATGCCATTTTGGACAGGTAGATCCCCTGCCAACATGTAGATACTTGAGAAATTAATGGTATTTGCGTTTGGCACAAACCTTATATTAGGTTTATCGCACTTATACACTCCAGGACTTGTCTCGGTAGGCTGATTTTGACAAATCTTTTTTCTAAGATGTTTTGGCCCCTTGATTAGAAATGAGTGCGCGTCTGAAGAGATGTTTACCCCTTTTATTTCTGTGTTTCCAACGTACGTCCCGTCAGCTTGTGGTTGCATTGAAAGTTTAAATGGCGGTCTAGCTTTGGTATTTTCAACAAGAGCAATCTCAAACTCAATCGGTGATGAATTTTTAGGTTGTGATGTCACACCTTGTATTTTAAATCTGAAATTTATAGAAATATCTTGTAAACCAGCCCCTGGTGTTACTGTTGGCGTCACTGTTGGCACTGTTGGCGTCACTGTTGGCACTGTTGGCGTCACTGTTAGCACTGCTGGCGTCACTGTTGAGGTTGGTGTTATAGGAGCTGAATCTGTGGTAGATACTTTGATGTTTATAATATTTTCATATCCATCTGCTGATCCCGGGGTTTTGAGCCCATTTTGTGGTGACAATATATAAGCATCAGCGCTTCCAGGGCCTACAATTGTAGATCCAGAGGTAATTAAAGCAAGTCGGCTGGTGCCCGGTTTTAAAACTTTAAATTTTAATCTAATTCTTTCTTCTGAAAACAGATTCGAATCAGGGCTTGTATCAACAATGGCCAAGTGTAAAAGTCGAGTTGCTTGTGGTTGTGGTGAAGCATGGGTTTGGTTTACGAACTCAGTGTTAAGTTTTAAAGGTGTATAACCAAGGTACTCCATATGCTCAATTTCGCCTATGTTGTAAGCAAAAATTAAGTCGGCGCCCGATATTTTGGCACTGCCTACGGCTTCTAACTTAACATCTATATCAATTGTATCGTTTACATTTTTGCCGTTTAATGTACAGGTTTTTTGAGTTGGTGAAGTGGTGCAACCTCCGGCTCCAAAGCTATAGTTAACAGTTGGGGTTGATGCTTCTGATTGTTGAGAAAAGTAGCGGTATGTTTCATAAATTACAAAGGTAATAGCAAATACTCCAACTATCAAAGCCAAAACCCTAAACGCGGTCTTATTCACGTTTTGCGCAATCTTTATTTTTTTATTGTTTCTAATAAATTTCATTTTTACTTTTTAAAATTACTCTACAGGAGGGTTAGTAGGCGCTAACGATAGAATTGGTGTATTGATTGATGTTGGTGCAGGTGGTACGGTTGTTGCCGTTGGGGTTGGAATACGGGTTGGGGTTGACGTTGGTGTCAATGTCGGTGTGGTCGTATTGGGTGTAGAGTTTTTAAGCTTCCTCCATTCTTCAAAATCTAATAAGTCTATCAATTCTTTTTTTGCAGTATCTGCGTCTGTTAATATAGCCTTATAAGCATTTCTTCCTCTTATAAGATTAGGATCAAGGGTGTAAATGGATTCCATATCTATAGGGTAGCCATATTGCTTTATATATTGAGACTTAAAGTAGTTTATGTCGCAGCCTGGGTCTAGAGAAGAATCTGCTCGACGGCAACTTGCACCAGTTGGCAAGGTATAGTTTGGTATACAGGTAAATGGCGTTCCAGGGGCAGTAGATGCAGGATTGAAGTTTCTATTTGTCGCATTTGTTGACTGAACCGACCAATCGTAATACTGCCTCATAGGAATTATAATGGTAGATACATTGTTAACATTCGAGGTTCCTATAAACTTGTCGGAGCCATCGTACATAAACCATATTGGGTTATTGTTATCATTCGCCCAACCATTATTGTAGTTTATTCTAACCGCATATGAGTCAACTCGAGTATCAGCAGATTTTGTCCAACTAAATGTTGCGTTCCAGCCTGAACAGGAGTAAGTTAGGTTTGTAGGAGGAGTTAAAGGACTAGCAGTCGGTGTTGATGCTGGATTTTGTGTGACTGTTGGTGTTGGTGTACCTCCTCCACCACCACCTCCACCACCTCCACCACCTCCACCACCGCCATTTCCATCAACACAGCGAGATCTATTGATCAAATTGTCGCATCCTCCGCATACATCACTTGAACATATTGTTTCTTTAGAGCATCTTTTACCTATGCCACAATCATCATTGTTGTTACATTGGATATTATCTTCACAATTTACACCATTAACTTTTGAAGAAAATAAAATTAGTACGAGTGTTAAAACTAAACAGCTATGTATTAGTAATTTTTTATACTGCTGTTTCATGCTTGTAAAATATATTATAACTTGAAAAAATTGTAATTTTAAATTTAATTTATATTTAATAACTATTAATCTTCATCATAGGGCAAAATAAATATGTTTTCAACATACAGCTTCAAGCTGTGACTTTTTATTTTCAATAATTTCCCCTATTTTTTCTTTTGTCAGATAGCTACCAACGCATAAAATGTCGGGTTTATTTTGATTTTTGTCAATTTGAGAAATTGTCTGATCATTTATTCCGCCATCAATTAGAATTTCCCCTGCATAGCCCAATTTTCTAAGGATATTTATTTTTTTTAGCATTTCTGGTAAAAAGGGTGAGCCTTGAAAACCGGGAGATACAGTCATAATTTGTACGGACGAAAAACTATTCATATTCGAAGTGTTTATAACTTCTTCAACATTTGATTCCGGAAAAAAATCTAGACCAATTTTAAATTCAAATCGCCGTTTTAATTTTTGATAATCAGTGTTAAATTTGGCATTTACAAGCACAACACCAATTGTTACACCAAGTTTTTCAAGTTCTTTAATCTTTTCAAACTCAGTCTCAAAATTTTCAACCATAAGATGAAAATCTAAAACGGTATTATTATAAATAAGTTTGTCATTTTCTCTTACAAGATTAATTAAATCTTTAATCTGAGTAGTAAAGTTTGGCACCAATTTTGCATCAGCAATATCTATTTGAATTCGATTAAAAATATTTTGAAATAAAATTAGTTGATTTTTTAGATCGATGATGTCGGTAGTTAGTAATGTTGGAACAACTTTCATATTTTATTATTAAATTTTGCCTTTATTAGAATTTACCGCAAGTATTTTTTTATCAATAATTTTTAGAGCTTTAGATAGATTGTATTTTATCACCTCACCTGTTCCGATCTCAAGTTGCGATATATCTGAGTCAGATATGTTTTCTAGGTATTTTACTAAAGCGCGCAGACTATTACCGCTTGCTACAATAAGGACATTGTTGCCCACACTTAATTTGGGCTCAATCTCTTTTTGATAGAATGGTACCGCCCTCCCATAGACATCTTTTAGCGATTCACCGTTTGGGATAGGTTCATCCCACCCTCTTCGCCATTTTGCAAATTGTATTTCGCCATACTCTTTTTTGACATCCCATTTATTTTTTCCGGCTAAGTCGCCATAATTTCTTTCTCTTAAGGCAGGCGAGATTATAATCTCTAGGGAGTTTGAGTTTAGCTCTTTTTTTATGGTATCGGCGGTCTGAATCGTTCTTTTTAAATCGGCGGTAAACATTATGTCAAGATCAGTTCCAAGAAGGCATCGGGCAGCATTTCTGGCCTCTTCAAATCCTTCTGGAGCTAATTCGGGGTCTCTCCAGCCTGTCCAGAGACCTAATTTGTTCCATTCAGAGATGCCGTGTCTTATTAAAATCAGGTATGCCATATTATGGTGCAGGAGTATTTGTAGGTATGTTCGTGGGGGTATTTGTAGGTATGTTCGTGGGGGTGTGGGTGGCGGTAGGCGTATTTGTCGGCGTAAGGGTGGGAGTTGGGGTGGATGTGGGACATACTGCCGGGGCAGATACTTTCCAAGATGATGCATGTGTCAGCTCACCATATGAATCTTCGGCTCTCACACGACAGTAAACAGTGCTCCCGTCAGGCGGTAACGTAGCGTTGTAGCAAGGCAGACTTAGATAGTGATTTTCACTGGTTGAGTTGCAGTACCATCTCGAGCTGCTATTAAAATTACCATCATTAGTACACTGGAAAAAATATCTACTAAATTTGTCTTTACATCGAGGATCTTTTTGATAGTCAAAATCCCAGATCCAAGAGGTACAAGTATTGGCTTGAATATAGTCAATATTACAGTTTGGGTCATCACCGGATATTACAGGACAAGTCGATTGTCCATATACCCACTCAGTGGCATTATCATTGCCCCCGATATCAGATTCTGCTCTAACTCGGCAGTAAATTTGTCCACCGGCAGGTGGAGTTGGTGCGGTGCCACAGGGTAAACTCAAAGAGTTTGAGGTTTTAGTTTCGTTGCAGTACCAAGTTCCAGTTGTGCTTGAGTTAAAAGAAGTGCTTTTGCATTGTACGAAATATTTGTTAAATGTATTTTTACAAGTCGCATTTTTTTGAAATACATCTGCCCAAGTCCATGAGGTGCAGGCATCGTTGCTTTGTACATAGTCTACACTACAACTATTTTTTACAGTCTGTGGTATGGCAGTCGGCAGCGGAGTGGGACTCTCTGTTGGTACTGGAGTAGTGCCAGCTCTTGAGGCGTTTATACACCTTAGATAATCTTGGGTTGTGCAAGAGCTACCTAATTGAGAGATGATTTCAGAGCAGTTTGTGGTTGCTGTACAGGAAAATATTCTTGGTGTTAACGTAGCTTTTGGGGTAAGTGTAGAAGAAATTGTAGCTCTGGGAGTTGCTGAAATAGTCAAGACGGCCCTTATAGTCGCTGAGGCTGTTGCAAGAGTAGGTGAAGGAGTGGCTGTTTTAGTTGGCGATATAGTAACCGTCACCGTGTTTAATGGTGTGATAGTGGGGACAACTGTATTTTGAACCGTAATCTCTCTTGTTGTAAACGTCCAAGGCTCCCCATTGTTATCATATGTTGAGGTACCAATCTCTATGACAAAATAATATGTGGTATTAGGTTGCAGTCTTGTAAGTGAAATTTGATGACTTGCTGTGTCAAATCCTCCAACAGCTACTTCTGTTATCGCATCAATAGATGTGCCATATTTTACGACAGGAGTAGTGGCAGTTGGAGTTTGGAATACTACGTCTACTTTTCCATCAGGTGAGATATTTGAGCTCACGCCCACTGGGGCTTCTTCGCTTGCTCTAGTTGACTGTTGTTGAAATATAAAGAAACCTAAGCCAGCAGTTATTAAAGCTACTGTCGCAACTACTGTTGAAATTATAGCCATTTTTTTGTCCTTGACGCTGAAGTTTCTTTTTAGAGTTGTCGCAACGGGCATAGTTTTAGCTAGTAATTATTTTTTTTCGCAAGCTTTTAACTCTGTAAACAAAAACAGTTGCGATGAGCACGCTTAAAAATATAAAAAAGAGCACAAACCATAATGAAGAAGAGTTATTGCTATCTGAAGCTCCAAGTACATTTTCTACGTTTCCGACATTGGTTGTAATCGTGCTTTCACTGGTTTTTTTACAGTCGATTACATTGTCTAGAGTGTTGGCGTTTAAGATAATTTGACTTGATTGGCTATCACCGGTTGAACATAAGGCACTTATATCAGCAGACCCTGTCTTTTTAGCCCTAAAATACATCGTTGCTACAGTGTCTGACCTGGTAACAGGTGCAGTTTTATTTATAGCAAAAACATAAAAGGTATCTCCATTTATGAACCTTGATCCGGTTGTTTCGAAAAGGGTGCCATTTTTTATGTCGGGGGAACCTGAACTGATGACCTCTAAAAGGGTTGGATCATATTTTATGTAAGCATCAAGTGAGAGAACAGAACTACTTTCTGTTTCTAAAACTATATCAACAGGAAATGTTTCCCCAACATTTATACTGGTTGAACTTGGTAAAAGCTTTAAATATGGACTTGTCATCTTATAAAATGTTTTTTTGAATCTCTAATAATCGGTTATATTTGCTCAATCTGTCACTGCGACTCATTGAGCCAGCTTTGATAAAATCAGAAGCTGAAGCATAGGCTAAATCTGAGATAAATGAGTCTTCGGTTTCTCCAGATCTATGCGATACGACAACTTTTAATCCGGCTTTTTTAGCTAGTTTTATCGCTGACACCGTTTCAAACACCGATCCAATTTGATTTAACTTTATTAAAACGGCTGAAGCCGCTCTTTTTTCAATTCCTGTTTTAATTCTATCAGTGTTAGTAACAAAAAGATCATCGCCAACTACTTCAAAACCGTTCTCATGTGATTTTTTAGTAAATTCCTCAAACGCTTCCCAATCGTCTTCTGCAAAAGGATCTTCAAATGAGGCAATTTTAAACTTATTTTCCATCTCAATGTAATACTTCATAAGTTCTTTGTGGGATTTTATTTCGCCTGTTTTTTTTAATTCATAATTACCTTCTCTAAAAAATTCAGTCGCAGCACAATCTACTCCAAAATTATAATCTTTCAAGTTTTCATACCCTGCATTTTTTGCTGCTTCTAAAATCAGTTCAAAAACTTGTTCATTGCTGTCTAGTTTAGGCGAAAAACCGCCCTCATCACCAACAAGGGTTGAGAGCTTATTTTTTTCTAGAAGTTTCTTTAAACTATAAAAAATTTCTGCAGATATTTTGATCGCATGATAGGGTTCGTCTACTTTTGGCATAATCATAAACTCCTGTATGTCAAAATTCCAACCCGCATGCTTGCCTCCATTTACTACATTTACCATTAGTCGGGGAAATTTTGGTTGAAGATTTATGTCTTTAAAATAAAATTCATTTAAAAACTGCCAAAGGGGTTTTTTTGTTGAAAAGGCCATTGCTTTTACTAAGGCCATGTTTACTCCGAGAATTGAGTTTGCCCCAAGCAGTGACTTATTGCCTGATCTATCAAGATTAAGTAGCAAAGATTCGTTTTCTGACAGTTTCTCAATATCTCGACCTATAAGATTAGGCGCTATTAGGTTTTCTACATTATCAATGGCTTTAAACACACTCAATCCATGAAACAACGCCGGATCTTTGTCTCTAAGTTCAATAGCCTCGTGCGAGCCAGTTGATGCGCCTGACGGTACACTGGCGGAATGGATCGACAGATCATCAAGCACGACATAAACTTTAAGGGTTGGCTGACCTCTTGAATCAAGAATTTGAAGCGCCTTTATTTTATCTATCTTCATAAATAAAATCATACCATATAAACACTTTATACAATTATTGATATAATAAAATTCTACAAAAATGAAAATCTATCTTATTAGACACGGAGAAAGTATAGGCAACGTAAAAAAAGGCTTTATATCAGGTCAAAGTGATCAAAATGGCTTAACTTTCAAAGGCAAGGTGCAGGCGATAAGAACTGCATATTTAATAAAAGGTAGAAAAATTGATAGGATCTTTGCGAGCCCGGTGGCAAGAGCAAAAGAGACTGCTCAAGTGATTGGAGAGAGCGCAGGCAAAAAAGTCGAGTATAGAGATTTTTTGAAAGAATTAAGCTACGGATCATTTGAGGGAAGGTATTGGTGGGAAGTTGTCTCCAAATTCGAACATTCTAGACTTTTTAACGGTTGGGACTTTAATGCATCCTATGATCAGGGCGAGAGTATTAATCAACTATTCAAAAGGGTTTCAGATGGTTTAAATGAGCTCTTGCCTAAACTAGAAATAGATGGAGAATATGCTTTTGTGAGTCATCAAGCAGTCATTGGCTGCATGAGGTATTATTTTTTAAGGGAAGACTTTGACACTACCGTTGCAAAAAACAAAACTAACGATTTTTTAAAGTTCTTTCATGGCAGACAGATCGGCAACGCAGAGGTGATTGAGATATTCAGGCAAAAATTTAAAAAGTCTAGGGAGCAGGAGATTAATGTTTTGAAAAATTTAAAACCCGATAAAAGGTCTGTGTTATTTTACGCTACTAAAATTTTAAAACTTAAAGAAAATGTTGTCTTAAAAAAGATAGTTACCGCATCATCTAATACTGTTTATGAGATTAAAGACAGCAGTAGAGAAATCTTGATGAAGCTAATTTCGTATAAAGACAAAAGTGCTTTATTCAACCAGATTAAGATTTATGAGTATTTAACTTTGAATAAAATAAATGTGCCTAAGTTAATTATGTCCGATGATAGTGCCTGTTTCTTTGAAAGTACTGTGGTTTTCCAAGATTATAAAAAAGGTTCCACACTTGAAAGAAGTGTAGACTCAGATATTGCCAGCTTAAAAATATTATTAAAAAATACATTCAATGAAATCAACAAGATTCATAATTTAAATTCTGATGAAATCAAAGATTTTTGGAATTCTGAGGAGGCAAAAAAGATTCCTGATTGGTCTGACTTTATGACCCACAATATACAAAAAACACTCCAAATAACTCAAGGTTTTTTAAAAGAAAAAGGTATTGGCGACGTGGTTTACAGAGATTTGTCAAATCTGAAAAAATACATTCTTGAAAAAAAATATAAAAATGTTCCTCTGCACGGTGATCTGGGGACAGGAAATATAGTAATGCTAACTGACGCTAAATCTGGATCAGTAAGAATAATAGACTTTGAATTTACAAGGTTTGGGGATAAATTATGGGACTATGTCTATTTATGGGGTTTTCTGGAAAGAGAGTCAATAAGTGCCGCAAAAATATGGTTTGATATTTTGCGGCACAAATTTGCAGACAATCTTGATCAACTATTCCTTTACAAAACTCTTTTTCATGTATGGAGTATCAGAGACATGTTTGATTATACAAATATGAAGAAAGTTCGCAATAGAGGTTCAAACTCCTTCCGAGCACTCATTATTTATCCTCGAAGTTATTATTTAAAAAATTAGCTATAATTTTTTAATGGATATCTTTATTGAACTAAGCTTAGTCATTTTTGTTGCCACAGCTTTATCTTTTGTCATGAAAATTTTGAGGCAACCACTGTTAGTTGGGTACATATTATCAGGTATTATCTTAGGCCCAAGTGTTTTAGGAGTGTTAGTTAGCGAGGAACCGTTGAAGCTATTTTCAAAGATTGGTATCGTGATACTTTTATTTATAGTTGGTATCAATTTGAGTCCTAAAATAATAAAAGAAGTTGGAAAAGTTTCGCTTTTAACTGGTATTGGACAGGTACTTTTTACATCCATAATTGGTTTTTTTATCTCGCTATTTCTAGGTTTGGGGACAATTGCATCTTTATTTGTGGCAGTAGCCTTAACGTTCTCAAGCACTATTATTATTTTAAAACTACTTTCGGATAAAGGTGATATTCACTCGCTATATGGCAAAGTGGCGATAGGTTTTTTACTTGTACAGGATATAATAGCCACAATTATCCTGCTTATAGCGACTGCATATTCTCAAAATGCGGGGGGTGATATCACAGCAACTATGCTGTTAACTTTGTTAAAAGGTACAGCTTTAATAATTGTGATTTTTTCCCTTAGTAATTATTTATTGCCTAAGCTATCAAAGTTTGTTGCAAGTTCACAGGAGCTGTTATTTCTTTTTTCGATAAGTTGGGCTTTGAGCATGGCAACGTTATTTCATTTTATTGGCTTTTCTGTTGAGATAGGGGCTTTGGTGGCTGGGGTGTCCTTATCAATGACGCCATATGCTTTTGAGATTGGTTCTCGCATGAGACCTCTGAGAGATTTCTTTATATTGATCTTTTTCATTCTTCTTGGCTCTCAGATGGTGCTGACAAACATCTCCGCAATAATTTTTCCAGCAATTATACTGTCACTTTTTGTGTTGATAGGCAATCCCATCATTGTCATCATCATTATGAATCTTTTAGGATTTAGTAAACGAACCGGCTTTCAAGCTGGTTTGACAGTTGCACAAATTAGTGAATTTTCTTTAATTTTAGCTACTCTCGGTTTCGAGATAGGGTCTCTTAGCAAAGATCAATTGTCGCTGGTAACGCTGATTGGGTTGTTTACTATTGCTGGATCAACGTACCTTATTTTGTACTCTGATTTTTTGTATAAAAAATTTGAGAGATACTTATCTTTTCTTGAGCTTAAAAAAAACAGACGTGAATCTAGCAAAGATAAAGATATTGATGCGGTGCTTTTTGGTTACAGGAGAGTTGGAGTAGACTTTGTAAAAGTTTTTAACAAACTTTCGCTCAACTTCCTCGTTGTGGATTTTGATCCGGAATCAATAAAAAACCTTGACCAAGAAGGTATAGAGTATAGGTATGGAGATGCCAAAGATGTAGAGTTTCTCGAAGAGCTTCCTTTAAAAAAATTACGCTGTGCAGTCACGACGATTCCTGAGTTTGAAACGAATTTATTGCTTGTAAAAAAAATTAGATCAATAAACAAACGAGCAGTCATCGTAGTAATAGCACAAACCAAAGAAGAGTCACTACTACTGTACCAAGCAGGTGCATCATATGTTGTTATCCCGCACTACATCGGAGCTAAGCATGCCACTCAGATTTTAATTGAGAACGGCTTAGACTACGCATCTTATAAAAGTCTTCGCAACAAACATGTGAATTTTCTGGAAAAAAGAATTATCTGATAAATAATTGTGTAATTACACTACATTAATATTTTTTTATGGTATGATTGATTTTTATGCCAAAAGATTACCTGATATGCGTTTTATCATCTTACTTTAAAGGTATAGGTCCTGTTATTTTCAAAAAATTAGTAAATTATTTTGGTGAATACAGTAATTTGTATGACGCCAAATACAAGGACCTTAGTTTGTTATTAGGGGAAAGATTGGCAAAAAAATTTTCCTTATTTAAAGATGAATTTAATATTGACCAGGAGCTTCAGCGTTGTAAAAAAGAAGAAATTGAGATTGTTCCTATCTCTGATGATCGTTATCCAAAGTTGTTGCGAGAGATTTCAGACCCACCAATCTGTCTTTTTGTAAAAGGGAATATTTTTAAGTATCGTTTTGATAAGATACATATCGGCGTCGTCGGAACCAGAAAACCTACAGATTATGGTCAAGTTGTAGTCAAAAAAATTACTAGAGAGTTAGTTGAGGCTCAAGCTTCAGTTGTTTCCGGTCTTGCTATCGGGATTGACGCGATAGCTCATGAAGAAGCAATGCATAGTCAAGGTTCAACTATTGCAGTCTTGGGTTGTGGCGTAAACGTTATATACCCGAAAGAAAACAGGGTTCTTTATGAAAAAATTCTAGAAAGTGGTGGGTTAATTGTTTCGGAATTTCCACCAGATACCTTCTCTCTCAAGGGGCATTTTGTTGCAAGAAACCGGATTATCTCGGGCATCTCAAACGGAACTCTCATCATAGAGGGGCTTCGGCAGTCAGGTTCCTTAATTACTGCTCGTTATGCGCTTGAACAAGGTCGTGATGTTTTTGCACCACCGTGCCCGATTACATCAATGTATTCATATGCCCCGAATCTGATGCTTAAGGAGGGGGCAAAACTTGTAACTGACGGGTCTGACATATTATCAGAGTATGGCATAAACAGTTCATTGGCAGCCAAGAAAGTAAACACGGAAAATCTAAGTGAGATTGCTAAGTCAATTATTACCAATTTACAAAAAGAACCTATGACGGTGGATGAGCTGGCAGCCAATATAGGTATTATGATAAAGGATTTACAAAGTGAGATAATGATCTGTGAGTTGGCTCTTTTAATTGAAAAAAATAACTCGGGTAGATATCAGCTTATTATCTAACTTCAGCTTTGTCTATTTTTTCAAGCCGTCTTAGATATTTGCGTTGTTTCTCAAGGGGTGTTTTTATAAAAATGTCAACTATCTCTTTTGCAGATTCAAAATTTAAGTAATCGGAAGGCAGTGCCAATACATTCATATGATCATGTGCTTTTGCGCTCTCAACCTGTTTTTTATCAAAACCAAGTCCGCAATAAATTTGTGGATGTCTATTTGCCGCGATACTTACGCCTACCCCTGATCCGCAGATTACAATTCCCAGGAATGAATTAGGATTTTGAAGTACAGCTTCGGCGACCGGTTTGGCAAAATCGGGAAAATCATCATCTGGGTCGTATTCATAAGCGCCAAGATCCTCAACTCTGATATTTTGATTTTGAAGGTACTCAACAAGGCTATTTTTTAATGCCAATCCTCTGTGATCAGCGCCCATAAATATAGTCATACAGGAAAATTTTAACATAAATATAAAAAAATTTTATAAAGTATAATCTTTAAGATATGTTTGATACGCACTGTCATCTAAATTTCTCTAAATTGAGTAAAAATACCGGATTGATAATAGAGAATGCTAAAAAAGCTGGGGTTGCTCACATCGTTGTTCCGGGGACAGATATTGTGAGTTCAGTAAAAGCTATAGATATTGCTCAAAAACACGACAATGTTTACTGTGCAGTTGGCATTCACCCACATCATGTTTTTTCATATTTTCAAGAACTAAGTCTGACTCCTATGACAGAAGAGATAAAGAAAGATTTAAAGATGAAGGTGGTAAATGATATAGCAGCAATTGCCAAATTAGCAGAAAAATTCTCCCCAGTTATTGCCATAGGCGAGATAGGTATAGATAAGCATCAATATTTAGAAACAAAGTACGAAAATTATGAGGTTACTAAAGATCTGACAGATTTGCAGAGGTACATTTTTACATTGCAGATTGATCTTGCGATAAATCTGAAAAAGAGTTTAATAATTCATAATAGGGAAGCTGCCTCAGAATTGTTGCAGATTATGCGGGAAAAATACACAACCGATTTAAGAGGACGAACAGTTTTTCATTGTTGTGAGCCAAATTTAGAGATTCTTGAATTTGCGGTTGCAAACGATATCTACATAGGCGTTGATGGTGATGTGACGTACAGTCGTCAAAAACAGGAATTTGTAAAAAAAGTTCCACTTGATCATTTAGTTATTGAGACCGATGCTCCCTTTTTACTTCCAGAACCACTTTTGAGTGAAAAAAAGTATCCTAATGAACCAAAAAATATAGTTTTTATCAAAGATGCGGTTGCAAAAATAAAAGGTGTCTCGCCAGAAGAAACAGAAAAAAATTTGTTTGCTAATAGTAAAAGGCTTTTTAACTTAGTCTAAAATTAGATTTTTGTTTAAATATTTTTAATAAGCAAAGAAAACTGATTAATGAAGTTTACAGGATTAAAATCTTGTGCCCTATCAAAGACTTTAATCTTTAAGTTCTCAAGTGTTAGTTGATCAAAATAGACTTTATTTACGGTTTCTGCTATTTCGTTTGGATTATTCGGATCAACAAACACAGCAGAATCTTTGGCAATCTCATGAAAAATCGGAATATCAGACAGTACGCTTGGAGTGCTCATGTATGATGCTTCAACATACGAATATCCAAAACCTTCATCGTAAGATAGCAGTAAGTTCAACTTAGCATGTTTGTACAAACTCCTTAACTCGGCGTCGGTTACATATGATGCAAAGATAAAGCGTTTATCACCCTCTGCAAGTTTTAAAAACTCATAGTAAGATCTCTGCCATGGATGAGGCTTAGCAGGAAGTTTCTTTATTTTTTCGTAATCAAAGATGCTTCCGACAAAGACACATGGTAGATTAAGAATCTTTACTACTCTGGCAAGATTTACGAGGTTTTTGTTCCACGTGCCGTCACCGACATATATCAAATAATCTTTCACCTCTTGAACAATCTTGTTATGTGTTAATTGGCTAACCGAAAACTCAGTAAATTCGGGTTGACTACTGTTATTAGCAATTTTTTTAAAAGGATGATGGTGAGATTTATTCTCCGTTTGCGTGTCAAGGTGAGGTAGAAATATAGTAGAAACGGTAGGGTAGATAACATGGATTTTTTTCTCATCAATTTTATATATATTAACAATATCATTTTTGCTTGCGTTAGAATCAGTCACTATGATGTCGTAGGATTTAAGCGTTAATTTGTTAAGAAATTTAAATAGCTTTCCCTTAATACCAACAGGATACATTTTGTTATATTTAATAGTAATAAGATCATGTATGACCGCAATCTGTTTTCTAGATTTTCTAAAAAAGAATGCAGGTTTGGCAATTGGGTTAAAGAATGGATTTAGTAGTGGTAAATTTTTATTAAGATTTTTTGTGCTTGAGATGAGTTCGAAGTTTAACTCTTTAAAAAGGGGAGTTGAAGAAGTGCTGTTGGTTCTGATTAATGCATTTGTGTATTTTTGTGATTCTTCAAAGGTTTTAACATATCTTCCGATTCCTCTAACCCTTGATTGTGGATCTTTATCTAATGTATTGTAAATTAGCAATTTTGACATAATTTATTTTATCAAAAAATGAGCGGAACGGTTAAAAAATTTGATGATATTAATAATGTCATAAATGTTGACATTGCAATAGGACAATGTAAAACTAAGAAAATGTTTCTATCTTTTAATAGATATAATTTATAAAGCTAATAAATTGTTGTGTTTTTGTAAACAGCAAGATTGATAAAATGTTACATGTATTGATGTAGAAAGAATTATTTAGATACATCAAGCATTATGGAAAGCGTACTGTTAATGTTGCAGATTGCAAGATGGCTAACTATCTTTAATTGATATTTGTCGCTAATCCATATTTTTATTGATGACAACAGTTGAGATCTGTAATTGAATTGTAATACGCTAGTTTTGAGGTAAATTGTTACACTAACTCACTATTTTGATATATTTATTGGCGTTAAGCATCAGCTCTAATGATATATATGCACTGTAGTTTCAAGAAATTTATATAAATCTTTATCCTCTTTTTTCTCTCTGTAATGATATATTTGCCATAAAATTGATATTTTAAAGTATTTGTAGATATCATATTTTTTTACGGTAAATATTTCTAATACTAAGACATGGTAGCTACTAATATTTTTTTATTTACTTTGTAGACTGGTAAAAAGTGAGGTGTTAAAGTTAAGATCACGGGCGACAGGTGAGGCTTTGATATTATTAGATATATTTTATGTATAGAAAGACCTATTTTCCAGTGCTGCCAAATCCACCTCTTGATTGTGTGCCTTTGTGGTCTATCTCGATAAATTTATCAACCAGTCCTATTTTAACAAGCATGGCTTGAGCAATTCTTTCACCTATCTCAATCTGGACAGGGTCTTTAGATGTGTTGTAAAGTATTACTCCAATTTCATCATTTTCGCCGTGAAAATCCTGATCAATTACTCCTATACCATTAAAGACCATTAGTCCTTTTCTTATTGGTGTAGAACTACGACTTGCAACAAGTAGAAAATGATCCTCTGGTACCTTAATAATCAAATTAGTTTTAACTATCTGATAATTGTTTGGCTCAACGACATAATTAAGTCGCGAATATAAGTCGAACGCCACAGCTCCCTTACTATGGTATTGAGGAAGGGGTAAGGATTTATCAACGCGAGTGATATTTAAATTCATAGGAAAATTTTAGCATACAAGAAAGTAAAATGAATACGATTATATTGTGTATAAAATGTGAATAACTATAATAAGCTAAAGATTAAGTTTCAACGCAATAGTTTAGAATTTATACTATACTGGAGTATAGTACAACACGCAATTTATCACCTATCGCTCACCACTCACCATTCATCAATCACCAATCACCATTCGCCATTCACAGTAAATTTGCTACTGATTAAAAGACGCTTTTTTTTGAATCTTTATGACTACAAGGCTGGAAGCTATTTTAGGTTTAAATCCTGAGATTGCAGTTCAAAAATCTGCATGAACAATTTTTAAGTTGAAGACTTTAATATTTATGTCTGTGAGCCCCTTCACATTTTTTTGTAATAAAATAGAAAATTTGAATGGTTTAGTGGTTGCTTATTTTTGATTTGGCAGAATAAGTAAATATTTGCTAAAAAACGATAAATGAGCTACAGATTGATGAGAAAGCTTAAAATATATCTTTATTGCCTGCAAATTATACTTTGGGTTGTCTCAACAAGCTCTCTGTTTATATGAAGAAAATATCTAAGAAGGGGGATATGTAATCAGCAAGCCAGCACTATTTCTATAGTATCTTAAATAGCCCTCTAAATCTAATTCTTAATCTATATTGGAGCTTCTTAAAGCTTTATAGTTTTTTTATGTAGTAGATATTTGCTATAGGTTATCTATATTTTTAGTTTTATATTTTTAAAATCAATTCTACGCTTTGCTATGCCTTAAATATTTTACATATAAAAACTATAAGTTTTTATAAAGTCGCTATATTTTATCCGTGTTTTGCCTTCAACTTGAACAGTCTTTATCTTTAGGAGATTTTGGTCAGAATAGCACTCTAAGATTTTTACTCGTTTTTTTTCCTTACTCTTATTACAGTACGTCCAGATGCCAGGCCATGGATTCATGCCTTTTTGCATATTGCACACTATCTCCGCAGCCGAGATGGTCGCATTAACATCAATTTTATTTCTTTCAAAATACCATCTAACAAGCGCAGGATATTCCGCCACATTATTGATCGTGCCTCCATTTAAGGCCTTTTGAATAATTTCTGCTTCTATAAAACCGTCAGACCTATCAACTGTTCGAGTGTAAGTTGCATCAAGATGATTTTGATAATTTAGTTCAATCTTAGAATTAGCAAGTAGATTAATGGTTGCTTTTATCTGCTTAAAGGCAATATCAACTATGATGTTCTCAAATTTCTGACGATCTGTATCAGGAGATGTTTGAAAATTTTCCTGTGTGATGATTGGGCCCTCATCTAACTTCTCATTCATCTTCATTAGCGTAACTCCAGTATATCTATCTCCAAGTATGAATGGAAAGATTGTGGGTGAGGCGCCTCTATATTTTGGGAGGAGAGAAGGGTGAACGTTTAATATTCCATATTTTGGGCTTTGTAGAATTGCAGGAGATATAATATTTCCGTATGCAAATAAAATACCTAAGTCAATTTTTAGATCAATAAAATATTTGCAAAGTTCACTTTCGTAATTTTTTAATGATTTTTCAAAAACCTGAATATTGTAATTTTCTGCCATTTTCTTTACTGGACAGGCCTCAATCTGAAGTTTTTTGCCCGTTGGTTTATCTTTTTGAGTAATTACGATCCTAGTTGTGCAATTTTTTAGTTTGATTATTTTTTCCAGTAACTGGGCAGACATTGTTGGAGAGCCAAAATATGCTATATTCATATTATCAGTTTACGATTAAAGTTCTTGTCACTAATTTATCAATCTCCGGACTTATACTTATGAGCGTTGAACTTTTGGAATTATTTTTTTTCACTTCAAGCCAGATACGCTCTTTTAATTTGAAGCGATTAATAGTTCCTTTATTTATTAAAATTTTTCCTGACGAAGTTGCAGATTCTTGAGTTAAGATTTCATTTACAAGGGTTGTATTACAGATGATATTTATTGTCCTGTTTTTTGAGGAAAAAATCTCCCCGGAAATTGTGGCAATCTTGACGGTTTTATAGCTAAATGGATATAAAAAACCTACTGAGCAGTCTTTGAATTCGTTTTCCGCTTGATATGCAGCTTGATTTGGAGTATCCGATACCGACACCATAGGAGTTGGGGTGATTGAGATCCTTGAGATGGTCTCAATATCAATCTTTGCTATAGTTCTGCCATAAGAAACCCCAATAACAAATATTACAATAGAAAAAAGACTTATCAAAAATAGTATAGGAGCAATTTTTTTTCTTTTTTCCATATCTATATTCGGAGTATATCAGCTGAGATGTAAAATATCTATTGACAAAGCGATATAAAATGTTGTATATTTTAGTATCCTCCAAATGCAAGATCGCAATTGAAAACTTTTTTTATAAGCATTTTTAGGGTAAGGAGCAGAAACGCTCTAATGTAATGAGGTCATAAATAGCAAGCTATTTAGCACATTACCCCATTTCAATAAGAATTTAAGTTTCAACAAGATCTACATAGGGAGGATTACTATTTCCTACTATTATATTTAAGTAGATTCTTTCTAATTTCAGCCAAATCAAAGTAATTTTAGATTTATTATAAATTTTTTAAATATTGTATGACAGTTTTTGATAGCGACAAGGTACAGCCAGATAATCTGGATATGGTAGATGTTTCCTCGATGATCGAACCTTATGAAGCCAAACCTATTGAGAAAATATCAGATAATGAGCTCAAGGCAGAGACGGTTGATAGAAAGAGCCCTCCAAAGTCATACAGTGACAAACTTAAAGAAGATTTAAAATCCAGTTACGACGCTGAGGGTATTTTAGATATAACATTTGGCGGGTATGGATTCTTAAGAAAAAATTATGTGATAAATCCTGATGAGGATATATATGTATCAACCTCTCAGATAAGGCGATTTTGGCTGAGAAAAGGCGATCATGTCAAGGGCCTGGCAAGGGCTCCCAAAAATGGCGAGAGATTTCATAGCCTGCTACTAATCAAGGAGGTAAACGGTAAACAGATAACCGAAGAAGAGAGTCGCGCTAGACCTAAGTTTGACGAACTTACTTCACTTCATCCGCAAGCACAAATTAAGTTGGAGACAGGCCCTGAAATTTTATCAACTAGGATTATAGACCTAGTTGCCCCAATCGGTTTTGGCCAGAGAGCCCTGATTGTTTCTCAACCCAAAGCAGGAAAAACGACTTTTTTAAGAGATATTGCAAAGGCTATTTCAACTAATTATCCGAACGTAAAATTAATCGCTATTCTCATTGGTGAAAGGCCAGAAGAAGTTACAGAGATAAAAAGATCTATTAAAGGTGAAGTGGCTGCTTCTCACTTTGACGAAACACCACGTCAGCAAACAAAAGTCGCTAATCTAGCTTTAGATAGGGCTAAAAGGTTAGTGGAGACGGGGGAACATGTAGTGATATTGTTAGATTCTATCACAAGGCTAGCAAGAGCTTTTAACTTATCAATAAATAGTTCCGGCCGTACTTTATCGGGAGGTTTTGATCCTCAGGCTCTATATCCTGCTAAAAAATTCTTAGGAGCTGCCAGAAACTGTGAAGAAGGTGGTAGTCTAACTATTATCGGTACTGCGCTTGTTGGCACAGAGTCAAGAATGGATGATCTTATATACGAAGAATTGAAAGGAACAGGTAATTTGGAGATTCATTTAGATAGAAAGTTTGCGGAGAAGAGAATCTATCCTGCCGTAGATGTCGCCAAATCAGGGACGAGACATGAAGAATTGTTATTTGATGCAGAGACCTTAAAGAGAGTTACAACTCTTCGAAGAATGATGTCGCTAAGAACATCGGAAGAAAGTTTGATGGCCTTTGTTGACAAGCTACCAAAATATAAAACCAACAAACAGTTTCTGGAAACTTTACATAAAGGTTGATTTTGGTGTAACATATCGATATATGGATGATTTTGAGAAACGCACAAGCCGAATTGTTGGTCAGATCAGAGGTATATCCAAAATGATTAAAGAAGGTCGTAACTGTGAGTCGATATTACAACAAGTCGCAGCAGTTAAAAAAGCCATTGACGGTTTAACGGTTGAGCTTATTATCAGAGAAGTTTCTCCTGATATACCTGAAGCAAAGAAAGAAGTGCTAAAAAAAATGATTGATCGTGCCATTCAATTGTAAATGTAAAATCCGACCTATGAAAATAAATTGCAAAATCGCTATTATTGGAGGTGGTCCAGCAGGCTTAAGTGCCGCAATCTATAACGCTCGTGCAGGTTTAGAACCAGTTGTTTTTGCCGGTTCACCACCTGGTGGCCAACTTATGTTGACTACGGACGTTGAGAACTTTCCCGGAACGAAACAGATTATGGGGCCCGATTTGATCTCAACTCTGCGAACTCAAGCAACTTCTTTCGGCACAAAAGTTTACGATGTCAATGTAGCGTCGATTAAAAAATTAAAAGCAGGCAATTTTTTAATCGACGCAGGAGAATTTCAGGCAGAGGCAGATACTGTCCTTATGGCAACAGGCGCAAAAGCGCTTTGGCTGGGTCTGAAATCAGAGGAGCGACTGCGTGGAAAAGGAGTGTCAGCATGCGCTACTTGTGATGGATTTTTCTTCAGAGAAAAGGCTGTGGCTGTAGTAGGCGGTGGAGACACAGCATTAGAAGAGGCGCAGACGTTAACCAAGTTTGCTAAAAAAGTTTATCTGATTCATCGAAGATCTTCATTTAGAGCCTCAAAAATTATGCAGGATAGGGTTTTTGAAAATAAGAAAATTGAGGTGATATTTGAAAATGAGATCCTAGAGGTGCTTGGTGATAACAGGGTTAAGGGAGTGTTATTGAAAAACCCTTTTAATGCTCAAAATGAGCTCAATCTAGATGGTATTTTTGTTGCAATAGGTCATATTCCTGACACTCAATTGGTAAAAGACATTGTAGCTTTAGATGATAAAGGTTATATTTTAAATTCTTTGATGTATGGTATAAAAGCCATGAAAGACAAAATTATGCCTTCTGATAAATTCAACCCTCATTTTCCAACCATGACAACACTAGAAGGGTTGTTTGCAGCCGGAGATTGTGTGGATCATATATATAGACAAGCAAGCGTAGCTGCTGGTATGGGAGTGATGGCATCGCTTGATGTTGAACGTTACCTAGTTGAGAAAGGATAGATATGAAAAACAGCATGCTGGAATCAGCCGAACTGTTAATAAAAGAGTCAGG
>JBEIIR010000007.1:0-22488 GCA_040380695.1 Gammaproteobacteria bacterium | reverse complement strand
TGGTCACCTTTTTTTACTAAGTATTGTTTTCCGTTTAAATCTATGACAGAAAAAGTATTCATTAGATTATTATACTTATAAATTATCAAATATCAAGAGGTTGTATGGCTTCATATCTATGGCACTCCATGAAAACAATTTATAGCAGATAAAAATATAGAAGTTTACTTAATAAGTTCTTATTATGTTCGTTTTTTATTTGCGCCATACAAGTTATTGCGAATGATTACGATTAACTGCAGGAACCCTTAGCAGGGTCCGACCCTCTTAAATTACACGCATCCTTTTATATTGTAAACAGAATCCAAATTACCATTTTTAAAATTTGCTTGTCAAAGATCTTTGAAGTAAATATTTTTTAACTTTTTTGCTTTACAATGCTGAAAAAAAAATAATTTTCGTTACAGGGTCGGACCCTGTAAATAAAAAGTCATAGATTTTTTAACTTTCCTACGTACTTTTATTTGCATGATCTTTTTTCTTATAAATTTTTTTTAAAATAAAAATGTTTGTAAAGAATGTTGTGAAGTGCTAAAGTCGCTGTGAAAATTTAAAAGGGTCGGACCCTTCTAGGGCAACAATGCCAAACCTATCATAAAAGTAATAAGTGATGATCCTCCATATGACACAAAAGGCAAAGTAACCCCAGCTATAGGATTAATTCCAAGATTCATGCCAATATTTACAGCTGCTTGAAAAATAAAGATTAACGAAAAGCCTAAAGTGTAAAAGAAATTGTAGCGACTTTCGTAATCTTGTTTATCTTGAAGTTTTCTAAGACGCATAAAGAGTATGAAAAAAAATGTGATATATAACAAAATTAGTAAAGAGCCACCAATGAAACCAAATTGCTCAACAAGAGATGAAAAGGCGAAATCTGTGTGATTTTCAGGCAGAAAAGATAATTGGGTTTGTTTGCCCATTCTAAGACCTTCTCCAAAAAAGCCACCCGATCCGACTGTGATTTTTGCCTGAATTAAATTATACGAGACGCCCGATATATCACTTTGAGGTGATATAAAACTTAAAACTCTATTTTTTTGATAATCATGCATTAGTCCCCATGTCACGGGGGCAAGTATTACAAATATACCAAAAAGGTAAAAAATATATTTTTTTGGAATATCTGAATTTATTACCAAAAAAGAAAATATAGCAAATATTAAAATTGATGTCTTTAAGTCCGGTTGTAAAAAAATTATAATTATTGGGATTAAAGTATAAATTAAAGATTGTATAAAGATAGTTTTACCCATATTTTTCAGTATTCTTCTTGCAAGAACAGCACTCAAAAAAGAGATAAAGAAAATTTTAAAAATCTCGGAAGTTTGAAGTGGGAAAAATCCAAGATCTATCCATCTTTTGGATCCATTCACTTCCGTTCCGATAAACAAGGTGATGCCTAAAAGAATAATTGACAGAAGATACAATAATAAGCTATTATCTCTAAAAAAATTTAAGTGTCGCTTTGTTTGAAAGTATCTAATAAGCGTAAATAGAGAGAGACCAATTATAAAATGAATTATGGAACTTGTTGCTAAATTCGGCGAAATACCAAAAAGATTAACTAATCCAAATAGATATATAAATAAAAGCGGCAATAAAAAAATAATCTTCATAAAAGATTATTGCGATTTTTCAACTGAAAGAATTTCTTCAAATTTTATTTTACGGCTTAATACAGCAGCTCTAATTATATCTTCAAAGGAAGCAAATTTTTTGGGCACTATGATATCTACCCCATCCGATAACCCAAGTCCCAACTCTTTTCTTTTGAGTTGTATCTCCCTTATTATGTCACGCAACTCTCCTTCAAGTTTTAATTCTGGAGTCAGCTCTGTGTCAAGGTTGATTAAAATCTGATCATCTGATTTGGTGTCAAATTGTAGATCAACCTTCTTTACATTTAATTCTGCTGAAATTATATCGATGTATTGAGTCATATTTTCTTTAATTCCAAACTCCATTTCATTAAATGCTCTAATTGAAACTTTATTAAGGGGTTGTCTTACTTTCAATTTTAAATCTTTTCTAACTCTATGACCCACTTCAGCCAATTTTCTAACAGTGTTCATATCGGAAATTATTTCAGAATTTTTAAACTCTGAATGAATTTTTGGCCAGCATTCAAGATGCACTGACTTTTTACTAGTTAAAACCGTGTAAATTTCATCTGCAATAAACGGGGTTATAGGTGAAATAATAATGCTTAAATTATAGAAAATATACTGACAAACCTTATAAAAACTCTCTTTGTCCTCTTGTGACAAGGCGGTTGCCGATACTCTATCTCTTGAACGACGCAGAAACCATGTTGAAAAGTCGGCTACAAAAGACTCAATCGAAACGGTAACTGATTTAGGCTCATATTTTTCATACCCTTTTTTTACAGAAATCTCTGTTTGATGTAAACGAGCAAGTATATATTTATCAAGCACAGATTTTGTCACGAAACCTTTTAATACCGAATCGTCAAATTTTATTTTATCGGCTTCTGAATTTTGAATATAGAATTTGAAACTGTTCCAGAGAATTAAATAAAAACTTCTTCTTACCTCATCAGCCTTATTGTATCCAAAAAGCAGATTATCGGCAGGATTTTGTCTGGCATAAAGCCACCTCATAACATCAACACCGATTATATCCGCACCCTCCTCGAAAGCGATGGAGTTACCCCAACTTTTATGCATTGGTCTACCATCTTCAGCAGTAAGTGTTGCAAATCCTAATACTCGCTCAAAAGGTGCAGTATCCTCTAAAACTGTTGACATTGCAATCATGGCATAAAACCAATTCTTGAATTGGCCTGGAAATGATTCAGTAATGAAGTTTGCTGGGAACCATTTCTTCCATTGTTGTTTATCTGAGATATACAAAGGCTCCCCAACATTTTGTTCCTTAATTGTGGAATAAGGAACTATACCTGCATCAAGCCAAGGATTTCCTACATCTCCAATTCTCTCCATCTCATGAGTACATTTAGTGCATTTTATTTTAACCTCATCAATGTAGGGTTTATGAGGTGTGTGTCCCTCAAATTTCTCCCAACCACTTGATGCTTTATTTTTTAGCTCATTATACGAACCTAAAACTTCAAAATACTCACACTTTTTGCATTCGTATATAGGTAAAGCCAGTCCCCAATATCTATTTTTCTTGGAGATAAGCCAATCATGCATGTTTTTTAACCAGTCAAGTTCTCGATCTAAGCCAAAGGAGGGCATCCATGAGATTTTTTTAGCAACATCTATCATTCGTTCGCGCAAGGTTCTTTTATCTTTATCAGCGTCTATCTTTTTATCCATGGCGATATACCATTCGTCTGCCACCTTCCAAACAAGTTCTGCCTTACATCTCCAGCATCCAGGATACCGATGTTTAATTTTTTCGATTTTAAAAACTAAACTCTCTCCATTTTTTGTTCGTTGCTTGAGCTCGCCTAAAATAATCCATGGATCGTTTTTTGCATTTTTTCCAGCTAATCTACCCATATGAGGGAGATAATCTGCATTATCCTCAATCACCGGTATCATTGGTAGACCTAGTTTTCTACCAAGTTTAAAATCCTCAGTGCCGGCGCTGACTGCAGTATGAACCAGTCCAGTTCCATCGGTCGTAGAGATTGGCATAATTGCCGGATCAGTGGGTATCACGGTGTGGAAATTATGCATAAAATCAGTAAATGTCTTCTTCACGATTTCAAGGTCATCAAATAAACCTATGTATTTTCTGCCAAGTAAATCCTTACCTTTGACAGTAATCAAAGTGTTACTGTCATCTCCAAAAAGCGCTTTTACTCTGTCCTTTGCAACCCATAATGCTACGTCTTTATGCTTTACAAGGCTATAATCTACATTAGAATCAACTGCAACAGCTATATTAGCCGGAATAGTCCATGGTGTCGTTGTCCAAACCACTAAAAATTGGTCTAAATTTATATCTTTTAAACCGTGTTTAACCGGATCAAGAAGTTTAAACTGCATATACACAGAATCGTGTGTAATTTCTTTGTAGTCTTCTGTTAGCATCTCGTGCTGCGATATGGCTGTTTCACACCTAGGGCACCAAGGCACGCTTTCTTTTCCTTTGTATATCCATCCGTTTTCATAACATTTTTTTAAAAAGAGCCAGATCATATAATTATTGTCCTCATTCATTGTGAAGTAAGAGTTTTCCCAATCCATAAAATAAGCTAACCTTTTTGATTGCTCTGTTTGTATGTTCGCGTACTTTTTTACCCGTTCCTTGCAAAGTTCAACAAATTTAGCAATCGATTTAGTCCTGTCCCCCGGCACCAGATTTTCTATATCTTTTTTTGATTTTAATCCCAGCTCCTTCTCAACCTCAACTTCAACCCAGAGACCCTGACAATCAAAACCGTTTTGAAATCTCTGTTTGAAGCCTGTTAAGTTGTGAAATCTTTGAAAGAGGTCTTTGTATGTCCTTCCCCAGGCGTGATGAACCCCCATCGGATTATTAGCGGTTATTGGTCCATCTTGAAAGGAGAAATGTTTGTCAGAATGAGAATTTTTTTCTAGATATTCTTTTATTACTCCCTCGTCTTCCCACTTCTTTAGCAGACGATGCTCCATCTCAACAAAGAAAGAGCTAAGTGTTTTTTTTGATGAATCCATATTTTAAGATTCTATCAAATAAAGTCTAAAATGTCTTTCACTTTTTTCTTAAAAATGCAGGGATGTCAAATTCATCATCGTCTTGGGAAGAAAATTTTTTTGGCGGTGATACAGTTTGCTCTGCGACATCATTTAATTTTGTTTCGAAACTCTCTTCGTCCTGCTGATGCTCATCTAAAGAGGATCGAGAGGTTAAATTTTCTTCTAGATGAGATGATTTTGAAAATGAGAAAGATTTCAGCCTATTATCGTCAAATCTGGTTGCTATTACCGTAATCTTTATCTGATCATGCAGCGATTCATCAATGGCAGCGCCAAAAATTATATTAGCGTCTGGATCTACGGCTTTTTGAATCATGCTAGCGGCTTCATCTACTTCGCTCATCGATAAATCTGACCCGCCAACGACATTAAGCAATATGCCTTTTGCCCCATCAATTGACGCATCAAGTAGAGGTGAAGAAATTGCCTGTCTAATAGCTGTAATAGCTCTTTTATCACCAGTGCCTATACCCATGCCCATAATTGCGTTACCAGCGTTATTCATGATAGATTTGACATCGTTTAAGTCTACATTAATCAAGCCTGGTAGAGTTATCAGCTCTGCAATGCCCTTAACTCCTTGATGAAGCACCGAATCTATTTTTTTAAAGGCATCAATGATAGATGTTTTTTTATCTATTACCTCTAAAACTCTTTGATTTGGAATAACGATCAAGGTATCTACATTATCTTTGAGAAAATCAATTCCCTCTGAGGCTTGATGCCTTCTTGGAGCACCTTCAAAATCAAAAGGCTTTGTTACTACTGCCACTGTTAATGCACCAGACTCGCGAGCTACCTCAGCAACAATCGGAGATGCTCCAGTTCCTGTTCCGCCACCTTCCCCACAGGTGATAAAGATCATATCTGCGGTACCTAATTCATCTTTTAATTTTTCTCGGGATTCCTCTGCAGCTTTTCTGCCAACCTCTGGATTACCACCTGAACCTAATCCCTTAGTTGCTTGATCACCAATCTGTATTTTAATCTCGGCTTTATTGTGTAGTAATGCCTGTGAATCTGTATTTATCGCTACGAATTCTACCCCTTCGATACCCCCTTCATTGATCATGGAGTTAATCGCATTGCCTCCTCCTCCGCCAACACCAACTACTTTTATCTTTGCAGCTGATCCTGCTTTAGGTTTAATTAACATATTTTTTATTTGAAGCAACAGGCGATCTAGGGAATAAATTGTTTTATTATTTTTTTAACGTTACTCATTATATCATTTATGGAAAAGTTTTTCAGGATCTCATTGAAATCTTTTATACTCTTTTCTTCTCTCTCCATCCCTTTACCTTCCTGATAAATTAAGCCTAGTGTAGAAGAATAATGCGGAGACATAACTTCATCAACCAGTCCGGATCCTTTTTCTGGTACCCCTATTCTAACTGACATTTTAAAAATTTTTTTACCAATATCTATCATCCCAACAGTAAGCGCGCCACCTCCTGTGATAACAATGCCTGATGGTATACTTTTTCCGAAGCCACTCTTATTTATTTCAGTGAAGATTAAGGTAAACATTTCTTCAATTCTTGGAGTCAGTATACCTTCAATTACTTCATGCTCCATTACCTGAGGAAGAGATTCTGTAACACCTACCTGAGAAGCAGATAACTCTAATTTTTCTTTTTTATGAACTTTATCAAGTTTGTATTTTTTTGATAAATAGAGTTTTACCTTTTCTGCAACATCAAGAGATACCCTCAAACCAACCGCAACGTCATTCGTTAGGTGTCTCGCCCCAACAGGTATAGATGCTGAGTAAGACAATGCGCCATCGACATAAATACAGAGATCTATCTTTCCACCTCCAATATCCACAAGCGCAACACCCAAGTCTTTTTCTGTATCGCTTAAAACCGCCTCCGATGAAGCAACGCCGGCAAAGACATACCCTTTATTTCTAATTCCTAAATCAGATAAAACTTTATCAATATTTTTAAGGTTAGGGGTTGATGCTGTAATGATATGTGTGTTTACTTCTAGTCTTACACCGCTCATTCCAACCGGATTACTGATACCATTCTGGCCATCCACGCTATAATCTCTAGGAGTTACATCAATTATCTTTCTTGTATTTGAAAGTGAGATAGCTTTTGCTGCATCAATAACTCTTAGAACATCCTCATTTACAACTTCAAGTTGAGGATTTGACACTGCGACCACTCCGTTAGAGTTTATTGACGATATGTGCTCTCCTCCAACTGTCACGTAAGCTTCTTTTATCTGGTGACCAGCCATTCTTTCTGCCTTCTCAACACTACTCTCGACCGAAGCTGTGGCTTGATCAATGTCAACGATTATCCCCTTTTTAACACCTTTTGAAGGTGATGCGTTAAATCCAATTATTCTAATCTCATCTGAGTCATTAGGTTTAGTAGCAACTATAGTCGCTATTTTGGTACTTCCAATATCAATACCGCAAATTAAAGTATCAGCCATATAAATTTATAACACAAAAAAAATAAATGTTCATTTTAAAGTTACAACAGGTTTATTAAACCTTAAATCCAGTATATCAAAATTTTTGCCGTCAAGATTTAATAAATTGACCGATTGTTCAAATTGATATATTTGCAAAGACGTGTCTTTTTCAGAGCTAAAAAGGTATCTATTAGATGAAGTTTCAAAAAGGATTGTTCCATTATTTTCTATAAAAATTTCAAGTTGTGGCTCTGTTTTCATCAATGTATTTTTTAAAATTTCTACTACAGCTTTTATTTCAGCAAAATCCAGTTTGGAGCCTATTTGAAGATAAGAATATGGAAGTTTTCGATAAAAATTTATAATTGGATATGTTTCTGCATCTATATCCCTTAATTTCTTTAATACAACTAAGTTTTCACCTAAAATATAGTAACCTCCATCAGTTTTAAAATTAACTATAGGAGTTATTTTTTCGAAATATATAAACATAGTTGATGGCGCCTCGATTTTTACAGCTTTTATCTCTACTTCCCTATTTGCTTTTTGTAAATGCGCGAGCACGTTTTCATTATTTAAAAAAGGGGTTCTTGCACCTTTGTATATATCTAACCCATTTAGGACCTGCTTATAACCATTATTTTCAATTGAATGTATGTTTTTGATTCTTAGTGTTAAATCTATTCTGTACACTAAAATAAAAAACAATAAAGATACCAAAATGAGGGTGCTACTTTTTACGAGGAAGTGAAAATATTTGTTGCGCGATTGTTTCTGCGGCGTTATGTTGATATCTGTCAATTTTTGATTTCTGGATAAACCCTGCTTTTTTTTCATCAATACTGGAAAGAGTTTCATTGATCAATTGTAACAATTTTTCTGATCTTTCATTTTGATTAAAGATAGCACCAACTCCTAACTTCTTTAAAATTTCGGCGTGCTTTAACTGTTCGTTTCTGGAAGAGTAAGGAAGAGGAATCAATATACAGGGCTTTTTTAAAGCAATTATTTCAAAAAATGTATTTGCTCCTGATCGGGATATAACCAGGTCGGCTTTATGAAACACATATCCAATATCCGTACTTGGTATGTGATCGAAAACATGATATCTTTCAGCAATGGTATTGTCGAGACTATTTTTAATATTTGTTAGTCTTTTAAAATCATTAAACTCTGAAATATTGCCCGTTTGATGGATGACGTTTGCAAAGGCTAACAGTTTGGGTAAAATATTTTCAATGTGCAGATTAACAGCATGAGCTCCGAGCGAACCTCCTGTAATGTATATAATCGGTAAATTATTTTTTATGTCTATATTTATACTTGTAGCTTTCTGTTTAAATATCTCCTCTCTTACAGGATTTCCTGAAACCACCAACTCCTTTCTAGGAATAAAAGGTTCAGTTTCCGGGAAAGAAATACATACTTTACTCGCAAATTTAGCAATAATTGAATTTGCAATACCGGGAATTACTGTTTGCTCATGCATCACTACCGGTATCCGAAAAAGAAAACCTAGAAAAGAAACGGGCAAACCTACATAACCGCCAAACGTTAAGATTGCGTCCGGTTTAAATTTTAAAAATATTTTTATTATTATTATAAGCGTAAGAATTAAATTACCAATTTCCAATAAAAAAAATGGAGTCAAAAATGAAGTAGATCTTGGTGGGTTGACTTGTTCAAACTTTACATTTCTTATAGCTATCTCTTTAAATTCAAAGCTCAAACTATCATTGCCATGATAACTATATTTTTTTCCAATAAATAAGATGTCAGTTTTTGGATACATTCTCCTTATATAATCAATGACAGCTAAGCTAGGAGTTGGATGTCCTCCGGTTACAATTAATTTTAAACTTTCTAAACTGGTTTCCATATTATTTTTCTTTAGAAACATTCATAGCTATTCCAAGCAAAATACACGATGTAAGCATAGAAGATCCGCCATAAGAAATAAAGGGCAAAGTTACCCCAGTTAACGGCATGATATTGACCATTCCTCCTAAGTTGATGATTATCTGTAAGCCAAAATATGTAAAAATTCCACCAATTAGAAGTTTCCCAAACTGCTCGGAGGTTCTTGTGTATAAAGCATACAAGCGAAACAATAATACAATAAATAAGAAAATGATAAAAAAGGACCCCACAAAACCTATCTCCTCACTGATAATTGCAAAGATAGAATCTGTATGCGCTTCAGGCAGAAACAGAAATTTCTGCCTTGAGGCGCCAAAACCACGACCAAACACCCCACCCTCTGTTATTGATATTAAAATCTGATTGATGTGAAAGCCAACACCTAGAGGATCCTCATCAGGCCTTAAAAAGGCTAACAGCCGTTTAAGCCTATATGGAGCTGAAACAATAAGGAAGCTTCCAAGAGTAAATATAATTGGTAACAGCAACAATAGAGGTTTTATACTCAAGCCAGAAAGGAAATACATTGATATAGCAAGTGAAAATAGCATTATAGATGTGCCCATATCAGGCTGCAAAATGACCAAGCCAACTACAAAACTCACAAAAACTATAAAAGAAAAAAACTTTACATCTTTTTTTCTATAAAACCAAGAGGCCAAATAAAGAATTATGGCGCACTTTGCAAATTCAGCTGGTTGAAAATTTATAAATCCAAGATCAATCCAGCTTCTTGCGCCTCCGGCGGTCTTACCGATATAAGGAATTAAAACAATAATAAGCATTAAAGAGGTGACGCCGATTATGATTGATGAAAAAGGAATAAAAAACCTGTAATTTATCTTTGAGAAAATAAAGGTAACTAATAAGCCTATTACAACCCACCTAAACTGAAGTTTTAAATAATAAAAACTATCGCCTGTCTCATTAAGAGCTCTAATGGAAGATGCTTCAAATACAAATAACAACCCTATTACCATTAGAACAAGCACTAAAGCAAAAGATACAGTAGAAAAGGACAAATTAACTGAGTTTTTTAAAGCAAATGCTCGTTGCTTAATCTTTGATTTGACCATACTTGACTACATAGTGCTTAAATTCATCCCCTTTTTGCTCAAAATTTTTCCATAATGAATAGCTTGGCGACGCACAAGAAAGAAGGCATATTTTATTTTTTGGAGTGTGACCGTAAGCATATTTAACAGCATCTTCCATTGACTGTGTTTCATATAAGCAGTCTTTATTAAAGCCTTGCTGCAACAATGCAGACTTTATTTTCTTACCTGAATCGGGAAATAAAACTACTTTATCAATCTTTTTTGACATTATAGCGTTTGCAAGCCCATAAAAATCATATCCGCGGTTAAGGCCGCCTAAAAAGATTGTTCCAATATTTTCAAGCGTATCAATAGCAGCAATTGTTGATTCTGGAGTAGTTGAGATAGCATCATCATAAAAAGTGAGTTCTTTAAAAGTTCCCACCTTCTCTATGCGATGTGGCAATGATTTAAAAAACTGTAGTGATTTTATTGCTTTATCTTTTTCTATACCAAGAATAGCGGTTGTTGTTATGGCACCGCAGATATTCTCTCTATTATGTTCCCCAATTAAAGGGACTTTTGAGATTACTTTAGATAGATCAAACGGAACAGTTGTTGCTGATGTATTCTTAACCCACTTATTAAATTCTTTGAAATTTTGATTATATACGACGTAATCGGCAGGAGTTGCAAACTCAATCATTCTTTTTTTTGCATGATGATAATTTTTTAGGCTACCATGATGATCGAGATGATCAGTAAATAGAGAAACATATACTGAGATATGGGGTGAAAAATTTATATTTTCGAGCTGATAACTTGACAACTCAACTACGTAAAACGTTCCTACCGCAGGCTCATTTATCAATTCATTAAGCATAGGTACACCGATATTGCCAATTAATTTCGTATGAAATCCGTTATGTTTTAAAATATGATAGATAAGAGATGATGTTGTGCTTTTACCTTTTGTACCGGTTATCCCAATCACATGGTGCAGTGGATTTTTATTTGCAAAAAAAATATTTGTGGCGGTAGTATAAGGTATCTTGATCTGATTTTTTTGAACCCCAGGGCTTTTGATAGCTATGTCATAGTCAAACTGCTCTTTTAGGTATGAATCACCATCCCTTGAGTCAGCTATACCGTAAGTCAAATTTGGAAAGAAATGTTTTAAAAACTTTTCCGTAGCCTTACCTTCAATCCCATAACCTACGATAAGAATTTTTTTACCTTTTAGATCTCTAAGATTCATACCTCAATTAAAAATATTTTTTAAAATATAAGAGTTTTTAAATAAACCTTTATCTATAACCGTTTTAAGCGCTAAGTTTACTTCTTCAAATGTACCCACACAATCAAAGGGCTTATGATTTCCTAATCCAGCTAAGTCTTTGTATGTTAATAATAGCTCAGGATTATCAAATAAATTTTGACCAAAAATACTTATCACGGTTTTCTCATCAATATATGCTGATAACAATAAAAAAACAAACGCACACTTTGGACAGTGCCCACACCATCGGTCATTTGATATATTCCTTATGTTAGATATGGAAAAATTACGATTACAACTAGAAAAACTATAGAAATATTTTTTAAACTTCGCAAACTTCTCTAGAATTTGAAATTCATTCATATTTCTAAGAAGCGATCGATACTCTAAATCAATACAAATATAGTATTTGACATATTCTTGAAACATTAACTCAAAGTCTGTCGATTTACTCCATTGATGATTGATATCAGTGTTTAAATAGACCAGGTTTCCGCTATCTGCACTGCTTTCGTTACTAGTTAGGAAGCCCTTATAGTTGTAAAAGATGCATGCTACAATTGCTAATGTCGCATAAACAAAAGAGATTGGTATGTGCCCATCATATTTATTGTCAATATTGATTAATGTCTTTGTATCGACCTCTCTTTGCACTTTAAAAATAGGTACGTTTATGAGGGCGCCTACCTCATCTACTACCTTATATTTTTTATTTGTCTCAACCACAAAAAGTTCAAATGGTATTTTTTTTTCTAATAACATTTCGGCGCTAACTATAGAGTCTTTTCCTCCACCAAGACCAAGCAGATAACAGTTTGCATTCGAGCGAAAACCGCTTCGTTCACCCAGTGAATTTTGGGAAGGGAAGTTTACTAACCCTCTAAAATCGATTAGATTTTTATAAAAAAATTCGCCTAAGCCCTTTGTGTAAACTGTATCAAAAAATTTAGCCTGTTTACTATCTAAAGTAGTGCTTGCAAACTTGATGTCTTTTAAACAGAACATTTTCCAGTATGATACTCCCAAACAAATATGAAGAAGAGTTAGCGTTCTATTAATAATCTCATCGGGAACTTGAGAAGTTACTTTGCGGTTAAAAGAAATTTTCTCTTCCAGATTATATACTTTATTCTCTTTGATTATCTCATATTTTGCGCTTATAATACCCGCTTCTTTGTCCAGAAGACAGCTCTTAAAAACAAATTCACTCATTTGTAAATTATACCAAATTTAGGGACTTGGCGTTGATGACGTAGGTCTTAAAAACGTATTTTGACAATAACTTTTTGATTCAGTTCCTTTTATGAAATACTCAATTCTTCCACTGTAGCAGGGTATTCCAATGACATTTTCAGGTAACTTTGTAGCGATGCTTCCACCACCCCTTTCTTCGATTAGAAAATTCATTATTTTGTTAAATATTGGACCAGCTCCTAATGACCCAGCAATTTTATGCATAATTGCGTTATTGTTATTTCCAACCCAAACACCAACAACGTATTTATCTGAGAAGCCCACCGTCCAGGCATCTTTATAGTCGTTTGTAGTGCCTGTTTTTGCCGCAACTCTTTTGCCCGGCAAATATAACGGATTGTTGATGCCGAAAGCCTGAGCTCTTGCTATGTTATCAGCTAAAATATCTGCAATAATAAAAGCGACCCCCTCATCAATAACTCTTACCTTTTCTTTCTGATCTTCTCGCAAAATCTTACCTTTTGAATCAGAAATAACTAAAAACGGATTCGGCTCAATTCGATAGCCACCATTTGCAAAAGAAGCAAAAACCTGCGTTAAATCAAGCAACGTTACCTCGCCACCTCCCAAACTTAAAGATAGACCAAACCTAGATGAGTCGGTCCATGTTTCTATACCTAATTTCCTTGCGAAATCGACATATGACTGAACACCTAATGTATTTAAAACTTTTACGGCTGGAATATTGTACGAATTACCAAGCGCATATCTTATTGGCACTTTTCCGTGAAACCGACGATCATAATTTAATGGTCGGTAAGGTTCGCTTCCGGGGATTGGGAATACTATTGGCGAATCATCTATAAGCGTAGCAGCTGTAAAACCTCTCTCTAATGCAAGCGCATAAAGCATAGGTTTTAAAGATGAACCTGGCTGGCGAAGGGCTGTGGCAACGTTAAAGGCACCCCATCCACCTTGATAATAATTTTTTGAACCGATCATAGCAAGTATCTCCCCTGTTTGGGCATCTAAAACTACTGCGCTACCGTTTGAGGCATTGTAGCCTGCAAGACGGTTAAGTTCCTCTGTCAAGATTAATTCGGCCTTCTGCTGAATTTCCAGATCCAAAGTTGTTTGAATACTCAACCCTCCCTCTTGTACTTTCTGGATACCGTATTCATCCTCAAGAAGTTGTCGAGTATACATTACAAAATGAGGAGCTTTTATATTGACTACTGGAGGCTGTATTTTTAACTCTTCATTGACAGCTATGTTGTATTGCTTTTGATTTATGTAATTTTCATCTAGCATAGCAGCTAATACTTGATTTCTTCGTTTAATAGTTAAATCTGGATTTACAAAAGGAGAGTAAATTGAGGGTGCCCTCGGTAAACCAGCTAAGGTAGCTGCTTCCGCAAGTGTTAATTTATCAGCCGTCTTGCCAAAATAAACACCGGCGGCTTCTTCAATCCCGTAAGCCGAGCCACCAAACGGGACTTGATTTAAATACATCTCTAAAATCTCATCTTTGGAATAAATTAACTCGGCCCATACGGCTATAATCATCTCTTTTATCTTTCTTTCAAAAGTTCTCTCAGGAGTTAGAAGCGCTGTTTTTACAAGTTGCTGAGTTAGAGTCGATCCACCTTGTAGATCTTTGTAAAGATAGGTGTCTTTAATTGCTCTTAACACTCCGCCAAAAATTGCAACGCCATGGTGTTTATAAAAATTTTTATCCTCAATTGCAATTATGGATTCAAATACATACCGTGGTAAACTATCTATTGATACCGATGTTCTGTTAACGTCTTCATATATCTCGTATAAAAGTTTTCCGTTACGATCTCTTATATGAGAAGTTTCTGCATAGTTAACCTTTCCAATATTTCTAGGTGACGGAAGAGAACTTACAAATATATACATTTCAAAAATTAAAAAAAATAAAACTGTGGACAAAACTCCTAAGATGTAAAACTTAAAGTTCTTTGTTTTTACAAATTTTAAAAAATTCTGAAAGTTATAGAAGGCTGACTTTAAAAGTAAATGAGGAATTTCTGGAATAAAAGCTTTTAAACCTGAAACCAAATTCTTTTGCCTACTAGAAACACTTCTTAATCGCTTTCTGATATTTAAGATCAAATTTTTCAGAAAATCTAAAGCATAAATCAATATATAAATGGCAAGATATTTCATTCTTCTAAACACAATGAGAGGAAAATAAAAAAAGTACGACAAAATCATTTCTCCAATAAAAATAGCGACTTTTATGAATAAGTAAAGTGACTTCAGAAGTTTTATCTTCAATTGAAAATGTATTATTCTCCAAGTTAATATTACCTGCTTCGGCATAGAGCGTATTTTATCAAACCTATAGGATAAATGGAAGGGTTAATTGTTTTTTATTCTGGCTTTCACAATAAGCCGATCTTTGTATGTACCCGGTGGCACACAGGTAACAAGAGTGAGGTAGGAATCATCAAACTTCTGTTCAAGGACCGAGATGTCGGTAGGTTTTACGATAAACATATCGTAAACTTCATACTCAATATTCATACCCTTTACATCTACAATTATCTTATCTCCTATCTCCATTTTCGGGAGATATGTAAAAACAGTATTATAGTTTGAACTGTTGTATAACTGAGGTAATGAGGAGTGGCCAAATATGGAAACGTTACCAAACTTGCCAGGTTCAGACAATGGAAGATAATGAATAAGGCTTTTAGAAAGATCCTCTCCTCCAACCTCAACTTTTAAATTTAACAGGTTCAACTTTGGGATAGATATAGAATAGGATTTTAAATCAATTGGTTCTCTTAAAGGTGAGTAAATTCCTTTAGGAAACCAGATATTTGCGTCAGAGAAGTCACGTAAATTACTGGAGAATAAGAAAGTTGAGGCATAGACACTCTTGGCATATTCAAGAGCTGTAATTGCTTGGGAATTTGGAAGTGGTGAAGTTGGTTGTCGCTTAAAAAAAAAGTGAGCGTATAGTTCGAAACTCAACATAGGATAAACTGCCCATAACAAAAAACCGACACCCATTGTTAGCAATATATAAGAAAAAATGAGAGAAAATTTTGACTGAATCTTTGGCTTGGCTTTTTTATAAACACGAATTGGACCCATAGCTTATATTATTCTAAAACTACTTTAATATTCCTGTTAAAAACCGGAGTCCATAATCCATGGCTCATATTTTGTTTTAAAGTAATCTCTTTAAGATCGTATTTGCTCTTAAGACGATCTGTTAATCCAGATGAAGATTTAAACTGAGAATCTTTAGCAATGTTTTCTTTGCTAACTTCTTTGTAGAGTTTAGATTTTGCATCTATCGAGATTGTTACATTATTTGAGTTTTTGCTAGATTTTAAAATATCAAATTCTGTCTCATTCTCAGATACGGAGAAAGAACTATCAACATCTTGCTTAATTTCTTTAAGAACCTCTGCTTGAACTTTACTTTTATTTAATGCAATAAAGGAAGATTTGGTATTTATGGTTGCTTTTACTTTCTTTGCCTCCTCTCCAACTTCTGATGAGAATCCTTTCTTTGTTATTTTGTACTCAATACTATCCGGAAGAATAAGCTCACCATCATCAGTAGACTCTCCTAATACACTGGAATTAGTTGTTTTGACTTTTGTCTCTAATTTTTTTTGCAAACTATCAAGGTCGGCCCTTGACACTGTCGAAACTTCTTTCTTTGTGCCACCTGTAAATGGTTTTTCAACTAGTATTTCAAGAATATCGTCTGAATACGAAACTACAGTAAGCGCAGTATTTTTTGGGATGTTAAATTCTGGTCCAATTTTACTTGCTGTTGCCATAGCTTTGGCAGAACCTCGCTCTCCAGAGTCGCTTCTACCAGTAATTTTTGTCTCTGCGTTTAGAACAAAAACCAAACTCTGGCTTTTTAATTCGGTACCTTGTTGAAGTGTAATAATTTCTTTACCGTAATTGTAAAAAATCAACTCCCCTGTTGCTTTTTCACCTGTTTCACGTACTCCTGTAGCTACTTTTTCCTCCGAAAATTCTTGTGCTGTGGTTTTAATAAATGCTATACTGTCAGAGCTTTTATCAGTCGAAACAGGCAGTGTAATCTTTAGCTCTGAAGAATAATCTTGAGTTTTTAAAAGAACCCTTAATTCAAGAGTATGGAAAAAATATTCATATACAATACCAACTAAAAAAACCGAAAATGCAACTATTACTCCTAATATTATAGGTTTCTGCATTCCCGTATCCACCATAGAATTCTTTTCGACTGAAGAAAATCTACCAACGATATTTTTTATACGCGTAAACATATTAGAAAATGTTGATTTGGAATAAGTTTTATTAGTCAGTTCGTTTGAATGTTCTCTCTCTATTTTAACGTCTCTTTTGTCAAAGTCAGCAAATTCTTTAACATCGTCTCCGATCACAAAACCCATAGTGTCATCACTCTGCTTTAACGACTCTACACTTTCTTTATTATAGTTCTCATCTCTGCTTATATCAGGGTCATTGTAAATTGGTGAAGAAATGTCAGATGCAAGCTCCCCAGTCAATAGATCAATTAATATGCTTTCTGTTTCCTGAGGTGATAAATATCTAAAATGTGGTTTAGATTTAAAAATTTGATCATCAAAATCAAAATCAGTTAAATCTTTTGCTATTTCGGAACTTTGAGTAGTACCATATAAAATTACTTCTTTAGGTAAAATTATCTGTCTTGGTACCTCGAGAAGAATATTTTGTAAGTCAACAGCAAAATTGTCTGAAATAGAGCAATACTTCGAGAAAATTTTTCTTCCATCCTTGTAAACGGTGACCGAGGCTTTAGTCTTATTTACCTCAATAGTTATTGTGTTTAAAATTGACTTATCATTTAGATACTTTGACAACCCCTCTGCAACATCTATGAAACCCAATGGTTTAAGTTGCAACGCTTTTGAGAGATCCTTTAAAATATCCTTATAGGGATTTTTTATTTCATATGTGTCGGGATCAATCATGAAACTGTGTAGAAAAAAAATAGTTTCTTCAAGAGGGTGCTCCAGAGATTTCTCTAGTTTCTCAAGTAATATATCAACATCTTCGTTTAATCCCTCAAAACCTGATCTGAGTTCACTTGTTTCTGAACCTATAATACGTGACACTTTTTGATCCATTCTGTAGGCAAATCCATGTATAGTAAGATCCGTTACATACAAACCAAAATAAACTTTTTGCAACTTTTTTTTGTTATTTAGAAAAGAAAAGTTTATTCCCATAAATTAAAATCGTAACACAAATTACTTTAAGATTCTACTCTAAATAACGGTTAAAAATCTGATTTACCCCCACTCCAGCTGTTTGTAATGCTACTTTGTATTCAACACCTTTACCCGTTTCGTTTATAGCATTTTTTAAATATAATAAAATTTCATCGTTTATGCCTTTGTCAAAAGTTAAATCAGCAACCGGAAGAGTAACATACGCCGAGTTTTTTGCTTGGTCGATCACAGGATTTAAAAATTCATTATCAGTTAATAAATCTGCCATATCAGGTCGGGGATAGGCATTACCAAACACTCTGACCTTTGATTGATTTTCATAGATTTTTAAAAGCTGTTCTCTTTGAGATAAAAAGATAAGAAATTTCCATGCCTCTCGTTGATGCTTGCTTGTTTTAGAAACCCCTTCAGCCCAGTAGTTAGAAATTGACAGTTGTTTACTATTAATTCCCAAAGGAAGGGCGGAAACACCGATTTGAAGAGCGGGATTCTGTGCCTTTATTCCATGAATCTGCCAACTAGGTGCAAATATTAAAGCCACTCTTCCCTGAATAAACGCCGAGATTGAGTTTGGCATATCAAGATTCCAAATACCATCTTCAGAAAATTTTCTATAAACTTGTAATGCATCAGAAGCCTCAACTGTTGTCAGTTCTCTTAAATTTCCGCCGTTTTGTAGTAATAAAACTGTAAATATTTCACCAAAGTGCGAGATGTTTTCAGCCTCACCAATTGCCACGCCTGAGGATATTAATACTTGATTGGTGTCCCGAACAGTTAGAGCTGACGCAATACTTAACAAATCATTTGACCCACCAACCCAATTTTGGGGTGGCTTTGCTACTCCCGAGGATTCTAAAATCTCTTTGTTGTATAACATTACCAGACCATCAATCATAAGAGGTATACCATAATGATTTTCACCAATTTTCAGGTCAGTGTTATGGATTGGGTAAAATGACTTTTCAAACTCTTCATTTGATAACAAATCCAAAGGAATAGCTGAAGCAACTCTTGAAATTTGAGGAAGCCAAGTATTGTGAAAACGAAAAATATCTGGGCCGGTAGAGGCTTCGCTTCTGGCAATAAGCCTCTCTCTGTACTGTTCTTTGTTAACTTTTTGATAAGCTATCTTTACGTTAGGATTTTTTTCTTCGTATTCTTTTATAACTTCCTCATAAACAGAAGGGTCATCCCATAATCCCCAATATGTCAAATTTACCTCTTGAGGTTGATTATCGACAAATAGATTGCCCAAATTTTCTCTTATAAAAAACCAGTAAAAACCACCAAATATCGTTATAAAAAAAATAAACAAAAATAATATCAAACCTTTTTTGCTACTTTTTTGCTCAAAAACCTGAACAGGACTTGTGGGGTACTCTATGGGTATACTGCCCGTTATCTCCTCTGGTCGTTGAATATTTGGTGATACTTCCTCAATTTTTCGATTTGTAGAGTTATCCATGTGACATATAATACATTTTATCTTATACTAAATACAAGTTTAAAAAAGTAAATCATTAAATATGAAGTTCGATAAGATTATCCTTGGAGTTTTTTTCATCGCCCTATTTACACTATCCTTGATAGGTAGCTCTTTTATTGTAATAAATTCGATTTCTAAGGATAAGATTTTTCCTCAGACATTTATTGATGGTGCGGATGTAGGATTGCTGACGAAGGAAGAAGCAACAAATTTACTTCTAAAAAAATATCCAGCTCTTGACGAAGCAATCATAGAAGTTGTTTATAAAGACCAAAAAATAGCCACTTTCTCTGGCACTCAACTGTCTCTAAGTAGAAATATAAACGAGAAAGTTGATCAAGCTTTTCTTATTGGCCGATCAACTCATTTTCCTTCTCAAGTAACTCAACAACTAAACGCCATCATTAGGCTTCAAAAATATAACTTTACAACCTCAGTTGACTACCTCAAGGAGGAGGTTGAAAATTTCGTGATATATGCTCAAGACACTTATGATAAAGAACCGCAAAATGCTCTATTTGATTTTCAAAATAATAAAGTATTGTCATTCCAGATTGATAGGCCGGGTCTTAAAATAAAATCAGAAGAATTTGTAAAAAATTTTGAAAAATCGCTAACAAAGATCTCTTTTAAAAATAAATTAGCAACTGTAGAGCTACTAGATGAGATTATTGAAGCTGAGGTAAAATTATCTGATGTCAACTCACTCGGTATAAGGGAGTTAATCGGTGAGGGTAAGTCTAATTACACTGGCAGTATACCCAATAGAATACATAATTTAAAATTATCTGGAGCGAAGTTTCACGGAGTGATAGTACACAAGGGAGATATTTTCTCTTTCAACAATATTGTAGGTGAAATTTCGTCGAGGACCGGCTACAGGCCGGCATACATTATTCAAAACGGTCGAACAGTGCTTGGTGATGGAGGAGGAGTATGTCAGGTCTCAACTACCATTTTTCGAGCAGCCCTAAACACCGGCTTACCCATAATTTCTCGCAAAGCCCATGGTTATAGGGTGTCATACTACGAAAATGATTCAGAGCCGGGACTTGATGCAACAGTGTTTTCGCCCTCAGTTGATCTGCAGTTTGAGAATAATACGCCAACCGCAATCTTAATACAACTTCAAGTTGATGAAGGGAAAAAAGAGATGAGCTATAAATTTTATGGGCAAAAAGATGGTAGAAGTGTCAACATTTCACCGGTTACTGTTTGGGATGTTTCCGCACCGCCAGCACCTCATTATCAAGATGACCCTACGCTACCAAACGGCGTTGTCAAGCAGGTTGATTGGTCTGCGTGGGGAGCTAAAGCCAAATTTGAATATAAAGTTACTTCTAATGAAGGAACGCTGATGATAGATGAGATGTTCTACTCCAATTACAGACCATGGCGTGCGGTGTTTCTTAAAGGAACGGGAAGTCTATAGCTAAATTATGCCAAAAAAAGTTTTTCTTGTTAACCTGTATTTTAAGTTTTTTATGTTTCTTTCGCCGATAGGCTTAGCGGGCACTCCTCCAACAATCGTATAAGGTTCTACATCTTTTGTTACAACTGCTCCGGCTGCAATTATAGCCCCCTCACCCACGGTCACACCTGGTAGCAGTATGGCTCTAGGGCCAATAAATACGTAGTCGCCTACCGCAACTGGAGAGGATACAGCCTCAAATTTATCACTATTAATATCGTGTTGACTGTTATAAATCATTACCTCACTGGCTATATCCACATGATCTCCGATAATTAATTTATCACGACCATCTAAGACAACCCCCTCTCCAACAACACAATCTTCACCGATTACAATATTATTTGGGTCATACAACCTTACTCCCATATTGATCCTAGTGTTTTTACCGATTACGACACCTGAAAGTTTTACTATCATAAGCCTAAATGTTCCTATTGGAATAAAGCTTAAAATTAAGATTATAAAAGTCTCTAATTCCAAAAGAGTATGCTGTACCCTACTGTCTATTTTGTTTAACAATTGAGAAATTGTAAGTCGATGATTATCTTTATCGGTAAAAATACTCATACAAATAAGTTTTTAATTTATATATACTATCTTATCAGATTTTTTTATAGTTAACATCTCACATGCGGTTAAAAAGAAAAACAAAAATACATAAAAGAAATGGTTTAAATAAATACGTATTCATATTTACCGCTATAGCCCTCATCTTAGCAATATTTTTTGCCCTTAGAATCATAAGCTTTTTTCAAACAATAACCATAGAAGATACAAATAATAAGGATACAGATACAACAATTCAAGAACAAAAAGAATTTAATTTTTTACTTATGGGGTATGGCGGTGGCAAACATGAAGGAACTTTTTTAACTGACACTTTAATAGTTGCCCATGTAAAAATTGACCAGCAGAAAATTTTCCTTATCTCAATACCCAGAGATACATGGGTAAAAGTCCCCACTTTAAACAGTTCAGATTTTTATAGCAAGATAAATGCACTCTATCAAATCGGTAAAAATCCTAAAAACTATAAAGATATCGATTCAAGATTTATCGCAAATGACAACCATACAGGTTTATTAAAAAATGCAATTACGAACATTACCGGACTTGAGATAGATGGCTTTTTGAGTATTGATTTTAATGGTTTTGTAAGCGCCATCGATACTTTGGAAGGTATTGATATTTTGGTAGAAAAATCATTTACAGATTATGAATATCCAATTGAGGCCAATATGAACGACTTATGTGGAAGAGATGAGGAATTTGCTAAAATTGAGCCCATAATCAACAAACAATTTACATCGGAACAGGAAATTGAATTTTTCGATGCTAATCCGGAGTTAAAGACTTTTTATGATGATATTAAAAAAAGACCATCCTTGGCATTTCCGTGTAGGTACGAGGTTTTAGCTTTTAAAAAGGGTGTCAATACTATGGATGGTGATATGGCTTTAAAATTCGCCCGTTCAAGACATTCTTTAGACGACGGAGGAGACTTTAACAGAGCCAGGAGACAGCAATTAGTCATAAATGCAATTTTAGACAAAATAGTAACGGTTAATTTCATACCAAAGATATTACCGCTATTAAGCGATCTCCAAGATAATATAAGAACCGACATTCCTCTCTCACAGATTAATAAATTTTTACAACTTGCGGGCAAATCTTCTCAAATTAGTCTCAAAAGTTTTATAATTACCGATAAATATTTAGTTGATG
>JBEIIR010000006.1:0-23418 GCA_040380695.1 Gammaproteobacteria bacterium | reverse complement strand
TCCGTGAAAGAGAAAATGCTATAAAGCTACTTGAATCAAATTTTCATAATAAACTACAGCAGGAGATAAATAACAAGAGAGAGGAATTATCTAAGAAAGAAACTGAGATTGTAATTCTAAAAACTAAATATGAGAAATATTCGGCAGAAAAAATTCAGGAAAAAGAATCTGAAATAGCTGAACTAAAAAATAAGCTTACTAATGCTGACAAAGATAAACACTATGCAATAAAAGATGCTGTTGCTTTAACAGCTAAGGAAAGAGATGAGTTGAAACTAATCCTACAACACAAGGATTCCCAGCATAGACTTCAAGAAATAGCGATAAAAAACAATCATGCAATAGAAATAAAAAGCAAAGAGGATCAGATCGAAAGACTTAGAGATATGAAGTTAAAACTAAGTACAAAACTTGTTGGCGAAACACTAGAACAGCACTGTGAAATAGAGTTTGAGAAACTCCGATCAACCGCTTTTCCCAAAGCATATTTTCAAAAAGATAACGACTCAAAGTCAGGAAGTAAAGGAGATTTTATTTATCGAGAGTTTGATGAACAGGGTGTAGAACTTATATCTATTATGTTTGAAATGAAAAATGAAAATGATGAAACAGCCACAAAAAAAACTAATGAATCATTTTTTAAAGAACTCGATAAAGATCGTACTGAAAAAAAATGCGAATATGCCGTATTAGTCTCTATGCTTGAGCAGGGTAATGATCTATATGACACTGGAATTGTTGATAAATCGCATCAGTATGAAAAAATGTATGTTGTAAGACCTCAGTTCTTCATACCAATTATATCTCTACTCAGAAACGCGGCGCTTAACTCTTTAAAATACAAGGCTGAACTCGCATTAATAAAGGCTCAAAATGTTGATATCGTAAATTTCGAAAATGAGCTTAACGAGTTTAGAGACAGTTTTGGGAGAAATTATCGCATAGCATCTGAGAAGTTTAGACTGGCTATTGAAAATATAGATAAATCGATTGAACAACTTAAAAAAACTAAGGAGAATCTTATTTCATCAGAAAATAATCTGAGGATTGCAAATAAAAAAGCGGAAGAACTCTCAATAAAAAAATTGGCAAAGGGAGGAAAATTACTTCTCGATTAAAGGCAGTTTATATTCCACTTCAGCTGAACCGAATCTAAACCATAATGATTTTAAAAATTCTAAATCTAAAACCCCAGGCATATATGGTAACTCATGTGCATCCTCCCAATAACGTAGGCTATTGGGTAGACTATTTGGGCATTCTCTAAGAACATCTCTAGGGTCAAGTGGCCTTAATGGAGCAACTAATCTTTTTCTGAGTAATTCTTCTATTGTTATCGGATCATCCTCCTCATACCTTAACGCACATAGTGGATTATCCATATCTGGAGACATACCATTAGTATATGGTGTGTCTCCCAACCATTTATTACAAGGCACTTGGCTAAATGAGCAAACTTCAAATGGGAGAGAACTATAAAGTTTCGGATTCTTTACAAAAACTCTTTTAACTGCCTCTGGTGGAATTATTGGAGTTGGAAAAATTTCGCGAATGTTTCTTTGCCCTCCTGGTAAAACTATAAAAGGGCCTATTGTACATGCGTCTGTTAATTTATTTGGATCAAGCTCGAGTATTGCAGCCGGTGCAGCTACAAAATCTAAATTAGGTTTGTCCTCGACAGGATGCAAATGAGCAATATCTTCTAAATCTATTTTACCATTTACAATTGCTTGTTCAAAAAAACCAGAAAGCTGTTTTTTGCTTTTTAGCCACGCTCGAACCTCCTCCAACCAACCTTCTCTAAGAAAAAAAGTATTATACATTTGTTCTAGAAAATCATTCGATAATTTACCATATTCTTCTGATTTTATATCACCATTTTTTTTCGATCTTAAAATCCGCATGATTAACGTAGAAGGACCAAAAAAATTTTCTGCTACAATCCTATTAACACATGTACCAGCCTGTCTTTCAAAAGACCAAACTTGCTCGGCATCAATTTTTGCCCCAGAAAAAAGAAACAAGGGTAGGCCACTGACATTAATTCTCATGGCTCTTAACAAAAAATGTTGTAATAATGGCCCTATTCCTTTATCAGACCTTAAGTTATAGACATCCCATTCTACTGAAGGCTGTAAACTTTCATTGCGCATTAAACTAGTAATAGCTCCACAACCCGTAACATGATACAGAGTTGGGGGTAGCTTTAAGTCTGGCAAATTGGTATTATCAAATAAAAATGGTGTTTCATTGGTTTTCCCCTCAAGGTAAGGGTAAGCATTAAACAATGCTCCTATCTTCCTTCTTTTATTTATGGGTAAATTTAAAATTATTTCCCTCATTGTATTACTAGTAGTATTTACAATATTCAACATTGCGTAATACGCTATCTCAAAATTGTCAAAGTCACGCCTGTACTGGTAAAGTCTATTTTCTTCCACGGATGTATGAGTTAAAAAATATTAAAGATTAAATTTCTAAGTTTATACACATTAAATAAGTAATTTGGCAACAATTATACTATATAATACATGTAGTAAGTTCTTAATAAGTAATATAGTGCGTGAAAATTATAATAACATAGCGGCACAGGCAGTTTATAACTATACAGGAACTTATCCAAACAATATAGAAAATGGGCCAGAAAATAGTTTCTGGGCTCAAACATTCATAGTCGATGGTAAGTATTTTGTAAAAATGACAAATAATCCAAAAAAGGGTGAAAATTCAATGGTTGAGGTGCCAATTACTCAACATCTCAGAAGGTTTGGAATTCCAGTTGCGTTAGCTCTGAAATACTTTCCTGAAGATGCTATAGCAGATGGACACCCGGTTACAGTAATATATGAATATTTTGGTGATATAAGTGGAAGGCAACTTTGCTATCAAGGATACTCGATAGCAGGTGTCGATAAAATGGTGAATAATGTAAACGGATATCATCAATTATGTACTACCAATATAGATTTCTTACCCCCTTATAAACTAAGTCAAAGAGAAATGTTATTTCTCATCAATGCGTCGAATTTAGCAGCAGGGGTCAAAAAACAAAGTTTAGCTGCTTTTGATCAAAATCAGAAACAAGACCCAACTATTTTACACTGCGATCTTTATCCACCGAACATTTTATTTCACAAATCCGATAGGGTTGGTACTTTTAGTAGAATAATTGATTGGGAGAAGTCTTGCATTGGTCCAAGAGGTCTAGATTATTTTGGCGTTATTTGTTGCTGTTTTGATTTTCATATAGAAGAGCATCAGATACTTCAACAGTGTGCGCAATATTTAGAAATTTCCATTGATCAATTATTAAAAGAATTAAGAAGTTTTGGTTTAGTTTCTTGTATCTTAGTTCAAAATAGTTTAAGTAGTATTTTAGCGAAAGATCAAAATGCTTACAAAGATCCAAATATAATAAAACTTCAAGAATATGTGAACAATTACTTAAAATTGATCTTTAATCAGTAAGAAACTATCAACCATGTTTTCAATACAAAAATTCAGCAATTTACCCCTTGCTTTTTTTATTAGCACGCTTGGTAGTTTGCCGAAATCGGGCGTATACACCTCTACTGAACTGTCTAATAATGCGGAGTATTCTAGTGAGGATAAATTTAAAATAGGTTCTTTGAGACTTTGCAGAAAAGTTGTGACCCTGTTTTGTAAAAAATTTGCTCGAGCTTTGGTGAGACTTGGTCGATGGGAATAAACTTTTTCATCAGCTCTAATAAACCCGTTTATTTCCGAAAGGATAATTACATTTCTGTATAAATATTGAAGCTGAAGCTCGTTATAACTTTCCAATTTAAGCTCTTTAAAAACGGTACCTGTAAAAAAATTAATGGCATCTTTTGCGGTCGTATGCTGAGATTTACTGGGTGAAATTAGAATGTACACTTGTTAAGGCAACTTTTTAAAATTATTACCCGCTGATTATTTATTACGCATTAGATAGAAAACTAAGAAAGATCATAGAAACAAATTTTTAAAGTAAAAAAATAGATTTTAAGGCGAGATCCTTAAATTTTTTAACTTTTCAACCCTTTTTGCTGTCGGGGGGTGAGTGCTAAATAAACTCATGATCCCATCAGCTCTTAAAGACGAATGAATAGATAAAGCTGAAACAGCTGGGGAAAAATTTTGATTATATCCCCTTGCAACCTGCTCAATTTTAAGTAGTGCTGAAGCAAGATTTAGTGGTTTGCGAGTTGCAAGCGCGGCAGTTCTATCTGCTTCAAACTCTCGAGATCTTGAGATAGCAAACTGAATCATTGAGGCGACGAGGGGAGCTACTATTAGCATGACTACACCCGACAAGGCCCCAAAAGGGGATTGATTTTCTTCATTATTTTGATTTGAAGATCCAAAAATACCTGACCAGAATGCCATATCGGCCATGCTGGCAATTGCACCGGAGAGTACAGATGCTATAGTGCTTATCAGTGTGTCATAATTTTTTATATGGGCGAGTTCATGAGCTATTACAGCCTCAACTTCGTTGGTCTCTAAATGCTGCAAAAGGCCTTCGGTAACGCACACAATCCCTTTAGAGGGCGATCTACCTGTTGCAAAAGCATTTGGAGACAAGTCAGAAGATTTGTATAGTTTTGGCATCGGGATTCCCATCTTTTTACTCAATATCCTGGTAGCTGTATATATTTCAGGATGATCGGACTGCTTCATCGGCGTTGCTTGTGCCATCCTTAAAACTATTGCGTCACTAAACCAATACATCGCGCCGTTTAAAACAAGAGCAAAAATTAAAGCTGTTTGCATTCCACTTGTACCGCCTAATAGATAGCCGACACCCATAACAAAGGCTGTCAACGCAGCGAGCAAGATAGTTGTTTTTAGATATCCAGTTACCATAAAAACATTATACTATATTTTTTCAGGGATACTCCCTCTGCAGGGATACTCCCTCGCGAGGGAGTATCCCTGCAGAGGGAGTATCCCGAATTTAAGCAGTTGTAAAAGCACTTAAATCATGATAATATATTGTGATAAACATTTTATTTATCACATATGACCCCGCTACCAAAAAGAAAACATTCTAAAGCGAGAAAAGGTGCAAGAATTTTAGCAAGGAAAAAGGAACACAGTTTTCCTAATCTTGTTTTATGCGCATCTTGCGGAGACACTAAACTACCGCACATCGTTTGTAAGAATTGCAATAAATAACATGGATCCCAGGCATCAAAGAAGAATCGCCATCGTACAAAATTTATATGCCCTGGGTTTTGAAGTACCGGACAACTTAAGAACTGCCCCCGATGAGGGATATTCAGAAGCTCTTGAAATCTTAAAAGATAAAGAAGAATTTTATGCTAAAATCTCAAAACATGCTCCAAAATTTCCCGTAAATTCTCTGGCAAAAGTAGATTTATCAATATTGCTTCTTGCCATGTATGAACTAACTAAAAAAGATCATAAACAACCTGTCAAGGTGGTAATTAACGAAGCCGTAGAACTTGCTAAAGAACTAGGAAGTGAAAAATCGCCAGCTTTTATAAACGCTATCCTAGGTGCATTTATAGATTCCCATGAAAAATAATATGATTACACAAAATTTCTCAGATTTGGAAAAAGTTATAGGTGTCTCACTTGTAGACAAAGACCTGCTTAAAAACGTATTCATTCACCGATCTTATCTTAATGAGCACGATGGAGCAATGCTTAACTCCAATGAGAAACTAGAATTTTTAGGCGACAGTGTTTTGTCGTTATCAACATCAATATATCTTTATAAACAGTATCCTAATCTCAAAGAAGGTGACTATACAGATATAAAGGCAGCAATCGTAAGAACAGAAAGCTTAGCAGAAGTTGCAAGAAAAATAGAGCTTGGCAAATATTTGTATCTCTCTAAAGGAGAAGAAAAAGGCAAAGGCAGAGATAAAACAAATATTTTGGCAGATTTATTCGAAGCACTTATTGCCGCTATCTTTATTGAGAAAGGATTTGATGTGGCATACAATTTTATTGTGACACACCTATTCGAACCTAAACTTGCAGTTTTAATCAGCCAGAAGCTCTATTTATCGCCTAAAAGTAGATTGCAGGAGATTACACAAGCAAGCTACAAAGAGTTGCCGGAATATCTTTTAGTTGAATCAACCGGTCCAGATCATAAAAAAATATTTACGGTTTCAGTCAGAGTCCACAATATTGAGAGAGGAATAGGTACAGGCAAATCTAAAAAACAAGCCGAAGAAAGAGCAGCACAAAATGCAATAGACTCTTTTAAATAATTGATGTATAATACATTAAATTAAGTTTAAAAATATGGCAGTAACTCTAAGACTAATGCGATTTGGAAAAAGAAAACAACCTTATTATCGTATCGTTGCTCTTGATAAAACCAAAAAGAGAGATGGTGCGTACATTGAGAAGGTAGGTATTTATCATCCACTAAACACAGAAAAAACCATAACCATCTCTAAAGAGAAGTTCGAAAGTTGGCAAAAAAAAGGAGCACAGCTTTCTGAGGGCCTTGCACGACTACTTAAAAATAATAAAAGTGTTGTATTTGAATAACTTAAAAACTTGTCAATCTACTAATTCCGTTATTTTTTTAATTTCCTCAATTGTTTCGCTGGATATTACCGGAACATCCTGAATATCTCCAGTTTGTGCATAAATAGCATTAAACATACTTATGTCAAAATCAAGAGTGCTAACTGTACCATCGTTTAATAGCGACCAGCTATCGCTAACAATCAACCTACCACTTGAATAATTGAAAATTTTTAAGAAACTATTAACTTCCTGACTTGAGCCTGTTAATCGCAGGGAAAAAGATATTTTTTCGGAGGTAGTGTCCTCTACATTAATAGTATAATTTTCAATAGGCAAGTTAGTCGCTAAAGACAGCTTCTCAAAAGCATTTATAATTTGAAAATAGGATTCCTGATTTGGAATAAGCCTATCCAGAACTGCGTTATACTCGGATATATCTGTTTCTAACTGTTGCTTATTATTTCTCACCAACTGAGCCTTCTGTCTATTTTCCTCTAAAGCTACTCTCTCCTGAATCAAGCTGGAAAATCTTTGGTAAGTGAAAAAAAATCCGTACAATAATAAACCAAAAAGTATAATGTCAACAATCACTAAAAAAAACACAGTATAAAATCCTTTAGTTTTAAATAAAGACTTAATATCATTTTTATTCATAATTTAGCATTAGAAATATCTATAAAAATACCGCTAAAATTTAGAGTAAATTTGCCTTGTTGGGCTCCATTTAGATTAAAAGAGTCCAATTTTAAAGTTTCAAATAATTCTTGAAAACTTGAAGTCTCTAATGACTCCATAAAATCAATGGCCGAATCATAATCTGGTAGCTCAGCTGTAAAAGTTGTGTTTCTGGTAATGTCTATAGTAAAGTTTGACAAAAGTGGCGGATTTTGTAATGAATTTGTAGCACCTTGCAAAGCTTCATAATATACTGAGCCTTTTGCATCAACAGACAAGTGAGATTGAAGTAATTGATATTTGTATATAAATTTCTCAAGCTCGCCAGATAAGTCCCTATTTTGCAAAACGTAATTCTGATACACCAACGAGTTATTTTTTACTACTTTAATATCCTCTCCTATTAAATAGGATATTAAAAACATAATTAGAAAAGAGATTAAAGAAAAGATTAAAAACGATAAAGCAGATTTCTTTATCAAGAGATTGTAATCGACTAACTTAACTTGTAGTGCTCGTTGTGAGAATAAATTAATGCGTTTTTTCATCTAATTTGGGTTGATATAACAGGCAAACACGAACTTAAAGTCTGTGAAAATGCCTGAGTGATAGAATTGGGAGTCAAAACTGTAGAGAGCGGCAAACTTTGGGTGGGCAGTAAAAGTTTATTCTGTGTGGACTCTATTAACCAGGCAATCTTGTAGTCATTATTCATTAGGTATATATGCTTAATAGAAACATTGTACCTTTCCTTAGCAAGAAGAATAGTTTTTTGCACATCGTTAAACAGTTCACTTAGCACAGGATAAACTATAGCATTAATATTTATACTGCCTTTAGGATTTAAGCCTATAGTTTTTAAGGCTTCGGCAGATTTCTCCCCGAGATTTGAATTAACCTTTAGATCTCTTAAAATTACGTCGTAACCTATTCTTGAAGTGCGGGTAATCTGAAAAAATGGAAAGTCGGGATTTACCACATAAATAGAGCTTGAAGAGTTTCCTAGATTGATCACCAATGAAGGTTCGTGGATAAATTTAAAGTATTCTGACATGAATCGACCGACAGAGGAGAGTTCGTTCTCAAGTGTCTCAGCCTCAAGACCTGCTAAAGTTACAGTATTAAAGATATGATCAACAATGTTTTTTCGAGAAGCGATAAATAACAAAAGCAATTTACCATTTGGCAATTTAGTTATTACCTCTATATCGATATAGACTTCAGAGATAGGCAGAGGAATAAACTCATCTGCCTGAAGTTTTATAGATTTGACTAACTGATCCTCTGGTAAATCAGGCATTATCAAGAGTTGAGAGTAAGTAAAGTGGTCTGGTAAAACTATGTTTACTCGCTTAATGCCTAAATTTAATTTATCATAAAGGTCGTTTATAGTTTTAGCCGTTTCCTGGGCTACTTGACCTGTCAAGTTGGTAAAAAATGTGGCGGGCAAATTTTCGTAGCCATAGGACAATAACTCAATCTTATCTTTTTTTTCCTCTGCATAAGCCAAGTGAATAAACTCTTCGCTCAAACTTATGCCGAAATTATTACCTGCCATAGTGATAAGACTATCAGAAATTACTTGTAAAAATCAATTCAATTAGACTTTATACAGAAACTAAATACTATTTCTGAGTAGAATTCGAGATTGATAATCTAAAGAAGGGGGAGTTGCAGAGGGTAAGCCGGTGGTTCTTTTAAATGTTACTTTATAACTTAAACCAACCATAATCGGCGAAAAGTCTGATTTTTTATAGCAATATATTTTGAAATCTGATATTGTTACCCTGTTTGAATGCAAAACATTCTTATTGAGCTTTAAATCTGTATTTTCGTGGTGATAAAAAAAAGAGCTAGCTTTATTTTTTAGTTTAAAATTATTTGATGAAATCGGTTCATACTTTTCGCCCCTTTTTACGCACTGTGCAGCTCCATTTTCATTATTAACTCCTGTAGCTTCATTTGCAATTTTTGCTTTTAAGAGATTTAGAATATTGTCGCCCTCCCGTTTGACTGTTGAAAGCTCATAGATTCTAGCTTGTTGTTGAAGAATAATTATTAAAATTGAAAAAATTGCGGGCAATATAAGCCCGAGTATTGAGATGACCATCAGTAGCTCAACTAGTGTATATCCGTCTTTTTTACTTCTCATTTCTGCCATTGCGTGTAAACTGTTACTGTATCTTCGGTATATGTTTTACCACCTTGTTGCCAAGAAACTTCAAAAGTAGCTGTCACCGTATTAATATTTCCTGATAATGTAACCTCTCGCTTAAAAATTTTAGGGCCCACTGAGTTAATTACTCCGTTAAAGTTATTACAAGCTGAGGAACTGGGTATTGAAGTTGTGTCAGATATTAAATCGTTTAAACAAAACTTTCTTCCTGCTACAGATGCTTTAGCTGAAAACGAACTCCAATCAGACAACCTCTCCCCATCTACAAACTCCTTTAAATCGTCTAAATGTCTCGTCGCATAAAGCTTTGTTTTATTGTACTCCATGTTTTTAATCAAACTTGTGGTAAAACTTACTGATGCTACAAGGATAATACTTAATAATGAGGTCGCCACTATTACCTCTAACAAGCTAAAGCCTTTTTTATTTGCTTTTTTCACTCTTAACATGATTGGGGTTTGCCAACTTCCGGAAAACCACTTAAGCTAGAGGCAATACTTATACATCTTGATGCGGTAACATGTTTGAGTATGATGGAAAATGTAGGATTTTGCAGATTCGTGGTACTGAAATTAAGAGAAAGCTGTGATGGGTTTCCACTCAAACCTTCGCTTATTTTTGAATATTTAAATGAAATTTTTGAGTTAGGTAGAAGAGTCTGCGTAACAGTGGGAGATGGCGAGCCCAAAATGGGCAATGAAGAAACGCAATCTAATTTTCTCTCTAAAGAATCTGAAAAAAGTATCATACGCGACCCTGTTATGGCCTTGCAATTTGTTAAAAGTGGGTCGATCTGTCGAGCTATAGCGATTGCCTTTACTATCTCTAGATTATCTAATATCATCTCTGCTTCTTGTCTTAATTGCCTATCTGGAATGGCTGAAGAAGAAAAATTTAAAACTCCTACGGTAAACAGCACGCTAATTAAAGTTATGACGACTATTACCTCAATCATCGTAAATCCTAATTTAACAGTATCTCTTTTCATATATTAAAAGCCTGTCGGGGTAACGTTTATTGTCTCTGACTTAGCGGCACTTATAACGTGAAATTTATTGTTCTCTAGCTTTGAAAACATCTGATAGAACACACAAACTTTTTTAGGTGCAATGGTTGGACAATCTACAGGATAAGGTTTGTATGTATAAACCCCAGTTACGGTATTTGTCTTTGGATCCTGAGGGAGGCTAAAGCCCTGGGTTAGGTAATTATCTAAAGTTCCTGGATATACACCCCTGTTCTGATTTTTATAAAGCTCCATCTGATTTTTAATCAGCTCCAAATTAGCAAGCCTCTTCTGATCGCGGGCTCTAGAAACCTGATTTAAATAACTAACTGCAGAGATCGCAATTAAGGAAGACAGTATCGAAACTACTACTATAATCTCTATTATTGTAAAAGCCTTAAATTTTTTCATATTTTTTGAGATTGAATATAATTATTCTATACTTTTTAAAAGCCACAAATCAAGCGAGAGTTGGGCATTTAAGTTGTACGACCTCAGTAATCTAAGAAAATTAAAAGCATTTTTCGTTAGTCTGATAGCGTTCTTGTCACCTTGAATGATGAATTTTCTTTGATTAGTGATTATTTTTGTAAAAAAATGAATGGCTTCCTGAGAGCTAGATACTGAGAAATTTGAATTTTCATAAACTTCCCTTAAATTTTTTTTAACAATATTTTGCACCAGCGATAATACTGCCTCATCCTCCTGAACTTCGGCCTTAGTACCATTACTTTTTTTTAAAAAAAGACATCTAGAGGCAACTGTATTAAGAATTCTTTTAGGGAATTGTGAGAATAATATAAAACGGTGACGGGCTGATTCTTCCTCAAGTAATTTTAAAATCGCGTTTTGAGCTTCATTATTAGCTTGCTCAAAACGCAGAAACACAACTAATCTAGAGGCGTTGCCTTCCAGCTGTAACTGTTTTCTCAAATCCCTTATTTGACCAATACTTATGGAATTTTTCTCGGGCGCAATCTTAATCATTGAATATACTAATTTAGCTTCGTTTAAAAGAAGATTGTTTAGATATTTTTCAACATCTTCATCGTTATCTACTTTAACAATTATTGGCATCATATCTTTATTATTATAATTTCAGATTACAAAATAATAGAGGGAGTTTTTTAAAAATTGATATCCGTAACAATAATTAGTATATTAATCATATGAGCATAATTCCTAAAGATTTTCTCAACAAACTGCTTCAGAAAGGCTTACTCTCACAAGAGGAAGCAAATAGAATAGAGATTGAATCTATAAATAAAAATCTTCCGATAGATAAATACCTATTCCAATACTCCAATTTGTCAAAGGATGAGATCAATAAGACAAAAGCCGAGCTTATAAATGTACCTTACATCAATCTATCTCAAACGGCTGTAGATCCTCAATCGCTTAAATTTATCTCTGAACAAGTTGCAACTAAATACGCTATCGTACCTTATTTATATGATTCAAACACAAACAAACTTTATGTTGCCAGTTCGGACCCCTTAAATGTTGGACTGCAGGATTTCTTAGATATGAAGACTGGAGTCAAAGTTATTTTAGCACTTGCAGCTCCCGAAGACATATCTCAAGCGATAACGGCTACTTATTCCAAAAATCTTTCTCCAGAAGTTGAGCAGGCCATCAAACAAGCGGCACCTCAAAGATTTGAGAGTCAAGCCAAAAATCCAAGTAATTTACAATCAAACTCCGATGCTCCGATAGCCAGAATTGTTAACACAATTCTGGAGTTTGCCGGTAAAAATAGAGCTTCGGATGTACATATTGAACCTCAGGAGTTAAAAACTAGAGTCAGATATCGCATCGATGGTATCCTTCAGGAAAAGTTAACCCTTCCTTCAACTATCCATGAATCCCTTGTTTCTCGTGTCAAAATTCTCTCTGAAATGAAGATAGACGAGAAAAGAATACCACAGGATGGTAGATTCAATTTCAAATTTGATAACGAAGAAGTTGATCTGCGCGTATCAACACTGCCCACAGTGCATGGTGAGAAAATTGTAATGAGACTACTGAGAAAATCCGGCGGTTTGCCAAAGCTAGAAGAACTTGGCATCAAGGGAGCCCAACTAAAAAGATTTGAGGATGGGTTGTCTAAGTCGTACGGAGTGGTACTGATAACAGGTCCCACTGGATCTGGTAAAACAACAACACTATACTCAGTGCTTAGCAGATTAAATACAAACAGTGTAAACATAGTAACTCTTGAGGATCCGGTAGAGTACCAGATTGATGGGATCAATCAGGTACAGATCAATAATCAAGCAGGATTGACATTTGCCGCTGGTCTAAAATCGTTCCTGCGTCAAGATCCTAACATAATTCTGGTTGGAGAGATAAGAGATAAAGAAACAACTCAACTGGCCATTCAAGCAGCCTTGACTGGACACATGGTTTTTTCAACCTTACACACAAACGATTCCGCGACGGCAATTCCAAGATTGATTGACTTAGGAGGTGAGCCATTTCTTATCGCGTCAGTGCTTAATGCGGTGGTTGCGCAGCGTATAGTTCGTCGAGTTTGCAACAACTGCAAAGAGTGGTATGAACCATCATTAGAGATTACACAGTTGATAAAAGATGTATTAAAAAATAATTTACCGAAACAGATTCAAGACGGTGTCCAGTTTAAACTGGCAAGGGGTAGAAAGTGTGAAGATTGCAATCAATCAGGGTATAAAGGAAGAGTGGGAATTTATGAAATTTTTAAACTTTCTCCAACAATTAATGAACTTATCTTAAAGGAGTCTTCTTCGACAGAGATTGCAGAGCAGGCTTGCAGAGAAGGGATGCTTCTCATGAAACAAGATGGTTTCCTTAAAGCGCTTGAGGGCGAAACCACAATCGAAGAGGTTCTTAGAGTTGCAGAGAATGTTTAGCATAATTTAAAATTTGTGCTACCATAAAATTATATGATACTTCAAGAAATGCTTCATCAAACAATCGTAAGAGGAGCGTCAGATTTACATATTGTTGCTGGATATGCGCCATCGATAAGAATAATGAACGAATTAGTCAATGTACAAGGCGCTGTAGTACTACAAAACTCGCAAACAACTGAGTTGCTTGAATCTATACTATCGCCAGAAAAAAAACAAGAATTAAACTTAAATAAAGAACTTGATTTTGCAATTGAATTTGAAGATGCTCGTTTTAGGGTTAATTATTACTATTCCTATAAAGGACTGTCAGGGGTTTTTAGAACTATCTCAAAAAAGATAAAGACCTTAGAAGATCTAGGTTTGCCATCCTATTTGTACAAATTATCTAAGGCATCACAGGGATTAGTATTATTTACAGGACCAACCGGTGAAGGTAAATCAACTACTATCTCTGCATTAATAGAGTATATCAACCAAACCGACCGGAAGCATATTATCACAATTGAAGATCCTATTGAATATACCTATCCTCCTGGCAAGTCAATAATCTCACAAAGAGAGATGCACACAAATACTCATTCTTGGTCTAAAGCGCTAAGGGCCATACTTAGAGAAGACCCAGATGTAGTGTTAATAGGCGAGATGAGAGACCTTGACACTATACAAGCAGCGTTAACAATCGCCGAAACAGGACATCTAGTTTTTTCAACACTGCACACAAACAGTACTCCTGAAGCTATAAATAGAATGATAGATGTTTTTCCAGCCCACCAGCAAAACCAATTAAGAAATCAATTATCTACCGTGCTTAACGCTATAATTTACCAAAGGCTTATTCCTAATGTTGAGAAAAGTTTACGAGTACCTGCAGTTGAGATTCTTATCAATACACCAGCAATAGCCTCTCTTATTAGAGAAGGGAAAATATTTATGATAGACAATGTTCTTGAGACTTCTGAGGATAAAGATATGATTATTTTTGATAAATACTTATCTCGCTTGTATAAAAATAACATCATCACTAAAGAGGATGCAAACACTTACTCAGTCCGTAAGAAGGAATTTGAAAAGTTTTTACTTTAACTTATGCTTTATGAATATCTGGCATTACAGAAAGATTCAACCAAAGTCAAAGGGGTTATTGAATCTAATTCAGAAAAAGACCTAACGGAATACCTTAAAAAAAATGGATTGTTTCCTATAGAGATAAAAGTAAAGACCTCCTCAAAATTAGGCGAGAGTATCGCAACTGCCGTTGATGCGGTTTCTTTTAAAGATACCGTGCTCATAACTAGACAGCTCTCATTTATGCTAGATGCAGGACTAACGCTTATTTCTGCTATTGAAATCTTAAAGAAGCAAACAAATAAAGCCTCACTAAAAAAAATGCTCTCCGAAATAGATCAATCTCTGCGAAACGGAAAAACATTTTCATACACGCTAGAAAACTTTCCTAAATATTTTACGAGATTTTATATAGCACTTGTAAAATCAGGCGAGGCCTCCGGGAAATTAAATTATGTATTAAACAGTCTAGCACTTCATCTTGAGCAGGAAAAAAGCTTTAAGCAAACAGTAAGGAATGCATTGATCTATCCTGTTGCTATTATATCGGCTATGGTCATCATGATGTTTGTGATGTTTACCTTTGTCATGCCTCAACTACTTTCCTTATTTGATAGTTTTGAAGTCGAGCTCCCCGCAACGACAATTTTTATTAAAAACCTCTCAACATTTATGAATCAGAACTTTCTTTTCATAATTATCGGGGCGATCATTGTTTTTCTAGGATTTTTAAGATATAAAAAAAGTAACAGCGGCAGCAAAGTTATTGATAAAATATTGTTTAATCTGCCAATTTTTGGAAACATCATAAAGATATCCGGTTTGGTAGATGTCACACGAACGCTTGCTATCCTTATCTCATCGGGTGTACCAATACTAGATGGACTACACATTGTGATAGATGTAAACTCAAATGTAGTTTTCAGAAACGCTTTTACAAATGTCAGAGATAAAGTTGAGAAAGGAATGTCAATCGGCAACGCAATGTTAAATGAATCGATCTTTCCCGAGTCTCTAATCCAGATGACAATAGTCGGTGAACAGACAGGAAGTCTTGACAAGACACTTCACAAAGTTTCAGAGTATTATCAGAGCGAATCAGAGTTGGCGATAAAAGGTTTACTAAACATGATGGAGCCGACAATCTTGATTGTACTCGGGGTGGTCGTCGGGTTCTTGGTAGTATCTATTATTACTCCGATTTTTAGCTTGACCTCTAGCTTACAATAAATTTAAAGATTTAGTTGACTTTTTATTTAGAATCGTCTTTAATATATAAAATACTAAGTTTATAAACATTTATGAAAAAAAAATTCGCACAGAAAGCTTTCACACTAATTGAGTTACTCATAGTTATAGGTATATTAGGGGTTCTATTAACTGCAGTGATAGTAAACATTAACCCTTTAGAGGCCCAAAGAAAAGCTAGAGACACTGTTAGATTGAAAGATATGGCGGAACTTGAATCAATCCTTGTACAGTTAATAAATGATGGGGTAACCATACCAACAGGGTCCGGCAATCTTGGAAATGGTGTTTTAAGTTCAACAGCTGGAAAAACTACAAACTGCAATAATACTAATTGGTTAGGTGTAGATGTATGTAACTATGCCAAGACTGTACCGATAGATCCGCGAAACGGTCAATCTATAACTGCGATAGGAAATTCTACTAATCCGCAAACCGCTGCCTACAATGCCAGAGTCTCTTCAGGCAACTACGAAGTAAGAACTTTCCTTGAGTCCCCTAGTAACCTTTCCAAACTTTCTTCAGATGGGGGGAATAATGATACACACTTTGAGTTATTTTCATCAAACAGCTTGCTATAAATGCTTTTGGGGCTCATGCTCTACCGTATAACGGAGCCTTTTAACATTTCAAATTTTGTCATGTATTTTTGTGCGAGGGCTTCATATAATTTATCACCCGTTTCCTTGGCAAGCATCTTGTTAAACATGCTAGCCAGATAAAAAGATTGGGCATCTGTTGGCGCAATAGCTATAGTGTATCTCATAGACTCAACTGCGTTTTTAAGATCCGACAACTCTTGCGTAGATTGATAATATAAAAAATAGTTCTTAGCTTTTGTTCGCCAATATAAAATATTTTTGGGTGATGACGAAATAGCTAGATTGTTTGATTCAATAGATGCTTTGATGAGATACTGATATTTTTGCCTATCTTGCCCGAATGATTGAATAAACGCCACCTGTGCTAACACACCTGACAACTTGTCATAATAAAGTGGTTCGAAACGCTCATTAATTGCTTTTTGATACATGCTAGCCGATGTTAAAACGTCGTCTTGACTCTCCGCTGCTATGCCCTGCTTGTAAAGTCTATCGGCCGTTATGTATTTTTTAAGGCCTAAAAATAGATAAAAAGTAAAAATCACGCTAAAAGTAACCGCAAAAGCTTTCTGCAAATTCCACGACACATTTATGCTTTTAAGCGACTTATGCTCTTCTATAATTTTTATACTCATAATCGGTAAGAGGAAAAATAAAAGCTGTATGGTGCTTGTTGAGAAGCCAAAAAAATTTGTGATTAAAATTACAATAAACGAGCTTAAAAGACCGTAAGCATAGATCTTTTTATCCAAAGATAATTTATCAATTTTTTTGGAGATTACATTAACTGCAGTGATAACAAAAAATAAATAGGCTAAAAAACCTGTCACGCCAGTCGTGGCAAGTATATGCAAAAATTCATTGTGGGCTTTATTATAAACATAATCCCACTCTGATGTGCGATTATGACTTTCTGGCTTGACAAAAAAATATGAAGTGCCAAAGGTCTCCGGACCGGTACCAAATAAAGGATACCTTTCTGTCAGTTTTAGCGCACCCTCCCAAACTATAGCTCTGATTACAAAAGAGTCGGTGATTTGCAGATGGTCCGGTACTTTTTTTGCCATTGTTAAACTTAACTGAGTGATTGCAAAAAAAGTGCATGCTAAAACTAAAAATATTGCGCAGATTCTTAAAAATATTTTTTTATTACCACTATATTTTTGAGTGACAAATAAAATACCCGCTATAATTAGCGTGACAAATATCCCTATTAATGCCGATCTGGAACCAGTAAAAATGATGCCTGTCCCGATTAAAAAAAGTGCAGTAATGTAAAAAAAAGCTTTAAGTCTATCTACACCCTCAAAAAGGAGTTTAATTTTCAAAAAAAAACGTTTTTCTTGCCCAGCTTTTAAAATAAGTTGCAACAGAAACATCAAACTGATAAAAAAATGAGCTGATAGATATGCTCCTAGCCAATTGGGTTGTCCAAGTGTTGAAAACATTCTTTGTGCAGGTTGAAACTGAGCAGTCCAACAGGAATTTGTCAATTGCCCGGTGAAATACAAACACGAAAGATCGCCGCCAAATTTGGCTGGCAACCCCCAGAGGACAACAGTTAACGCAACTATCAAAGATAATTGCAAAAGCTTTTTTGCCTGAGCAAAAGTAGCTGTTTGAAAAAAGATAAAAGCCAATATGCCGTAGGCAAAAAGAGACAATACGCCTCCATTCCATCTACCGTACACACCATAAAACGAGGTGTGCTTATCTATTGAAAATAAAGTGGAGATTAGCTGTGAAAGTAAAAAAATTATAAATCCCCAAAAAAATACACTATGTCTGATTTTTGGGCGATTAAATATGTAATACAGAACATAAAAAAATAACGCGGAGATTGTAATACCATATATAAACATCATTTTATTAAACTCAAACATTTCGCTGGTATCTGAACTCATCAAAAAAGGAGTTGCCCCCAACAACAAGTAATAAAGAATAGAAATAAGTCTAAGTAGCATATATAATCATTATAATTTATTTAAGAGAAAGATGATTCTTCAAAATTTTAAAACAGCGATTTCGGCAATTAAAAAAATTCAAGTGCCTTTTTTTTCATCTTTTAGAGCTTATTTTGACTTGGGAACCAGCAACACGAGAATAGGCATTGTTAGAAAAGGTATTGTTTTTAGAGAACCTACCTTCGTTGGTTTTAACACTAAGACCAAAGAATATATTTTCTTTGGCAAAGAGGCAAAAACAATTCAAGGTAAAACGCCGAATTTTCTGAGCATTATACAACCCATAACTGGTGGCGTAGTGGCTGATTTTGACGCTGCAGTTGCCTTATTGAGAAAAAATATAGAGATTGCACTAAAACCTTATCTTGAACAATATCCCATTGTACAACCGCCGATATACTCTGTAGCTACAATTCCTACTATAGCTACTGAAATAGAGAGAAAAGCCGTGGAAGAAGCTCTGCAAAAATCTGGCTGTTCTCAAGTGACTTTAATTGAACGAGCAATCGCAACTGCAGCAGGAGCTGGAGCGGATATTTTCTCCCACGATCCTCAGATGATTATAGATCTGGGTGGAGGACTGTTTGAAATCAGCATCATTAGTGGAGGGGGGATAGTTGGGCAGAAAGTCATAAAGAATGCAGGAGACAATATGAACAAAATAATTGCCAATTATATGTATCTTAAAAACGGGATTGTTTTAGGAGAAAATACCTGTGAAAAATTAAAGATTGAGCTTCTAAATTTTTCTGATGAGCAGAAATCTGAAATAGTTAGGGGGAAATCGCTTGAAAGCGGATTACCTAAAACAATCAACATCAAAACAACAGATGTTAGAGAAGCACTTATTAGTCAATTTCATCATGTCATTGATGCTGCTCGTGAACTAATTGAAGCGTCACAACCTGAAGTAGCCGATGCAATTTTTAGAAAAGGCATAGCGTTAACTGGAAAATTAGCTGGAGTTGCACAAATTGCTGAATATTTTAGTAAAGAACTCAAAATCGATACATATGTAGCTGAGCAGTTTGCTGATGCAACAATGTATGGAATGATGAGGTTAGATAATGATCCAAAAGCTCTTCAATCCATAGCTACTCCAACTTACTAAAAACGGTCAAGATACAATTTATCACAGATACAATAATATTGCCTGTTGACTTTAATGGTTTGTTTAATTAAAATAGAGATTCTAATTTGCTCTTTAACAATCAGATAATAAGTACAATAATCGGGTTAGGAAGTTGTTCCGACTTCACGTCGGATAATTTCCAAACAAAACATTCAATTTTTTGAGTTGCTCTTGAGCAATCAAGACAACCAAGGGATTAAACCTTTTTTTAAGAGTTTGATCCTGGCTCAGGATTAATGCTAGCAGTGCGCCTGAGATATGCAAGTCGAGCGTTGCCTTACCAAAGTCGCAAGACCGAGGTGAGGAAGCGGCGGACGGCTGAGTAACACGTAGGTACTTCCCCCTAGGTAAGGAATAGCTCACCGAAAGGTGGGGTAATGCCTTATGGTCCCCCGACATTCGTCGGGGGTAAAGACGCAAGTCGCCAAGGGACAGGCCTGCGGCCTATCAGGTAGTTGGTGAGATAATAGCCCACCAAGCCTAAGACGGGTAGCTGGCCTCATGAGGGTGGTCAGCCAGAGGGGGACTGAGACACGGCCCCCACTCCTACGGGAGGCAGCAATCAGGAATCGTCGGCAATGGGGGAAACCCTGACCGCGCGACACTGCGTGTAGGAATAAGCTCGAAAGAGTGTAAACTACTGTGGTATAGGAAGAAGTTCCGCCGTAAGGCGGAGTTGACGGTACTATATTAGAAAGGGGCCGCTAACTGCGTGCCAGAAGCGTCGGTGATACGTGGGCCCCAAGCATTATCCGGTTTAATTGGGCGTAAAGGGTCGTGTAGGTGGATATTTAAGTTATCTTTTAAATTCAGAGGCTCAACCTCTGGCGTGGGGATAATACTATTTATCTAGAGTTTTCTTTAGGGTAAGCGGAACTGAGTGAGGAGTAGTGAAATGCGTTGATACACTCGGGAACACCAGTGGCGAAGGCGGCTTACTGGAAGATAACTGACACTGAGACACGAAAGCTAGGGTAGCGAAGCAGATTAGAGACCTGCGTAGTCCTAGCCCTAAACGAATGTTCGCTAGCTGCATGAGATCAGAATTTATTCTGATATCGTGTGGCGAAGGTAACCCGTTAAGCGAACCGCCTGGGGAGTACGGTCGCAAGGCTAAAACTCAAAGGAATTGGCGGGGAGGTACACAACCAGTGGAACATGTGGCTTAATTCGAAACAAACCGAAGAACCTCACCAGGGTTTGACATGCAACTGCAAGTCTTATGAAAGTAAGACGCCTTAGAGGGTGTTGCACAGGTGTTGCATGGCTGTCGTCAGTTCGTTCCGTGAGGAGTGCCCTTAAGTGGGACAACGAACGCAACCCCTATCGTATGTTACAAGTGTCATACGAGACTGCCCTGCCTTTGGCGGGGAGGAGGGAGGGGCAGATGTCAAGTCAGCATGACCCTTATATCCTGGGCTGCACACATGTTACAATGGGAAAGACAATGAGTCACAAGCAAGCTCGCAAGTGCAAGCTAATCTCTTAAACTTTCTCTCAGTTGGGATTGAAGTCTGCAATTCGACTTCATGAACCTGGAATTGGTAGTAATCGTGGATCAGCTATGCCACGGTGAATACGTTCTTACCTCTTGCACACACCGCCCGTCAAGCCAACAAAGTCGGCGTTATTCGAACTTCGCGTATCGCGAGGGAGAATACTGTCGGCGATGAGGGTTAAGTCGTAACAAGGTATCCGTTCTGGAAGGAGCGGATGGATCACCTCCTTTCTATTTTTTTAAAAATTAGAAAAATCTTTTGTAAGCTTTGGAAAACTTACGAAGGAGATGTCACATAGATACAAATATGTGAAATCGCCTTCCTAACCCGTTTATTGTACTTATCTGATTGAGAAGAAAAAACTTCTAAATGTAAAAAGATGCTATTACAAGAAGTAACCCTACTACTACACCTACAATGGCACACGTCTGATACAAAATGTAGATAGCGTTATTGTCAAGATATTTAAATCCAAAATCGAAAGGTCTGTATTTTTTATCCCCGAATTGCTGCAGTAGCCAGTAAATAAGCTCACCGAATTGCCTTACGGATATTAAAATTCCAAAAGTCAAAACACCCCATTTGATAGCAAAACACGATATAATAACAATCAGAAAAAGCGCTGGCGAAAGCATAAACAGATCCCCACGAATGTATATAAGAAATATTTTTCCCCACCAAGGCATCTCCGTATAGAACCAGGAGTTGGTTATTTTAAAGTAAATTTTTTGCATTGTCTTTGCAATTTTACAACTAATTTTGATTTTATTTTACAAGATAAAAAAAGTGCGAAAATCCCGGTAAAGTAGTGGGGATTTTCGCACCAAGTATTTTATTTAGACTTATAAAGATCAATGCGAGCTCTTCGTTAAAACAGCTCAATTCCTGAATGCAAACCAAACTCTTTAGATGCACTCTTTCCTTGAACAGTAATCTCGACAAATCTCTTGTTTTGGTATCCTGAGCTACCAACTGTCATACCATAACCACCTTCTGGAACATCTTTTAACCTGTTGTAACATGTAAACTCACCGAACTTCGTTTGTATTTTTTTACCAGGTTCAAAACCAATCTCTTCAGGTAATAAAGTTGTTTTTACATTGCCGAAATTATCAACCCACCAAACAGTCTTTGGGACCTCAGGAATATCATCCAGAGACATTATCTCTGATGGCACATCTTCGCCCTCATGCACCCATTTTGCAAGAAAAGGCATATACTCAAAGCTCCTAAACTGAGTAAGAACTGTTCTTTGTTGGGCATCGGCTTCAAACTTTCCTTTTTTTACAAAAGCATCAACCACAGTTGGGAGATCGGTTACTCTGACCTCATCGATTAAGCCAAATTTTTTAGCAAGAGATAAAGTCTGACCAGCAACTGTCGCTACAATTGTTTTATTGGCATACTTAAAAAAACCAAAATGAGTACCGTTTGGATATTTCTTTCCAGATCCGTGCCGTGGCGCAGCGTTGACCATGATGACGCCATCTCCACCTGTTGCACCATCTAATGTGTCAATAAGATTACCAGCTGCTTCAATTTCATTAAAATTGGCAACACCTATAAGTGAAATATTGGCACCAGGAAAAAGAACAGATGCACGAGTTGTTTGTCTTGCCGTTTCGTTTGAATCACGACAATCTGTAATAATTGTTACAAACATATGTTTTTCTAAAAATTTATAATCATCCAATGCTCATTGGAAATGTATATGATACATCAAAATGACTTACTTTGCCACATTTTAAGATGACGAACATTTTAAAAAATAAAAATTAGTTTAAAACTTGTGTTTTTTTCATGCTATAATATTTGAGTTTTGAGGGCTACTGGTTCAGCGGTAGAACGCTTTCCTGATAAGAAAGAGGTGCCAGGTTCGACTCCTGGGTGGCCCACAATCACTGGAGTTGGGAGTCGGCTCACTGGCGACCCGACGAAGAGGCGGTAGCCCCAAGCTCAGATAACATTTAGAGAGGACTCGTAGCTCAGCTGGTAGAGCGCCCGGCTTACATCCGGAAGGTCACAGGTTCAAGTCCTGTCGGGTCCACCATTCCGAATTTGCCGAAGAAATTGCCTCGGGGCTTCGCCCCTCGGCATTGGTTTCCGCCAAGAAATTCCAGGGGGTTTTGAATTCCGCCAAAAGAATTCCCGCCGAAAGTCGGCGGTTCGAGCCGATGGAAACAAGAAAATCTCTCATCCGTGAGGGATTTTCTTGTTTATAGAGATTTACGGCTTGGTTGGCTTCAATAATCCAGTTTCGCATGAGTTCGAGCCAATGATTACCTTTTCGTTCAAAATCCGATAATTTCTCCTCAATTGTTTTCTTTTCCGCCATTAAAATATTTTTTCGCTCTTGATATTCTGCAAGTTCTAACGCCTCGGCTAAATATGCGTCGGTTAGTCGTTCCAGCTTTTCTTTAATGGCGGAAATATTATCGCGGAGATTTTGAACGAAAAGGTTTGATGAGTGGCGGGATTCCATACTTTCATTTTCAAGTTTAGTTAAAAACTTTTCCCGCCACTCATCGGGCAAAGAAACTTTTTGACAAAGATTTTTTACTTGTTCAGTTAAAACTTCTTCCCGCAAAAAGCGATTTTCAGTGCATTGAATAGTTTTGCTCTTGTGGGTGCAACGATA
>JBEIIR010000005.1:0-25266 GCA_040380695.1 Gammaproteobacteria bacterium | reverse complement strand
GAATATTCCTGTGTTGTCATCACCTGTAAAAGAATATGAGGGTGTTCCAAGAGAACCAAGAGATGATCTAAATGTTGTACCTGAGATTATGCTATTTGATGTAATGGATCCTGATGTAAATGATCCTGAAACATTTAAAGATGTGAGTGTACCAACTCCTGTTATATTTTCATATGTTCCAGCAACAGATGCTGTGGGTATTGTGCCACTTGTGATATTGCTGGCATTAAGGTTGGTAAGACCTGAGCCTGTACCTGTTATTATGCCTGATGCTGTGATATCTGTTACTCCTGTTAAAGCTCCTGTTACATTGGCTGATCCGTTAAAGTCTTGACCCCAGATGGTGCGAGTGGTTGTAAGAGTGTTGGCATTTGGTGCTGTGCCACTGATGTTTACAACCGATGCTGTGGGTATTGTGCCACTTGTGATATTACTGGCATTAAGGTTGGTAAGACCTGAGCCTATACCTGAGAATATACCTCCATTGGTAGTAGTAATGTTTCCGGCAACGCTAAGAGATGTTAGCCCTGTTACCTCTGTAATTCCAGATAATGCCAAATTAGAAGAACCTCTATTTAAAAAAATTTCGGTTGTACCTATAAATAATGAGGAGCTACCAAGAACTGAACTGGGGATAGTTCCTGATAAATTTCCTGCTGTAAGATTAGTTAACAATGAGCCATTTCCAGAAAAAGAACCGGAAGTTATCAGGCCTGATGCTGTGATATCTGTTACCCCTGTTAAAGCTCCTGTTACATTAGCTGATCCGTTAAAGTTTTGACCCCAGATGGTGCGAGTGGTTGTAAGAGTGTTGGCATTTGAAGCTGTACCACTCAAAGTTGCTGTAATTGTACCAGCACTAAAGTTGCCTGAAGAATCTCTCAAGACTATGGTACCGCCCGTATTTGCAGTTGATGAGGTAATTGTTGCCGAGTTCGCCTGACTGGTTATTGTTGCAGCATTGCCATTGATATCTATTGTATAAGTACCAAATAGCCTTGCTGATGATAGAGTGCCACTTGTGATATTGCTGGCATTAAGATTGGTAAGACCTGAGCCTGTACCTGAGAAAGAGCCTCCCGTTATTAGGCCGGTTGTTGAGATTGAACCTGAGGAGATAAAAGACCCTGTCCCCAAGTTTATGGAATCCCCAACATTGCTGGTTGTAAGAGTTGAAGTGGTGCTATTCCTAGAAAAATAACCGATACTCCCGCTTCCTGTTGAGTCGGTCCAGATTAAATTTCCCGAACCATCATTTAGAAGAACACTATTCAAGCCACCTTGAACTGCAGGAAATGAGATGTTCACTCCGTTTATTTTTGTAAAATTTCCCGAGGAAGAAATAATAAAGCCATCGTTCTCCCCGATTGTTAATGCGCGAAACTCTACACTGTTAGCCTTACCTAATAAAAGGTTGTTTCTAGCAACTTGTGAGGTTACCAATGCATAATTATTACTTGAGTCGGTTATTAAAAAACTGGAGGCTGATTTATTTATAGAAGCCAGCTCGGAAAGTGATTGGCTGTACCCCTGAACATCAGATCCAATGTTTAAACCCAAATTTTTTCGAGCATCAGTGGAGTTTACAGCACCAGTTCCGCCTTGCGATATATTAAAAATCTTTCCTTCCAATTGATTTTTGGCATTCAAAGAAATTGTGCCACCAGTCTGATTTAGCTCAATCTGGTCCCCTGCTGTTAGGACAATTTGCCCCGTGATTCCGTTTAAACCTAAAACTCCGGAGTTTAGAATAACTGGATTTTGAGGGTCCGACCCTGCAATTGTAATTCCAGCACCGCTACTGATTGAGTACAAAACATTTGGCGCAGTAATCAGACTATTAAAAGTTACCGGTAAATTAAAGAGAGCTTCGTTATTGAAAGTTATGAGGTAATCTTGGACGTTAGACTGTTCAGACAAGACACTTGCCACCGTGGAGTTAGCAGAAGAGATTCTAAAAATGTGCTGTGAAGTATATTGCTTGTATGCAAAAAAAGAGAAGCCTGACACTGTCAGAGCTAAATAAATAGCTAAAAGATTTCTTGAAGCAAAAAATGCTGATATTTTTTCAACAATAAAGCTATTTAAAACAACTACCAGGCTTAAGAAGGTAAAGCTATTTTTTGAAAATTTCTTTAAAAAATTAAAGTTTAAATGAATTTTAGGCAATAAAAAGAATACTCTTTTAAGCCCAAAAAAGAGTTTTTTAACCAATAAAAACACAGAAAATCTCATCTATGTTTCAGTATGACAACTTTATCTATAAAGTGCAAGCAAATTTGTATATACATTAATATAAAAATGTAAAAGAATCTGTTATTTTTCTCCCGTATGCAGTATCATAACTTTAATGAACCGTTTTAATTTTTTAAACATGCTATGGTGTGCCATCTTTCTGCTACAGTACCCTACTCACCAAGCGACTGTTTTTGCTCAGCCCGCTGATATCGCAGTAGCTATAGACATGTCGGTAGAAGGTTCAAATATTAGAAAAGGCGCGATCGTAACAAATGATGGTCAAACTATAAAAACATCAACAGAGCCTTATGACAATACTTTATTTGGTGTAATTGTTGAGAATCCATCAATTCTAATTGCTAAAAAAGATGAAACCGGGAGTATCCCTGTTGCAACTTCGGGAAATGTACAGGTATTGGTAAATAATGAAAACGGCGTTATAAAAAAAGGGCATTACATAACATCGTCCTCTGTTGAGGGGATCGGCATGAAAGCGAGAGTTCCGGGCAGAGTTATTGGAATTGCACTTGTAGATATGCCTGAGTCTGAAAGTAACTACATAATGCCGGTTGCGGTGAAAGTTGAATATGTTACAGCCCAGGCACTGCAAAAAATGTCAAGTTTGGATGGCAATATAAAAGATTACGATGGCAATCCTTTCGGCACAACAACCGGTCAAACAAAAATAGTTACCTACCTCAGATACGGAATCTCGGCGCTGCTGGGCTTATCGGGATTTGTATTTGCTACTTACTATTACACTCAGATATCCAAAAAAGAGATTGAGGCTATTGGAAGAAATCCAATTGCCATAAACACTCTGCGCTCCGAGATGCAAAGACATGCGATAGCTGCTTTACTTATAGCCCTTGCTGGAGTGGCCTTAGCTTTTTTAATTTACAGAATTTAAAAACTGTATATTGAGCCGATTAGTCTATAAAGATCGTATTCAAAAAACATCACAAAATAGGTAGAAAAAATCAGAAACGGCCCAAACGGTACAACCGTTTTAGGTTTGCCTTTTCTTACTATCAATAGATATGCGCCATATATTCCACCGGTTACAAATGCGATATATATAGCCAAAAGTCCTGACATGGTACCAAGAAGCGCACCAATTCCTAGGGCTAAAATGACGTCTCCAAGCCCCATACCCTTTTTCCTCGTCAGCATATAGATCATAAAAAGAGGTAAGGCAACCAATATCGAAGACAAAACAATGTTAAAAAGTTGTGGCAGAATTTGAGCAAAACTATTCTCTTCACTGAAAATATTTTCTGCATTTTTGAGCGATGCAAGGCTCAAAAACGCATACAACATATAATCAGAGAAAGCATGATAACGTATATCTGACAACACTAAAACAATTAGAACAGATACTAAAGCTAGATTTATCAAAATATCAAATAGGTTGAAAGAGAATTTTTGTGTTAAATAATACGTCAGCACATAAAGTGCTGACGTACATATTTCTACAATGGGATATTGAATACTTATTGGGGCTTTGCAATAACGACACTTCCCTTTTATTAAAGTATATGAAATAACAGGAATTAGATCAAACCAATTTAGCTTATGATGACATTTGTCACATTTTGAACGACCGAGCAAAGTATCGCCAATAAACAATCTGTCCGCAAGAACATTTAGAAAAGATCCTAAGAACAAGCCCCATAGCCCTATGTAAAAATACTCCATCATATTTTTATATCATCCTGTTTGTATGGCCCGATGGCTGCAATATTTAATCCTCGGGATACGAATAACTCCTTTGCCAAATTCTCTACATCTTTAAATGTTACATTTTCTATTTCCGAGATAATTTCAGAAGGTTGAACTGTTGCCCCTTCAAAAAGATATTTTGTTCCGGTAAAGGATGCCACAGATTGTGAATCTTCCAGAGACAGTAGAAATCTTCCCTTTATCATTTCTTTTGCCCTTATCAATTCTTCCTCTTTTAAATCCCCTGAGGCAATCTTTTCATGTTCGTGGATTATAACTTTTATCGCCTCATTCAATTTTTGAACGTTATTAGTTACCCCAGCTTGAGTGACGAGACTGCCCGTATCCTGATAAAGGTCTTTACTTGTTGAGACATAGTAACACAAACCCCTTCTCTCTCTGACTTCTATAAATAACCTCGAAGACATTCCGCCACCTAATATAGCACTCAATACAGATAGTGCATATCTCCTTTTGTCAAACTGAGAGAATGCCCTGTAGCCTAGACAGAAATGTGCCTGTTCTGTTTTCTTGTAGAAAACCTTCACGGCTTTATGTTTTTGCGTGACTTCGTATTTGTCAATCTCCACCTTCTCCCCTGACCCCCTCCACTCACTGAATTCGGGATACTCCTTTTTGAGGGATACTCCTTTTTGAGGGATACTCCTTTTTGAGGGAGTATCCCTCTGCAAGAAACCCCCAGCCATGACTAAGACGGCATTTTGAGGTTGGTAAAATTTTTTTAGATAAGAATCGATTGACGACCGGCTCAGCGAACTCACCGATTCTTTGGTGCCTGCGATATCAAAAGCCAAGGAATGTCCTTGATACAGCAATTCATCATATATATCTGAAACTTTTCTTGCTGGCATATCCTCGTACATATTTATTTCTTCAATAATCACCTTTTTTTCCCGCTCAATCTCTGCTGGATCAAGGTTAGGCTTAAGTAACATATCAGAAAGAATATCGATAACCAAAGATGTGTGATGAACAGGTGCTTTGATATAGTAACCTGTGTGATCTTTTGAGGTAAATGCATTAAAAATCCCACCTATACCATCTATTTTAGAAGAAATTTCAAAAGCAGTTTTATATTTACTAGACCCCTTAAAAGCCATATGTTCAAAAAAATGAGCAACACCGTTGTTTCTCTCATTTTCACATCTTGATCCAGCGCCTAATAACAACATAACAGTTGCAGACGGAAATGATTGAGTATCGACTTTAATTACTGGAAGATTGTTTTGGAGTTTGGAGGTGTTTATGATCATATTTGATAGTATAACAGGGATACTCCTTTTTGAGGGAGTATCCCTCAAAAAGGAGTATCCCTCAAAAAATCTGCCATGGATTTTTTATAGTTTTGATGTGGATTGTTATTTTTTGACTTATAAAATTCTAAAATTTTTTGGGTCTTAAGCCAGATATTCTTTCTTGAACCAATATAATTTTGCAAACTAGAATAAGGATATTTTTCTAAAAAAGAGATAGGATCTGACTCAATCTCCAAAAGACTCTTTTTTTCTTTTGCAAACGGATTGGCATGAATATATTTTGCCAAATGAATAAACTGCTCGTCTGATTCAAGCTTTACCGCCTTATATGTTCCTTGCCATGCTGATCCCACACGTTCGTATTTTTCATTAAAATAAGCAGTATAAGCCTGAGCAATTTTTGCTATCAGTCGCGACATTCCGTACCTAGTTTTTTGATAAACTAGAAAATGAAAGTGGTTCGGCATCAAACAGTAGGCATGAAGCTCAACCTCATCAATCAAACTGTCAGGCTTAATCTTTATCAACTCCCCTGCTCTATCAATTTTAACCTCAAAAAAATCAGGCTCTAAAAATTTTCTTATCTGATAAATAAATACTCGATAATCTCTTTCAGATCTGAAGATAATCTGTTTATTATGGCCTCGATTGTATGCATGATACCAGCAGCCCTCTGCATGAGTCTTAATTATATTTTTGTATGGCATAAAATTAAGCAAAAAATTTTTAATTTCGCCATTATACAAAAGAAGTAAAAATTTGTATATATGTATTTACACCATTTATTTTAGGGATACTCCTTTTTTAGGGAGTATCCCTAAAAAAGGAGTATCCCTCTACAAACCATCCATAATCACTCTATCACGATCCAGTCAAACTTCGCCCCTTGAGGCGCAGGAGTAGAAAACTTTACTGTAAAACCATTCTCATCCTTACCACTTACTAGGAAATTAGTAAACCATGAGGGAGATATTCCTACAGCATAGTTTTCAGTGTCATTTTTAGCCTTAAAATTTACTCTCATCTCGACTTGACTCTGACCGACACTTACATTAATACCTCGTATACCATCATTACCTTTGACACTGCCCATTGAAACCTCTAAATTACCCTTATGAATTATAAAATTCCCGTCCGTATCCATTTTGAAAGACCCGTCAACAAAATTTATACTATTCAACCCACTTGACTGAATATTCAGGGCGCCAGCTAGTGTATTAAGGCTGGCGCCCGGCGTTGCAAGACTTTCATCAAACCCATTTATCACAAGCATATTATTTGTAATATTTCCTGTCACACCGACATCTCCCAGATTAGTCTCCCCCAAGACAGATAAGTTGCCTTCGGCAACGACTTTTCTGTCAAAAATGATTTCGTTCTCGGAAATGCTCATCGCCAACTGTGCTGATGCTGTTGAGTTTAGCCCAGTAGAAAGCTCCCCCATAAACATAGCTTCTACAAAAGACATGCGCTGCGATAGGTCTTCTATGCGGGCCGAGTCAGATGCACTAATCTGTGGAGCCACCAATGAATCAATCCTTGATAAAATTTCAGCAACACTATTTTCAAGTGAAACCACCCTAGAAACTGTATCCTCAACTATAGAATACAGATTCTCGAATGCTGTGCCCCCCTCTTCCTGCGACACCGCTGTGACCCTCTCAAGCTCAATTTGAGCTAAAGTATTCTCCAGATCAAGAATTTTTGGATCAAGCGCCTGTAATGCTGAACTCTGCGCTTCTATCTGAAGTTGTTGTTCTTGGATACCTTTTGTCAATACAGAAGTTAAGAAAGCATAATCAATACCGTCAATCTGATTTTCTTCATTCCAAATTACAACTTCAGGTATTACATTCACCATTTCTTCAGCAATAAAACCGATTCTATTTTTAGTACGACCTTCAAAGGTATTATGATCAAAATTTTTATAATTAAAAACAACAGATCTGAGCTGTTTGATTTCTGAAAGACCATAACTTAAATTTTTCACATTCTCTTTATAACGGATAGATGATGTGCCACAAGCTCCGCTTTTTAGCTCGATATCGCCGCTTGCAATTGCAGTACAAAGCGTTCTATCATCTAATACATCAAAGGATGTTGTAATTCTTGCTGTACCTGCAACATGAAGCGTTCTTCCCGGACTCGCCGTCCCAATGCCGACATTGCCGTTGCCTGAAATACGCATAACAAGTGGTGGAGTTGTGTTGGCGGTGTTGGTGGCAAAAAAATTTATATAACCATTTCCTGTTGAGCCTCCTATTGAAATATATGAAGCTGTTTTGCTTGTACTAAAAAATGATCCACTAGTGGGATCTCTGTTTACACCTAAGACAGCATCATCATCAAAAACACCGAAGTACGCTCTATTCAATACATTATCTACACTAATTGATTTAGCCAATGGGCCTCCAAGATTAAAAAAAGTGGCTGGATTCGTCGTCCCAATGCCGACGTTGCCAGCAGAAGTAATCCTCATTCTCTCTGTGCCTGATGTGACAAAACCTAAAATATCAGCACCGGGACTAAATATTCCTGTGTTGACATCACCTGTAAAAGAATATGAGGGGGTTCCAAGAGAACCAAGTGCGGATCTAAATGTTGTACCTGAGATTATGCCTGATGCTGTTAAATCTGTTACCCCTGTTAAAGCTCCTGTTACATTAACTGATCCGTTAAAGCTTTGACCCCAGATAGTTCTTGCTGTTGTAAGAGTATTTGCATTTGGTGCTGTGCCACTGATGTTTACAACCGATGCTGTGGGTATTGTGCCACTTGTGATATTGCTGGCATTGAGATTGGTAAGACCTGAACCTGTACCTGTTATTATGCCTGATGCTGTGATAGCGCCTACAACTTGAAGTCTTGCTTGTGGATTCGTCGTCCCAATGCCGACATTGCCAGCACGACTTATGGCCATTTTAGGAGTTGTGGTATCGTTGTTGGTATAAAAAAGGATGTCAGCTCCAGTTCCCGACCAAGTAGACAAATTCATTATCTTTATAGAATCAGTATTTTGATCATATCCCAATCTTCCGGAAGTTGACCCGTTGGGATGTTTGAAATTCAAAGCAGTTTGATAGTTACTGGCAACTGTTGATTCAAGAGTAAGTCCGCCATATGCAGCTGTCGTTACTATATTTAACTTATCTGTTGGACTCGCCGTCCCAATGCCGACGTTGCCGGCACCATCGATCCTCATTCTTTCTGCAAATTCGTCGATGGTTTCACTATTATTTTGATGTGTGTGGAATGCTACATATGTACCCCAAGCACTACCATATCTCCCCATAACCATGCCAGCATTTATGCCTTGTGGCGATGACGAAAAACGAGTAAAGATACCAGTTTTTGCATTGAGTGGCTCGGCATCCGCTTGAAACAAAATCCCTTTGCCGTTTAGGTGATTGCCTAAAGAAATTGTCCCTGAGGGTAATGAAGTAGTACTTACTGACAAATTCGCCGCCGGATTCGTCGTCCCAATGCCGACATTTGTTCCATCTGCCCAGATATTTTTTGACTGCACAATCAGATTTCCCTGACCCGATGCTTTAAGTGTCAAGTTTAAGTTTTCAAATGCTTCACCCGACTGAATTGTCAAAGGACCGTCGGATTTTATTGCGCTTGCAGTCTGATTGGATAAATATAAATCATATGCCATAGATACATCTCCCGCAGAGTTAAAAGATGTTGGCACATCCATATTGATCTGAGATGTGCTGTACCGCGCAATATTTGTAAGTGCCCCTCCACCAGAAACTCCAGAAAGTGTCAGTGCACCGTCGCTTGCTACGGTAAACCTACCATAATCATTTGCATCGTAGGAAAGCTGTAATCCGGCAGTGGTACCAAAAATATCTAACTGACTTGATGGACTCACCGTCCCAATGCCGACGTTGCCGCCATTAGGATTTAACAACAAATTATAATTGACTCCTAAACTTGATTTATTTGTAGCTTGCAGCCACCCAAAATAATTAGACCCTGAATAAGCCGTTCCAAAATCTATCGTAACATCAGCCAAATCACTTGCACCTGTTAGTCTTAAAATATCTCCTGTTTGCGTGGAACCAGAAATTGCAGGAAATCCTGATGCTTTTGTCCCATCAACAACTAATGCCGTGGTCGGACTCACCGTCCCAATGCCGACATTGCCATTAGAAAGAATAGTCATTCTCTGATTTGTAGCATTTTCACCACCTGTAAATAATCTAATAGTTCCATTTGCGTCTGATGCTGACAATGTTAATCCACCGCCCCCATTTGCCACTAAAGAAACGCCATTTGGTTTTCTAATAGGAGTTTCTGTAAAACCTGATGACCATGCACTAGCATCAAACATATTTTCTAAAGTGTTATTACCTATTCTTAAAATTGATGATGCTGTGCTTCCAGGATTTAAATTCCTAATTCGAAATACATTTGCGTCATCTAAATTATCTTCAACAACTAATTTGTGGTTTGGCGCCGTCGTCCCAATGCCGACGTTGCCGTTGCTTGTAATCCTCATTCTCTCTGTGCCTGATGTGACAAAACCTAAAATATCAGCACCGGGACTGAATATTCCTGTGTTGTCATCACCTGTAAAAGAATATGAGGGTGTTCCAAGAGAACCAAGAGATGATCTAAATGTTGTACCTGAGATTATGCTATTTGATGTAATGGATCCTGATGTAATTGATCCTGAAACATTTAAAGATGTGAGTGTACCAACTCCTGTTATATTTCCATATGTTCCAGCAACAGATGCTGTGGGTATTGTGCCACTTGTGATATTACTGGCATTAAGGTTGGTAAGACCTGAACCTGTACCTGTTATTATGCCTGATGCTGTGATGGCACCTGCTACCTGAAGTCGAGCACTGGGGTTGTCCGTCCCAATGCCGACGTTGCCGGTTACTGCTTTTATAACCATTCTTTGTGTCAATGTTGCTGGGTCACCCGGTTCTCCAGGCTGAGCTGTTAAAAAATTCAAACCGCCGGGGGAAAACTGTATAGACGTACCACCATTCCCAGAACCATGGTACCAACTATCTCCAGGAATAAAATATACTCCTCCTGAAATTGAGGCCTCTCCGAATGAACCTCCTCCTCTTTGAAAGTAAAGAGATTGTATGCCCGGAGTTGTTTCCTCACCCACAACAAAACTAAGTGAAGTTCTAGCATTTCCCTGAATGTCAAGATTTTTTTGTGGATTCACCGTCCCAATGCCCACCCTCCCCAAATTTGACACAAAAAGCGCCTCAATACCTTTTGCTGAAACATGAAAAGGTGAAATCTCTGAGTCTGTCGCAGTTCTTAGAGACATAAGTCTGCCTGTTCCTGTTGAGTTTGCTGAACTTGACAAAACAAACAGATCATTTGAGCCTGATGTACCGCTATATAAAAGCGACGTTGTATAGGCTGCCATACTCAAAGAGGTATTAGCATTCGGACTTTGCAAACCGCTCCAAGATACATTCTTCGCCTGAAAGGCGTATGGGGTCGCTGTGTAGCGAACTCTTGGCGTCATCTCGGCATCGGCTCCGACTTTTATACCCAAATACAGGCTGTCATTGTTAAAGTTTACGCTCGATAAGCTGCTTACTGAACCAAGCTCTACCCTAAAAAGTCCATCGACAGTACTGACATTTTGAGTCTCCTGCCAGATATTTGTACCGCCTGAAGAAACCGTATACAGTGAGAAAACAACGCTATAACTTCCATCTGCAACATTTAAACCTGCCGAGTTTACCAACTTACCTTGAAAATTGATAGTTTCGCGTATGCCAACAGCCGAGTAAACACTTTGTACTGTCGCAAAAGTCAGAGACAGCAGAATACATACCGCAAAATATTTCGGTATCAAATAGTTTAAGGCTTTCTTAACTATGCTAAAAGCTTTATTTTGTTCAAATTTATTATACATATGAAACAATGTCTTATTTTCAGTATGAAACCTCTTCATCGTTTTTGCAAGCCCTATATATATACCCTATTTTGTTGTGGTCACACAATGAAATAGAGATTAAATAATTAACATCAAAATAAACGACATCCCCTGTGCAATTTTTTAAAACAAAAAATAACAATTTATTCAATTTCATTCTCCATTTTTTTTAAAAATATTCCTAAAAAAATGTTAATATGCAATATATGCAGCTGAACTTTCCAAAGCTAAATAAGGAGTCTCTGAATATTTTAACGACGGTTGCAATTTCATTGTCTGCTCTTTCTTTTGTCACTTATCAAGTCGTAGAGTCAAACCCTGATCTTTACGCTCCTCAAAACTTAAGAATTGAGAATGTTACTGCCACAGAAGCACAAATCAGCTGGGAAACAAATCGGGCCAGTGAAGCCATTTTAAGTGTTGGCGATTCAGTAGTTGAGATGTCGCCGTTTGCCAAGGAAACAGGTGCCACAACAACTCACAATGTTTTACTGTCCAACCTAAGGCCTGAGACAACTTATTACCTTAAGCTAACTATAAGATCAAACGACTACACAAATGAGGGTGTGCCATGGCTTTTTAAGACTTTAGCATACGCAGAATCCGGCGAGGTTTTTGGAACTCAAATCTCCCCTACTCCGACACCGGGAACTGTTAGCTCATCTCCCACCGTTTCAGGAGGCCAAGTTTCCGGGGCAGTAGTAACGTCAAGTTCCTGGCAATTACTACCCTCGCCAACTCCAACAAATGCCCCTCTTAGCGGCGCCTCAAACTCAGAAGGATCTATGATAATAGGAGGTCAAAGTGCATCTCCAACACCGACGCCCACTCCGACACCGGCAAGTCCCCAAAGCTCAAATTACAAATTAAGAGATTTTGCATTTGGTTCTGGTGGAGTTGTTGCCGGCACATCTACCAATTTTTCACTTTTTGGCATAGCCGGAGAAGTGTCTGTTGACAAACTCACCTCCTCGAATTTTAAAATTGGAGCGGGTTTGCCATATACCATCATGCCTGGATTGCCACCGGCACCAACTCTTTTGAATATTCAAAATTACTACGACAGGTTACGGATCGTCATCAACCCATCTTCAAATGCCACAGATTCAACCTATGCCATAGCAATTACAGAAAGCGCAGACTCAGCATGGGCTCAGACAAGATATGTCCAGTCAGATGGTACTATCGCCAGTACCTTAGGACTTGAAGATTTTAAAACATACAACGATTGGGGTGGAGCAACAGGTCATTTCATCTATGACCTTTCTCAAGATACAAGCTACAAAGTAAAGGTTAAAGCCCGTCAAGGCAAGTTTACAGAAACAGGATGGGGTGGAGAGGTCGCAGCTGCAACAGATGTTTCGTTTCTGTCTTTTGGAGTCGACTCCAACGCAGTATCGTTTAATGAGCTTAGCTCGTCAAATAGCTATACCGACAGCACCAAATCCACAGTTACAACAACTTCAACAAATGCATACAATGGGTATCTGATACTGGGTTATGCCACCGGCCCTTTGACATTTCAAACAAATCAAATCAATCATTATTCAGGCACAAATTCATCTCCAACCAGTTGGACCGGTGAGGGATTTGGCTACACCACAAACGACTCCAGCCTCTTTGGTGGCACTCCTGACAGATTCACTAATGCAGGACCAAAATACGCCGGTTTCAGTCAAATCGCCCCCGGCGAACCAATTGCTGACAATCCGGGACCTGTTTTAACACCAATTTTAAATGAGCAGTTTACAATCTCATACCGCGTTACAGCAGATCCATTTACTCCAGCTGGAAATTATAAAACGACTATAATCTATATAGTTGTACCGACGTTTTAAAAATTTTAATTGTCATGAAAAAAAAATTCAAAATTTGCTCAATTTTTCTAACAACCTGCTTATTTGTAATATTGCTTACTGTACTCCCCTATAGTATATGGGGTCAATCAGACAAGCTAAAAAACACGTCAGCTACGACGAGTATAAAAATGTCGCCAGCTATCTTTACACCCCTTCTTTCTCCGGGTAAATCTGTGGATTACAATCTTACTATTGAAAACTTACTAAACGTTCCTGTGCCCATTGCATTAAAAATTGAGGATTTCAACATTGAGGACAAAACGGGACAGCTTCATCTCTCAGATAACAAAGACCAGTCTGTCAGAAACTGGGTACAGATCTCTCCAAAGGATCTAATTTTAAGTCCAAAAGAGAAAAGAGAGATAACTGTAAACATAAAGACACCATCAGAGATACCTTTTGGTGGCTACTTCGGAGTCGTTTTTGCCCAGATAAAACTCCCCGGTCAAGTTGGCGCGTCATCACTATTAAATACTCAAATGGGTAGTCTCATTCTTGCCAATATCGGTGAACCTCAAACAAACTCAAAAAAAGCCACATTGCTGTCTGTTCCGAAACTTAGACGGCTTTTAATCTTAAAAAACAGTTATCTGTTAAATTTTGAAGTTAAAAATAACTCCCTACATCACTTTGTTGTCAGGCCACACATCAGAACTTATGACTTAAAGGGTCAAAAAATCAGCCAGCAAGATTTTACTGAAAAATACATCTTCCCCGGCAAAACTAGAGTTTGGGAAGAAAATTATACCCCTATTGTCGGTTTCGCCGGGATATATAAAAATGTCTTTACACTGTCTCTGGGAAAAGGTGTTGAGCTATCTGAAACAAGGTATTTTCTATATCTGCCTTGGTATCTACTCATAATCATTATCTCTGTATTCACCTTTAGCACATATTTGATTATTAAAAAATACGCCTACAAAAAGAGATGTATCAAGCTCAAATTTCTAAGAATTTAAGATTCTTATCAAATTGCTCTTGACAAAATTGAAAAAAATAGCTATTAATTTAATGTGTTAAATTTTAATAGCAAACATCTCAAACACTTAGGTAAAATTTTTCTATCTGCTTTGACGCTTACTGTTTTTACAGTTGTTCCTTATCTGTCTAACTACATACTCATGAAACAGGCTATGGCTGCTTCGTTGACATCTGCAAAGTTAACCATTTCAGATTCAAGAGCCGCACAAACCCCAGTTACTCATGAATTCAAATTTACAACTGCTACCGGAGGATTTATTAAACATGTCGACTTTACATACTGTACAGCACCTACCGGTATTTGTGTACCGGTGACTGGTCTCGCCCTAACATCAGGAACTGGCACTATAACAGGCCTTGGAGCAGGCACTGTGACTTCTCCTACTCCTAATGTGTCCCTACGCTACACGGTAGCTACAGCATCAAATATCGCGTCAGGAACGGCAGTGACGATTCCTTTTACAAACATAACTAACCCTTCTGGTACAAATAGCTCATTTTATGTCAGAATCCAGACCTTAAATGACTTAAACCAATTAATCGACCAAGTCACAGTTGCCTCAGCCGTACTAACAAATGACTCAATCTCCGTTTCAGCCAATATTGGGGCTGCTTTTACATTCACTGTCACACCAGTTACTTCAGGTAGTGTTAACGGCAACACAATTACTATAAGTGATGTTACCCCAAACACTATAAATTTCGGTTCAATACAAAGTGGGACTTCAAGCACATACATTGCTGCTCACCTACTTAATGTTACAACTAATGCTACAAACGGATACTCAATCACTGTAAAAACGCCAAACAATACACCCTTATCTGATACCTCAAATAATATTGATAATTTTATTGGAAGTAACACTTCACCGGCTACATGGAGTTCACCACAAGGCACAATACAAAACGATAATACTGGTTTCTTTGGTTACACCACCGAGGATATCACGCTAAGCGGCTCACTAACGAATCGATTTAGCGGAAACAAGTGGGCAGGGTTTGATGCTTCACCATATGAGATAGCGTATAATTCATCAGCCGTGCCCACAGGCGACCCCATAAAGGTAGGTTGGAGACTGGAGATAAACTCATCTCAACCAGCCGGAGAATATAGAGGAACCATAATTCTTGTTGCCACACCAACTTACTAAGTTGACAATCTTTTACATTTAAACACACAAAGTGATAACAACTCCATTTGCCAAGAAAACTTTTTTTACTTTTATGATACTTCTTCTCGTAACGACAATCGTTTTCATTTTTTTTACGGCGTCAAATTTTGCTCAAACAGCGCTTAGCTCTCAGGGCATAGAGATATCTCCTCCATCGGCCGAGTTTGATGTAAATCCAGGTGAGGTAAAAGATTTTGAGGTCAAAGTTCGAAATACCGGCAATGACCTTTATTACATGACAGCACGAGTCGAAGACTTTACCGCTTCTGGCGAAGATGGTCAGGTGGCGCTAGTTGAGAAAGGTCCGTACGCCATTTCGTCATGGACAACACTCACGCCCGTTAGTTTTACTCTCGAACCCGGACAATCCCAAACCGTAAAAGTCAGATCCAGCTTGCCAAATCAAAATGTAGGTGGCGGTAGATACGGGGCTGTAGTTTTTGCGGTTGCTAATGACCCTACGCCAAACACTGCCTCAGTAGCCCAAGAGATAGCCTCTTTATTTCTTTTTAGAGTAGCTGGTCCAGTAGAGGAAAATCTAACCATCCTAAACTTTAAGGCACCTCAATTTGCTGAATTTGGCCCAATCCCGCTTCAACTAAGTGTTAGCAATAACGGTAACGTTCATGTTAAGGCAGCAGGATTAGTTTCTGTAAGTAATATTCTTGGTAAGAAAATATCAGATCTGGTCATTGCGCCGACAAATATCTTTCCACAAGCAAAAAGAGTTCTAGAAGTCTCGTTTAATCAGAATTTCATGATCGGTCCTTATCAGGCAAGAGCCATTCTTTTCTATGGCAATGATAATAACACGATCGAAGCTTTTGTGCCTTTTTTTGTATTTCCAGTAAGATTTGTGGCTGCAATAATTGGCTTTATTTTGCTTATATATGTCATAATAAAGTATGCCAAGCGAAAATCCCAACATCAAAAGTAGTACTTCATCATCCATGTTAAGGTATGTAGGTGTTTCGGCGTTTGCGTTTTTGACCGGCTTCTACACACACTCACTAGTAATGACTCCGCCACCGCCCGTTTTAGTGGAACAAGCCCAGAAAATGAGAGAACTTCAGTCACAGTTTACCGAGACTGCGACAAACACGGCTCAAGAAGAAGTTAATCTCTCAATAGTCACCACCGAATTTGACGGTAAATATTTTTATCCACCCTCTATAGTTGTGCCTGTCAACAGGTTTATCAGTATTACCAATAGATCTGATAGCGTCCAAATGAAATTAATTTCTGAAAATAACGATCTGGAGACAATTAGAGGTTATGCATACACAGAGAGATTATTCAAACAGCTCTATGATAGAGGGGAGTATGTTGTATATGTTGAGGGGGTACCCACAGCTAAATTAACTGTCAGAGTTGAGTAAATTAAACAATGAAGTTTATGATCTTTGAGGGTACATAGATTGTCTTGATAATCTTTCTCTCACCAATATGTTTTTTTACCACTGGATCAGTAAGCGCCTTTATCTGAATCTCTTCTTGAGTACTAGGGACAGTGACGTTGATAGTCGACCTCATTTTACCGTTTATCTGAATTGGCAAAACAATCTCCTGCTTTTGAAGCTTAGAACTTTCAACGATTGGCCAATCGCCACTGTGTATACTCACTTTATTTTTTAATACATTTCGCCAGATCTCCTCGGTCATAAAAGGAGCAAATGGGGACAATATCCTTAAAAAACTAGAGAGGTCATCTTTACTAAGAGCAAATTTATTTTTCTTTGCTACCTCCTCCCATAAATTTAAAAACTCCATCATTGAAGCAACCGCGGTATTGAATTTAATCTCTACAATATCACCGGCGACTTTTTGAATGGTTTGAGCCAACTTATTACTTAGCATACTATACTCCCCTATAGTATAATCAACCTCATTTTCATAGTTTTCATACGCTACTGAAAGATTATAGATACGTTTTAAAAAACGATAAGTACCTTGCAGTGTTCGTGTTGACCAGGTAATTTCCTGAGAAAAAGGTGCCATAAACATCTCGTAAAGTCTTAGCGCATCAGCGCCGTACTCCCTTACCACATCGTCTGGATTGATGACATTACCTAACGATTTGCTCATCTTACGATTATCTTCAGCAAGTATCATCCCAACATTTCTAAGTCTAAAAAAAGGCTCCTGATGAGATACAAGATTTATATCATACATAGCATGCATAAAAAACCTAGCGTACAAAAGATGCAAAACTGCATGTTCTGCGCCACCCATATACCAATCAACCGGCATAAATTTATCAAAATCTCGTCTGAGCGATTGCTCCCAATAACTCTTCATATCCAGATCGGCTTGTTTTTTGGCACCTTCTTCTTCATTTCTTGCAAAATATAAAAAATACCAACAAGACCCCGCCCAATTTGGCATTGTGTCAGTCTCTCTCTCGGCGGCGCCTTTACAATGCGGACACACTGTATTTACAAATGTAGGCATTCCGGCAAGCGGAGATTTGCCACTCTCTAACGGTTCATAGTTATTAACATCAGGCAGATCAAGTGGTAACTCTTTTTCACTTAAAGGAAAATAACCGTATAGATCATCCTTAACTTCCTGCCTAAAATCAGAGATCTTATCTGAGTCATCGCTATTTTTGATGGTTTCAAAATATGACACTTTATTTTTATGACATGTTTTACAAAAAATAATCGGGATGGGTTCTCCCCAGTACCTCTGTCGCGAAAATATCCAATCTCTTAGATGGTAACTGGTTTTAGACTCTCCCCAACCTTTCTCAACCAAGTAGCTGATAATTTGTTTCTTGGCTTCCTGTGTTGATAATCCGTTTAAAAATTCGGAATTTACCATAATACCTTCACCTTCATACACACTGGATGTGTTTTTTGTTGGCAATTCGGTTGCCGCATTGCCAACCACGACCGATACTACAGGAAGATTGAAAGAGAGCGCAAAATCATAATCTCTGGTATCATGAGCCGGCACACCAACCACCGCTCCAGTACCGAAACCGCTTAAAACAAAGTCAGAGATATACAGAGGAATTTCCTTATTATTTAATTTATTTACGACAGTAAGATTTGTATTTACACCTGTCTTAACCTTATTTTCCATCTCACGCTCACGAGTCTTTTTAGATTGCGACTGAGCCACATACTCTCTTATCTTGGAGACTGTTTCTTCTCCTATCTGCAAGCGGTATTCTTTACCATCGAGAATTTTTTGAACAATTTCATGCTCTGGAGCCACAACCACAAATGTAGCTCCAAAATTTGTTTCAGGCCTAGTGGTAAAACAGGTAACAACATCTTTATGCCCTTTGATCATATAGTCAATATTTACCCCTTCTTTCTTACCTATCCAGTTACGCTGCATCTCTAAAATACCCCTTGGCCATTCCAGACCTTCGAGGCTCTGTAAAAGCTCATCAGCATACTTCGTAATTCTAAAAATCCACTGAGGCAACTCCTTTTTTACGATGGGTTTTCCACATCTTTCATGTGAACCGTCCGGCAACACCTCTTCTTCTGCTAACCCGGTTTTGCAACTTGAACAGTAGTTAATGGGAGTATTCTTTTTGTATAGCAAACCCATCTTAAAAAATTGGATAAAAAGCCACTGCGTCCATTTAAAATATGTCGTATCCGTAGTAGAAAACTCACGATCCCAATCGTATGAAAAGCCGAGCATCTTCATCTGGCGCTTAAAATTTTCTATATTTTCAGGCACAATTTTTTTAGGATTGGTCTTGGCTTTGATAGCCGCATTCTCAGCCGGCAAACCAAATGCATCCCAACCCATCGGATGAAGCACATTGTAGCCGTTTAGACGGTAATATCGAGACAAAATATCAGTAGCAGTATATCCTCTCGGATGTCCAACATGCAATCCGGCGCCTGACGGGTACGGAAACATATCCAGAATATACTTTTTTTCTTTGTTTTTGCTGTGTGTTGTTTTGTATACTTTCTCCGATTCCCAAATCTTTATCCAGTGACTTTCAAAGTTACTTGGTAAATATTTTTTCATGCTGTTATTATACCTTATGAAAAAAATTTTTAAGGAATCATTTATCATTAATACACATGTTTAATCACATCTGTTTGGGTGGAACTTTCGACCACCTTCATGCCGGACATAAAAAATTTATCAAAGAGGCTTTTTTAAACGGACGAAAAGTTACCATTGGCTTAGTTTCTAAAGAGATCATAAAGAGTAAAAAATTTAAACACTCTATAGAGACTTATGACAATAGAAAAGCTAATTTAATAAACTTTATAAACCAGTCTGTTTGGAGAAAAGACTTCTCTGTAATTGCGCTCACATCTATCTACGGCTCAACGCTTAGAGACAGCAGCATAGATGCAATTTTAGTAACTAAAGAGACTTTAAAAAATGGCCGAAAAATTAATAAGGAACGCATAATTCTAGGTTTGAGACCGTTATCGATAGTGGTCGCAAAATACCTTAAAAGCAGCTCAAATAAAGTTATCAGGTCGGAGAGAATACGAGCGGGCAAGATAAATACTTTGGGAGAAAATTTTGCATCAGAGATACTGAAGTTAGGTAATCTACGTCTGCCTCACAAACTTAGGTCAAAACTTCAGGATCCGCTCGGCATAGCGTTTGAGGGCGATGAACATAACATGTCTAAATGTGCATTAAATATTACAAAATATATCAAAACTCATGCTGTCCACTTTTTAATAGGTGTTGGAGATGTAGCTTGTCAGAGCCTGACGAAACAGGGAGTATCCCTAAATCTAAAGATTGTGGATGGTAAAACTCAGAGAAAAAAGATCGAAACCCCCATCGAATCTGATTTTCAGGTCAGAAATCCACCCAGTCAAATTAGAACTTCGGCTGTTAGGTGTATAAAAAAAACCCTAAAAATGATGATAGATGGCAAGAATCTGACTATAAAGGTGAGCGGTGAAGAAGATCTTTTAGCTCTGCCTGTTATACTTCTCTCCCCTCTTGAAACCTTTGTTTTTTATGGTCAAAAAGATGTCGGAATTATATTAGTTAAAGTTACGCTGGAACTAAAAAAAGAAGTAATGGAGCTGTTGAAACAGTTCGAGGGTCCGACCCTGTTTTTGCAAAAATGAATTATAATTATCCCATATGTCAGTTGAAGAAAAGTTAAAACTCATAGATCAGGTTGGTGAAGAGATAATCGGTCGAGATGAACTCATTGACTTACTTCAGAAAAACAGAGAGGTTTTTGCTTATGACGGCTTCGAACCTTCTGGTCAGATACATATTGCACAAGGCCTCTTACGCGCTATAAATATTAACAAGCTAACTAAAGCTGGTATAAGGTTTAAGATGTTAGTTGCAGACTGGCACGCACTAGCCAACAACAAGTTGGGTGGTGATCTGGAAAAGATTCAAACAACAGGTAAATATTTTATCGAAGTTTGGAAAGCCTGCGGTATGGATCTTAAAAATGTTGAGTTTGTCTGGGCATCTGAACTTCAGAAAGAAAAAGACTACTGGAAACTTGTACTTCAGGTGGGAAAAAGTAACGCCTTGAAAAGATTTGTTAGAACCGCCGAGATGATGGGACGTGATGAATCATTAGATAAATTAACAGGCGCACACATTATCTACTCCTGCATGCAAGTTGCTGATATTTTTATGCTTAATGCCTCAATAACTCAGCTGGGCATGGATCAACGCAAAGTAAATATGTTAGCAAGAGAGATTGGGCCACAACTTGGATTTTACAAACCTGTGGTAATTAGCCATCACATGCTTCTTGGTCTTGGAAAACCTCCCTCAACAGATAGCCACGAAGACAAAGTAAAACGTACAATCGAATTAAAGATGTCCAAATCTCATCCCGATTCAGCAATTTTCATGACTGACACAACGGATGATATAAAACGCAAAATACAGAAAGCCTGGGCGCCTGAGGGCGAGATTAAAGAAAATCCAGTATTAGAATATTGTAGATATATATTGTTTGAGAAATTTGATGAAGTTAAAATTTCACGACCGGATAAATTTGGGGGTGATGTTTCTTACAAAAATTATGCAGATTTAGAGAAAGATTATCATGAGAAAAAGCTTCACCCTATGGATCTGAAAGTTACGGTAATCAAACTTTTAGATGAACTTCTGGCACCTGTCAGAAGACATTTCGAAGAAAACAAAGAGGCAAAAAATCTATTAAACAAAGTTCAATCTTTTCAAATAACAAGATAAATTTACTCTATTTCACATAGAAATTTTTTTCTGATACACTTAACAGCATATGGGTATAAAAGAGCTAAAAAAAATAGCAGCAACCGTTGCAAAAGGAATACTTGAATCAACAACTATAGCAGGCTCAGGGCATCCAACCTCCTCCCTATCGGCAGTAGAAATCATGTCAACCCTTATGTTTGATGGTCACTATTTACACGATTATGATAATAATAGGTATATTTTTAACGACCGTTTAATTTTTTCCAAGGGTCATGCAGCTCCGCTTCTTTATGCCTTGCATCAAGTAGCTGGGGTCATAAGTTATGAGCAACTGCTGACACTTCGCAAATTTTCATCTGACTTTGAAGGACATCCCACACCAAGACTAAGCTTTGTTGACTTTGCAACTGGATCGCTTGGTCAAGGATTGTCGATCGGGGTTGGTACAGCCTTAGGGATGAAGCTTTACAAAAAAATAGGTAAAACTATCCCAAAAAGAGAACCACGTACTTATGTTCTTCTTGGTGATTCTGAGTTTGCTGAAGGACAAGTATATGAAGCGATGCAGATTGCCTCCTTTTATCAGCTTAATAATTTAGTTGGTTTTTTAGATGTAAATAGATTAGGTCAAAGAGGAGAAACTATGCTTGGTTGGGAGATAGAAGAGTACGAAAAAAGAGTTGCTTCTTTTGGTTTCAACACTATCCTTATCGAAAACGGTAATGATATCTCAAATATTCAAGATGCCCTGTCTCAGATGGAGAAAGCAATACAGGAAACCACTAAACCAACGATGATTATTGCAAAAACTAAAAAAGGCGCCGGAGTTTCATTTTTTGAAAATAAGGATAACTGGCACGGTAAACCACTACCGGAGGAAGAGCTAAATCGAGCGCTTACTGAGATAGGTGAAACTGACACTGATTACCGAGCAAACATCGCAAAACCAGAAAAAATTACGGTTAAGATGAATTCGGTGGTTGACAATCTGCCAAAAGATTTAGCTAAAAACTCTGCCACTCGTGAAGCGTATGGCGAAAGTTTAAAAATATTAGCAAAAGATGAACGCGTAATCGTCCTTGATGCTGAAACCTCTAACTCAACATTTGCTGAAAAAATGAAAGATGTGGCGCCAGAAAGATTTTTAGAGATGTTTATTGCCGAACAGAATATGGTTTCCGTAGCTTTGGGACTTTCTAAAGTAGGATTTACACCTTACTCCTCTTCTTTTGCTGCATTCTTAAGTCGAGCTTATGATCAGATACGCATGAGTCAATACTCACAAGCCAACATCAAAATTGTTGGGTCCCATGCAGGTGTCTCAATCGGTGTTGATGGGTCGTCACAGATGGCGCTTGAAGATCTGGCAATGTTGCGAGCCATAAATGAAGCAGTAGTTTTTTACCCTTCAGACGACATTTCAACAATAAAAATAATGAATTTAATGCATGAGCATCATGGAATTTCCTATCTTAGACTCACAAGAGAAAAAACCAACACGCTATATTCCCCAAATGATTCTTTTGAGATTGGAGGTTCTAAAATATTGCGAGAATCTGACAATGATAAGGCAGTGGTTTTTACTGCTGGAATAACAGTACATGAAGCTTTAAAAGCACACGAAACTTTGAAAAATGAGAGAATCAATATAAAAATTGTAGATTTATACAGTGTAAAACCTTTAGACGAAAAAAATATTAGGCAAATTGTTAAAAAACTTAAAAACATTTTAATTGTCGAAGATCATTATGCATACGGTGGCCTTGGCGAAGCGGTAAAAGCCATTTTAAGCGATTTTTCTTTAGTGATAAAACACCTTGCAGTTAGAAAAAATCCAAGATCCGGCAAACCTCAGGAACTCCTGTCTTATGAAGAGATTGATGCTGTGGCTATTGTAAAAGCCGTCAAAGAACTTATTAAGTCATAATTTTTACGTCAGTTTATTATCCACCAGGAGAAGTTACTATCCTGCTCGACATCTCTATCAAGCCTTAAAACAAAAGATTCTCCCTCAATTCTATCCTCTATCCAGAAACGGGTTGCTGGTCGATAATTTGAGGTGAAAGTTACATAAATCAATGATTCTGATTTTACACTTGTGGTTTTTATCAATACTCGATCAAAAGTTGCTGGTACTGTGGCTTCGCCTGCTGAAGCAGACTGCTCATTACTCTTTTCAATGACGATCTTTTCGGCTTGAACCTGACCTTTTATCTCAATATCTCCCTGACTGGTAATTTTTACATCTTCACCCATAATGTAAACGTCAGCCATCTTTTCAGATTGTAGCTTTAAAGGCGTTGCTAAAGTATTGATAGCTCCAGTTAAACTATCTACAGTCACCACCCCGGCTGAGATATTGCCCGAAATTTTTAAATCGTACAGATTTGTCTCGCCTAACACAGTCAACTTGTCTAACTCTACCTGCGTCATATCCAGTAAAGCCGATGATGTGGCTTCAAAAGCTGAGGTTTTTAAACCTTCAATCTCTTTTTGCAGATTCTCATATTGAGAGAGTAAGAAGGCAGTTTCATGCGTTATCTTTGATTGTTCAATAGCTATAATATCAAGCTGAGAAACCATCTCGTCCTGTAATTGAGGTGATGGCATTTCGGATTGAATAATATCCGTTTCGATTATCTGAGCAATAGAATCCTTAAGCGAGTTTAATTGAAAATTTTGATCCTTAGCAATTTCAAGCAGGTATAATGGCACGCGATCATAACGCACACCATCAGGCATACCTAGGCTATCGTAAACAACCAGATCTGTCAATCCTAAAGACTCGATCTCCTCAGCTATGTATCCTACGGTAGTAGCATTTGAAGAGATAAAATCATACTTAACAGGCGACAACTCTAATATCTTCTTAAAATCAGACAGAAGCGGCGCAATGTTGGTTTTATACCTTATAGATGAGCTGTCTTTCCAAAAATTTCCAGAAGAATCGATCACAACGGCCGTTCCTACTCCAGAAGCTAATCCGTTGATTGTCAACTTTGATCCTGGTTGCACAGCCCCGGTCCCGATACCCAAAGATCCGTTTACGGACAATATATCCCTCGAAAAATCGCCCCAGATAAGAGGCTGATTTGTGGCTGAGTTGTCTATGTATAACCTGTCAGAATTTCTTTCTTGATATCCAGCTTGGTGTCCGATAAATACAGATCCAGATTTGCTATGAACCACACCGCCACCATACCCGGCTTGAAATCCTAGAATAACATTATTTGAACCTTGCTGATTGTTCATATCCGCCTCAAATCCAACAGCGACATTATTAAGAGCGGTTGTAGCCTGAAAAGCTGACCTTACCCCCATATAGATATTAGACTGCCCATTAGTTAATGCTAGACCTGATGCATTCCCCATAAGAACATTTGATTGCCCAGTAGTTAAACTTATACCAGCATTCACACCTACTGCTGTATTGAAACGGCCCTGATCGCCTGTATTATTAGATAACAATTGACCTCCATTGCCCAGAAATAGCGATCCAGCAAAGCTGTTCTGGTCTGGTAGATAAGCGACTTGTACAGAGTTTATCCCGATTACTCCCGCAACGTCAAGATTCATCGATGGCGATGATATACCGATCCCAACTCTACCATCTTTATCAATCACAAACGGAGTTGAGTCATTTTGTGTATCAAAAACCATAAACGAAGCTTCGGTTCCGGAGTTTATCAGCGTCAGCGGCACGCCAGTGCCGCTTGAAATTGACAACACATTTCCTACTTCAAGCGGTGATAAAACGTTGTTATTCTTTATCCAGTAATTTATACCTCCTAAAGTTTCTAAACTGGTCCATTTAAAAGTTGAAGATGAGCTATCGTAACTTAAGAGATTGGAATTTTGAGGTGCGCTACCTGTCTTATTGAGATTATTTGGCAAAATAGTGTTTTGTTCAATTTCTGATGAAT
>JBEIIR010000004.1:0-26768 GCA_040380695.1 Gammaproteobacteria bacterium | reverse complement strand
GGTCAACAATAGTTTTTACACTTATCTATTTGTTTTGATAAGATAGCTAAAAAATAGATATTCAGGGCACTATGAGGTAGTCGCTATCTGAACAGGACAACCAGTAGTCTTCGCAATCAACTGACCCTCCATTTACTCTACAGATGGGATTTCCAGAACATTTCTTGTTGTCCTCACCAGCAAGAGTGTTGCTTACGACTAAAACATATTTTTCGGCTGACAGGTTGGTGATTGACCATGTTTTTATCCCTTTTTCATCTAAATTTATGTCAAGCATACACCAAGATTTTTTTACACCAGAAATAGAGCCATTCGAAGGCAAAAACCCATCACCAGTACACGAGTCACCTATATTACCACTCCAATAATTTTCAACAAGTTCACGGCAGTTTGTTTTATTGCATTTTGCAACACCCACTTTATAATTTGGTCCACTTGATAATGAAAAATCAGCAGTTACAGTGTTTCCATTTATCGAAATTTTTCCTTAAGGCCCACTATTTGTTGGAATCTTTAATATATCAGAGCCAATTATGTTAACAATTAGGATGATTGAGTATGTAAATATAACGCCAACTATGGCACCTCCAATAAGTTTTTTACTCTGTTGTATTTTGTAAACATCTCCCTGAGCTGTTGCCAACATGAATCCCCCATATACTATTGCGATAAAACCCAGTGTTCCAACAGTCGGAAAGATTAGGTTGTTTAGGATAAAATTAACGAGCTCACCGGGAGCAGCTTCACTATCAAAAGAAACTAAATTATTTCCAAAACAGCCTAGTTGTGTGTAGAATCTCCCTTTTCTTGGTTCGGGCGGTCTATTAAAATTACTTTTAGATGGATCAGTCTCAATTTTTAGAGTAAGATTTCTACTTGCTAAGTTTTTGTTCACAACATTTCTTAATTCATCAATATTTGAATACATGCATTGTGCACAATCTGCCCAGTTTGAGGGCACAGTTTTTCCTTTGCAGTAGCCACACACATCGCACTCTGCATATCTAGGTGGTGTAGATGATTGTGCCGAAGTTGTTTCTAAGTGAAAAAAAAGCAGAAACAATGTTAAAAGGAGATTAATAATAATTTTCATATATATAAGTATAAATTACCATGGCGAAAAAAAGCTTAAAAACGATAATGTAAAAACCAGTATAATTTAAAAATGTTGTATTTTAGATGTTTAATATTGGCCCTTTTTTTATGCTCACTTGTTTTATTTCCTTTAACTCAACTAGTCAGCGCTGATGAAGTTGCTACTTTGGCTCAAAAAATTGCTGAATTATCTAGAAATCTGGAAGAGACCAAAAAAAATACAGTTAAAAATGAGCATCAACTTGATAAATTAAACCAAGAGCTGTTAGTGATTAAAAATGCAGTCTTAAGAATTGAGAGTGAGATAGATAGAAAATCTAAAGACATCAAGAAGGGCGAGGACAGAATTATAGTTCAGAAAGAAAAAATAGAGGCGCGTGTTAAATCTTTTTACAAGCAATCAAGTCGCCTTAAGAATTCGATTTTAGAAATAGTTGTGTCGCCTAATTTCACTAAATTTATCAAGCAATATTCTTACTCTCAAAACCTGCTAAACGAAGACCGTGAAGAGATTGTCAGAGTGGCTCTTCTTGTTTCGGATATAGAAACAAAGAAAAAAGAGTTAGAAGATGAGCGGCTCAGACTTATTCCTGTTAAAGAGGAGATAAACAAACAAACAACAACGCTACAATCGGAGGTAGTAAAATCAAAAGAATACGAAGCCAATATTAAAAAAGAGATCGCAGCTCTCTCGGCCAGGCAACAGGAAATAATCAGCTCCAGAAGCGGGGGGTTCACAGCTAATTTGGGTGATACAGAGCTTGCTGACGACTACAACGCCTCATTAAGAGGTTTTAGAGAGTCTGCTCCAAGTGGTTATTTTGCAGTTTTTTCTTTTGGAGCTTATACTCATCGCAAGGGCATGAGTCAATACGGGGCAAGAGGCAGAGCACACAGTGGTCAATCTTATAAACAAATTTTAAATGCTTACTATAATAAAGAACCAATATCCAAAGACACATCCGGTACCATAAAAGTTGCAGAGCACGGAGAAATTGACTTTGAAACAACCTATATGTACGGCATTTCTGAAATGCCAGCTTCCTGGCATCCGGAAGCCTTAAAAGCTCAAGCTATTGCCTCTAGGACATTTGCATTAAGATATAAGGCGCTTGGTCGAGAGATCTGTATTACAGAAAGATGTCAGGTATTTAGAAAAAGCAAAAGCGATGCGCCACCAGAGGCATGGAGAGCGGCAGTTGATTCAACAAGGGGAGAGGTTTTAGATGCCGAAGTTGCGTTCTATTCTTCTACTTCTGGAGGATTTCTGACAACTTCCGGATGGGATACCTCAGATAAAAATGGGGGCTCAGATTTCATAAGTAGATCCTATGAAAAGGTTGTTGGATCACCTTGGTTATATAAATCATGGTACACACAAAGTTATAGCATAAACAGTGACAAGTGTGGCCGTCAGAATCCCTGGTTGTCACCAGAGGAGATGGCAGATATTGTCAATGCAGCATTAGTTCTTGCAGCTGGTAGCAGCCAAGAAGTTGAGAGAGTTTCACCAGTAACGACTCAATGCTATTCGGGCAACCCATATTCAATGACAGAGCTCAGAGAGGTAGCTAAAAAATACGGCGGAATTGATTTGGCCAATTCAGTTAATGTCCTCTTAGGGGACGGCACTACAAAAACAATAACAATAAACGGCGTTTCTTTATCGGGAGTTGATTTTAAAAAGGCGTTTAATTTAAGGGCTCCAGGCCGATTATCTATACCTCAAAGAAGTTTCTCATTTTATAATATTGAAAAAAAATGAGAAACTTTTTAACTTCAAATAGCTTTTAATTATAAGAACTGAAAAAATAATCAAGACAATAAAAAATCCATAGGGGCCAAGCGGTTTATGCCACGAAAGTCTTATAAATATCTCAAGAATTATAAAATGTATAAAAAAAATTGGATATGAATAGCTACTTAGAAAGCTAAATAACCATTTTGCTATGTTATTTAAAATAACACCTTTCTCAATTTGTTTAAATAAAATATAAAGTGCGGTGGTAAAAAATACTCCATAGGAGAGGTAGTATATGTTTGGTGGGTATTTATTATCTGTAAAAACCATGCTCTTGTCCAGATTCTCAAGCGTAAATCCTCCGATTAAGAATGCACATAGGGATAGGCTAAGTATTATAAAATATAGATGGTTAGTTTTTTTTAAACGGGCAAAATAGAAAGTAAATATTAAAAATGCAGACCATGGTAACCACATTGTGTACCTAAATGCCAGAGTGCTCTTAATAAAAGTGAGAAGAATTGTCGAAAATGTAGCTATGAAAATAAATATTTTTAAAAAAATATCATTTTTTTGGCTTAGGTAGACAATAACAGGACAAAGAAGCAATATATACATAAATAGAATTACCAACCATCCCACATCTCGCCCATCACCCAGTAAAATTAGGTTTGTAATAGACGAAGTTGTCATTTGATTATCAAATAAAAAGAAAATCAACACCATGGGAGCTGCATATAAGAAAATATACGGGAGATACAGTCTTAAAAATCTGTCTAAGAGCTTTTTAAAATTTAAAGAACGGTCGTTATGTTTTGTAAAGTAGAGATAAGAAGAACAGAAAACAAAAGCAGGTACTACAAACTGTAGGTAATTTGAGATTATGGCACTAGTAGGATTTCCCGAAAAATATGCGGAAGCGTGTATGAAGATCATTAAAATAACAGCTAATCCTCTTAGAAAATCTATCGCAAGATCTCTTTTTAAAGCAGTTTTTTTTAAATTTTTATTTTGTGGCATAATACAATTGTATAAAAGATAAAAACATTTCTGTTTAAGATATGAATCGTAAAAAAAACAAACTCTCCTTTATCTTTGATTTGTTTATTTCTATTGGAAAGGTAATTTTAGTTGTGGCTCTATCATCATCTATTTTTATATTGTTCTTTTTTTATTTTCAAATATCCGGTTTTTATAAGTATAAAGTACCAGTTTCTGGAGCGTCTATGTTGCCAACTTTGCCTGAAACGGGAAAAGTAGAGTTTTTAAGATTTTTTAATGTTAGCAATCTGCCAGATTTTTTATTACAAAAAATTCAAAGAGGGGACATTGTTGTCTTTGAAAACAACAAAACAGATTATGAATTAAAAAAACAATCTAAATCGTCTAGCGGATTTGTAAAGCGTGTTGTTGGCGTGGCTGGTGACATTGTAAAGATCGAGAACGGCTTTTTAGAAGTAAACGGAGAAAAAGTAGCTGAGGAATATATCTTGAAACCAAGGTCTACTTTTGGTGGGCGAACTATAAAAGATTGCATTGTTACAAAGGTTCCGGAAGATAAAATTTTTGTACTTGGAGATAATAGAAAGATAAGTATGGACTCTAGGCAGATTGGCCTTGTTTCAATTTCAGATATCGAATTTTACATCCCATACAAAGATCAACAGGAGAGGTTTAAAAAAAATTGGCGCGACACTTCCTCTGATTTAACAACAGAAAACAGCTCATTATTTGACACTAAAAAATACGTTAACATTCTAAATAGTCTCAGGCGACAAAACAATCTGCCATTGTTAAGATACGAACCAAGGTTAGAGCGCTCTGCCTATCTAAGGGCTGAAGCAATTCTAAGAAATAACGAATACGGAAGCAGATCTACAAGCTCTAAATATTCCATAGAAGATGCTTTAGCCGACGCATCTTATTCAAACATTGTATACGGAGAATTTCCCATGTTTGGCTATTACGATGAACAGGAGCTATACGATGTGTTTATGGAGCAAAAGGAAGCAAAGGATTTTCTTTTAAATAAAAACTATGAAGATATAGGCGTATCTACTTTTATAGGTGAAACAAACGGATGTCCAGTTCAGATAGTTGTTCAGCATTTGGCAGGTTACGTTCCTCCAAACTACACACAGCTCGAGAAAAACAACTGGAGAGATGCACTAACCAACCTAAGAAATGTTCAAAACGGATGGGAGTCGTTAAAAAACTATGATGGGTTTTATGAAAAAAATAAATTAGATGTTGATAGGATTAATGAAATAATCTCTTTGCGGTTACAAAGGATTGAGCAAATATCTAACAAAATAAATAGTAACTTATGGCTATCTGAAGAAGAGAAAAAATGGATAGAAGAAGATGAAGTTTTGGGAGCGCAGCAAAACGATTTGGCTACCAAGTTAAATTCATCTCAATAGTTTTTTTGAACTTATATCTTTTAATGTATTTGTGTAGCCCTCTATATCTTTTGAGCTTATGTTCTCAAATAATTTCTCGAGGTGACTTTCAATTTTTTCTGAAGCATTCTTATAAAGATCTTCGCCTTTAGCTGTTGCTTTTATGTTTTTAAACCGCCTATCTTTTGGGTCGGGCTCAATTGTTATAATTTTATTTTTTATAAATTTTTTTATACAGCTTGTTATATAAGACGGTTTTAGATTTAAGGCATGGGCTAGTATTAATGGGTTGCAGGTGCTGGATTTTGATATTTTATCAAGAATTGTCCACTCTGAGGGGGTTATGTCAAAACCATAAAGGGCATTTGCAATTGTCATGTAGAAGGTTCTTGAAGCTTTGCTCTCAAGCAGGATAATTGATAGAACATCTGTCTCTTCAGGTGTTCCGATTAGTTTTTGCAAGGCTGATTTTAACATAGTTGTAATTATACAGGGTCGGACCCTTAACTGGCAAAAACTTGACTTTATGCTAAAAAAATAGAAGAATGTATCTATGGATAAAGATTTTTCATTTAATTTTTTAAAATTTACTCCTTTGCCAAAGACACTTAATCCACAGGTGTTGTATCAGTGGCGAGCCCCGTTGCGGGCTTATAAAAAACGCAGTAAAAATGTTTTGAGATTTTATATAGCTGTTGCATTGTTGCTGACAATTTTAGTTTTCTTTTTAGGTGACAGGGTCTTAATGGTACCTATATGGGCAGTGTTATTTCTTTTTTATTTACTTACGATAACGCCCCCTCCGATAATCGAGAACAAGATTACAAAATTTGGAATAGAAACAGCAAGCATTACTCTGAGGTGGGATATACTCTCTCACTTTTATTTTACCAAACGCTTTGGATTTAGCATTTTAACTATAGTAACAGAGGCTCCCTATTACATGCACACATACCTGATTATTCCAGATGAAAAAATTAAAAAAGATGTAACCAGAATTCTTGCAGAGCATATAATGTTTCAAGAAGTGCCTAAATTGGGACTTATGGAAAAGATGATAAACGCTCTTAGCTACCTAATCCCTGACGACGAGGATGAGGAGAGTGTGCCGGTTACGGTTAATCTGCCAAAAAAAAATTCTCAAATTGAGCAAGTTAAAGAAAATCTTGCATCTTTTTTCCAAAAACAGAAGGGCTCATCTCAAGAATACCAATTTTTCGACCCCACTTCAAAACACCCTCATCTGTAGAGATCAAAGGGGCGCGTAATTCTTTGGACAGAAGCACAACTTCAAGATCAGCTTGACTATCTATTGTCCCGGTCCTTGTTGCGTTTCTAAATCTATCTCTTAGGGTTGCAATTTTTTTTCCAATTGCCATCTGAAATTCTTTATGGGGTAGCACTTCTTTTCCCATAAAAAGTTTGCCTGTTTCAGCAATTTCTTCTTCTGCCACCTTCATGCCTCTGTAGCTCCTTTCTCTATAGTCAGTAATTAGGCTTTCGAAGATGGCGCACGATAGATTCATGTCTGAGGTGCTGGGAGATTTAACTGTAAGTAAATTTATTAAAACTTCCAAAACAGGGTCTTCTTTTGAGTCAAAAAAAGATTCTATCTCTGTCACTACAGAAGGGGTTGTGAAGAATTCAATAGTCAAAGAATTGTTTAAATTTTTGATTTTGTTTAAATTCATTGCGATCTCTTTTGTATTATTGCCAAGGCCTAGACCTGCTTCCATGTTGAAAAAGATGTTAGTATCTAAGATGTAGTTGTTCATAATGCTATTATATTAAATTTTTTTTAGATACTTCTGAGAGTTTTCAAATGCTATGTGTAATTATTATGCAAATTTGGTTATTTGTTATTGACACTATTATGTCATGTATAAATTTAAATTGCGACTAGATTTAAGAGAATATTTATACATATGTATTCTATTTGTAAAGATGTTAAAGTCAAATCTCGTTCAAACTTATACTGTGTTTTTATAAAAAAACTACAGGACTTTGCGGTTTTAAAGCGGGAAAATTTGATATATTTTGACATATTTAATGATGTTGAAATACTACAAATAGTGGTATAAATTTGTAATACACTCAAAATGTATTTTAAATATGAAATGTATCTTTTGCCAATTTGCCAACACAGAGGTCATAGAAACAAGGGTTTCAGAAGATAAGGCGGCAATTCGCAGAAGACGTTCATGCACGAATTGTAAAAAGCGCTTTACTACATATGAGAGGGTTGATGAGTTGCCAGTTTTTGTAGTTAAACGAGATAATCGAAGAGAGAGGTTTGATAGAAAAAAATTAAGAGACGGATTATTTAAGGCTGTTGGTAAAACGACTATTTCAGCCTCGCAGGTTGAAGGTATCGTCGCCTATATTGAACACGAGATAGCCAGACAAGGTAAGTCGGAGGTGGTCAGCGGAGAAATTGGAGAGATGGTGGCAATCCAGTTAAAAGGTCTAGACAAGGTGGCGTATATTAGATTTTCGTCAGTGTTTAAAAGATTCGTTGACGTGGAAGAATTTGAAAAAGAGCTTAAAAAGTTGGTATAGAAAAATTATTAATTACATAAAAAAATATGAAACTTAAAGGTGTTTCGGAGAAAGTCTTTTTAGATAGATATTCTCTAAAAGACAAAAAAGGTTCTCCTGTAGAGAAAAAGCCTGAAGAAATGTGGGCTAGAATTGCAAAGGCAGTTGCAAAAAATGAGAAGCAAGACCTACAAGGAAAGTGGGAGAAAGCTTTTTATGAGGCTATGGAAGACTTTAAATATGTTCCTGGGGGTCGTATTTTAGCAGGCGCTGGTACAGGGTATTCAGTGACTTATTACAATTGCTTTGTTATACCATCTCCAAAAGATTCAAGGGGTGGCATTCTGCAAACTCTTGGTGAGATGATCGAGATTATGGCGCGAGGTGGTGGCGTTGGAATAAATTTATCAACATTAAGGCCAAAAGGCGCAAGAGTTGAGAAGGTAAACGGCTTTTCTTCAGGTCCCTGTAACTGGGCAGAGATCTTCTCTCTTGCAACAAAAGACATAATTCAACAGGGAGGGACCCGTCGTGGCGCTTTGATGCTTATGCTCTGGGATTGGCATCCTGACATAGAAGAATTTATTACTGTTAAAAAAGACCTAAGTAAAATAAATGGCGCCAATCTCTCTGTCTGCGTATCTGATTCATTTATGGAGGCGGTTAAAGCAGATGGCGATTGGCCTTTAATCTTTCCTGATAAGAACGATCCCGACTATGACACGCAGTGGGACGGCGACATAGAAGGCTGGAAAGCCAAAGGAAAGAAAGTAAATGTGTATAAGGTTGTAAAAGCCAAAGAAATATGGGACTTAATTGCGGAGGCTGCCTGGAATTCTGCTGAGCCAGGATTGGTATTCATGGAGAGATATAATAAAATGCATAACAATTACTATTGGAATAAGATAATCTGTGTTAATCCTTGCGGAGAGGAAGGTCTCCCGGGCTGGGGAGTGTGCAATCTTGGCTCCATAAATCTAACCGCACTCGTTTCGGGTTACGAGGTTGATAAAGCCGGTAGCTTTGATTTTGATGCTCTAAAAAAAACCGTTAGGACAGCTGTTCGCTTTCAAGATAATGTCATAGATATGGATGCATATGTTTTTCCCGGTATTAGGAAAACACAACTAGAGGGTGAACGTAGAATTGGCCTTGGAACAATGGGTCTTGGTGATACGCTAATTAAGCTACATATCCGCTACGGATCAGATGAATCTTTGCAGTTTATAGAGAAAGTCTATAAACTTATCGCGGAAGAAGCCTATATTGCCTCTTCAGATTATGCAAAGGAGAAGGGTTCGTTTAACAAATTTGAAGCCTCAAAATTTGTCAAAAGTGGATTTATGAAGACGATGTCTCCAGAAATTAGAAAAAAAATAAAAGATGACGGCATTAGAAACTCTGTACTTCTGATGCAAGCGCCAACCGGTTCAACATCACTCATGGCAGGGACGACATCGGGAATAGAACCGGTTTATGAATTTGAGTTTATTCGTAGAGATAGGTTGGGGGAGCATGCCATAAGACATCATTTGTACGACGAGTGGTATAGCAGGCATGAACATGAAATGAAGTCTGGTGCGATTAAAAGACCAGACTATTTCTGCTCCGCAAATGACCTGACACCTGAAGATCATGTGCTTGTGCAGGCAAAGATTCAAAAATACGTTGATGCATCTATATCAAAAACTGTAAATGCACCTAATTCACACACCATAGATGATGTAAAGAGACTTTATACAATGGCTTATGAGCATGGATTAAAGGGTATCGCCTACATGAGAGATGGTTCAAGGCAGGGTGTGCTCGAGCGAAAGCCTGAGGTTAAAAAAGAAGAGGTTAAAACAGCGGAAGTGACCAGTGCGCAAAATACTCCAACGGTTAAGCCAAGGCCGATGGTGGTACATGGGTCCACTTATAAGATAGATACACCTGTTGGTCGAGCCTATATTACAGTTAATACAAACGGTAACAATGAACCTCATGAGGTGTTTATGACAATTGGTAAAGCGGGAACTGATGTTTTTGCAATGGCGGAAGGCTTGGGCAGAATGGTTTCTATGTACTTTAGAACTGCAACTCACCTGACCCCAGAGGATCGCGTTAAGAACGTGATTAAAGAACTTGATGGCATAGGTGGAGGACGGACAATGGGCTTTGGAAAAGAGAGAGTAAGGAGTATGCCAGATGCGGTTGCTAAAGTTTTAAAAATGCATTTCGAGTATCTAAATAATCAGTCGGTTCCAGAGGCAAGTCATATTGCAAACGGAAACGGAGTTACATTGTCAAGTAGATTAGAGCAACCATCTCTTATAGAGGAGTCTGCGCATTTATCAGTTACTGCGAAACAGGAAAAATCACAGCATTTTGATATTTGTAAAGAGTGTGGACAAGCTCTATTAGCAAGAGAAGAAGGGTGCGCTAAGTGTTATGGGTGTGGTTATGCAGAGTGTTAGCTTAAGTTTTCTTTTTGCAGGATTAAGTTAGGACTCCTGTCAAAAAAGAGAAACGGCAATGAAATTGGGTGCTTTTAAAGCAAAGCTTTAAAAGCACCCTTTTTTTACAAGATGCTATTTTGATATCGTTTAGGGTGCTTGGATGATTAAAAAAATTGAGGGAGACTAGACAAAATATCTCGAGCTAATTTTTCAAAAAAATTTTCAAGATAAATATCCGCTTCTATAACTTTTGAGAAACTTTTTTTAGGCAAATCTAAGGCTGGAGCTGTGAGTTTCTCTATCTGAGCGATATTTTCATAGTTGATAACTTTTTTAATTATCTGTTGAGGTATAAAAGATTCCGTATTAAAATCGTCACAACAAAAAACTGTATCTGTTGGCTTAGAGACAGGTTGAGTTATTGGTCTTGTGGTAAGTTGAGGATTGTAAGTTGTAGGTAGAGATATTGGTTGCGATGTCGGCCCTACAGTCGGCTGTGGATTATATGTCATTGGTTGGGTTGTCGGTTGCGATGTCGGCCCTACAGTCGGCTGTGGATTATATGTCGTTGGTTGGGTTGTCGGTTGCTGAGTTGGTGAGGGTGGTACTGGAGTTGCTGCTTGATTACCCCCTATCAACCTTTGATCTAATGGAATATAAGGAATGTCATTAACGTTTCTAACACATTTGTCTATGCTTGAACACCATGTCTCAATAGCCTCTCCGCATCTTTTACCAACTCCGGCGCACTGACTGGGCAAGCAGTAACCTCGCTCTGGCCAAGTGCACTCTTCTGAGTTTTTGGTTATAGCCAATTTATAGCAGCAAAGAGGTACGTTTCCTGAACAATAAGCCTGACATCTAGAGTAGTTGTAATAGTCTTCAACCCAACACTCTGCGTTGCTTCTCCATTCAATCCTGTTTACGCTGTCGTAGCTTCTATTGTCGCAATTAGGAGCTCTGCCACATGATATTTCTCTACCATTTTTTTGAATGTAATAAACACCATTCTTGCAATAGGCATCAAAATTTGCGCTTTGTGCTAGTATCCGATTGACTTGAGGAGCTAATGTAAAAAGTAAAAAAAGTAATACGAATTGAATCAATTGTATCATTCTGTTTATCCAATCTTTTTTTATCATACTAAATTATAATATCCTATTAGATATTAATGCTTTTAAAATACAATTTATGTCAATTACTACAAAAACAGGAGATAAAGGTTCAACAGGCTTATTTGGTGGTAGAAGAGTTAAAAAATATGATCTTCAGGTTGAAGCATATGGAGCGATTGATGAGGCTACGTGTTTTATAGGTTCTGCGTTTGAGGTGATAGATAGTAAAGATATTAAAGAGTTGATAAGTCAGGTGCAATTTCAACTTTACATAATCATGGGTTATCTGGCTGATGCTGGTATGAAGTCTTTAGATGTTGAAAAACATCTTAAACTTGTTGAGAAAGAAATTCAACAGCTTGAAAAATCTTTGCCAAAACTCACAAGATTTATTCTGCCACAGGGGAGTGAGCAGACCAGTAGGTTGCAGATTGCAAGAGCTTCTGTTCGCTCTGCAGAGCGAAGAGTTGTGTCATTTATAGATCAAAAAGCTGAAGAAACAAAAGACGATATTTTAATTCTTCAATATCTAAATAGGTTGTCTGATCTTTTTTTCATGCTTGCTCGAAAATACGCAATTGACGAAAAGCGTACATAAAATAATTATTTGTAAAATATCTACTTTGATACATTGTATTAGTTGTAGTGTAGGTGTAGTATTAAGACACTATTAAAAGTTAACATGGTGTGCGTCAAAATTTTATAAGTAAAATTTAAGACGCTTTTTTCTGGGAATGAGGTTAGAATCCTCAACTGTGCCGCAGCGGTAAAAGCTATATAAAAAGCTTTAAGTCCGAAGACCGACCATGTTTTTTTATCCCCGAGCAGGGAATATTTATGTATAAAATAGATTCTTCACGTTTTGTGGGTGATCATAGCGATTATCAACAATCTTTAACCCTACAAACTTTGCTTGAGCTTGCACCAAAAATTGAAGATGTCCGCCATATCGATTCCGAGCCAATGGCTATAGTTTCTCATGAAAAACCATTAGCATTTGATTTAAGAGATGAGCTTAAAAGAATTCAGCAATTATTAGATCATGGAAAAAATCCGGAAGAATACTGGCAGTTTTTTAAAGCACAAGCAGAATACTACGCCAAGGAATCATATGGCAAACTTGGTACCGTGACATATACCCATGATCTGGTAATTGATCAAAATTTTTTAAAACAAAAAAAGTTAAAACTTTGGATTGGCCCAATGGGCAAAGGAGCTTATGAGTCATATTTAGATGGTGCTGAAAAAGTAACAGATGACCCCAGAATGAGATGGTACAAAGTTAGGTGTTTTAAAGAAGCTTACGCTATCATAGATTGGGAGAAAAAGATAAATGAAAAAGGAAGTGATGCAATTTTTGTAGACATAAGTCCAGCGCCTTTTGAAGTGTCTCCAGAAGAATTAGATGGCACAATGTTTGGCAATCACTCTTTTATTAGAGTTCATCAGGTTGTTTTAGATGAAAATGGTAGACCTCAGCTATTTTCTCGAGCCCACCGAACGGAGCTTTCTCCAGAAGGGCTTGAAGTCGTAAATAAACTTTTAACTAATGAGAATGTTGTCTGCTCGGATCTTCTTGGCAGGTTTTCACAGCTTGACAAAAACTGGCTTAACGGAATCAAAAATCAAGACAGTATCTGTGATATCAGAGATAAAGGCATTGCGATCTTGGTTGAGCAAATTATAAGAAGTCAGGAAAAGATAGAAGCTGATAACAATAAGAATTCACAAAAAAATTTAAAAAATGGTCAAAATATTGAAAGCAATAACAGTTCTGAATCTGTCACAAAAGAAAAGATGGAAAAATACTTTGCAACTCTTGAACCTGTCTTGAAAAAAACTTTTAATGCAATGATAAAGCTTATCAACTGTCACCCAGAAGATAAGGGTTTTTTTAAAGAAATTATAGAAACAGAATTTCGAACATGGGAAATGATGCTTCAAGATTTGATTTCAGGTAAAAGCTCAACTATTTCAGAGTCAACAAAATCACACACTCCTCGTTCTAAAGTTGAAGCTGAGCTAAATGCAATGTACGCCCGTATTCAAGCTCAACCCTACACGCCCGGCTCCAATGGTTGTGGTGCGGGATCAGGATTTAGCCCTGTTAGGCATATACCACAATATTCCGGGTTTGTAAATCCATATGGTGCAATTTCTGAGATTTTTAAAAAGGGTAAAAATTATCTTGAGGATCCAAATTTATGCAGATGTGCTAAAGGTGGCAGTAGGCCTCACTTTCATTGTCCGGGTAAAAAAAATGGAAGTCCTTGTAGACACCCTATAAGGGTTGGATTTGGTATAAAAAGATGCTCAAAATGTGGTGAGGGCAAAAAATGCTAAGTTGAAAAAAATTATTTGCCCAATGCTTTTTTTACCAGCAAATCCGCATCGGCATTTTTATCTCTTAAGACATGATTAAAAGTTGATGGAACGCCAATCTGATTTATTAACTCCTTAATCTTGTTATGAAGTATTCTTAGGTCTTCGTTTTTTATTTTATAAATTCCATTTAATTGCTTTACCATGAGCTCTGAATCAGCGATACATTTTATACTCTCAACAGCCCAAGATTTATTACTAATCATATTTAAAACATAAGAAAGGGCCTTGATAAGCGCTGTGTATTCAGCAACATTGTTTGAAGCTATGCCGATCGATTCACCATAGGAAAACAATAATTCATCACTATTTCTAATTAAAAATCCAATAGCTGCTTTTCCTGGGTTGTTTAGAGACCCACCATCAGTGTTTATAGTAAGATGCATGATATTGAATTATATCAGAGTTCACCAAGCTTCTCTTTTCTTTCTGCTTCTTGTTTGACAAGCGTCAAAAATCTTTCAGTAGAGGAGATTCGGCGGTGACCAACAACACTAGAAATGTATTCAAGGGTGGAACCGTGCTTTAATTGATGAGCAATAAACGTGTTTCTAAGATCGTTAACTGTCGCGTTAACTATGCCTACTTCTTGAAAACATTTATCAATAATCTGCCTAATATTTCTTATTAACAGTGGTTTACCAGTTCTCGTTACAAATAACGAGTCATCTTTTGATTGATTATTTCGTATTGTTTTGTATGCGTTAATTGCGGCTATAGCAGCTTTGTTAAGAGGGACTATTCTTTCAATGTTTTTGCCATATTTTTTTACCTGAATCTTGTCGTTGTTAATATCATTAATTCTAAGCGTTGCAAGTTCACCGATTTTAAGCCCTGTTTGAAGTAGCAGTTCTACCAAAGCATATGTACGCGTGTCCTCTTTTGCAACGTCTCTAAGTGCTCTGTATTCCATTTTGCTTAATATTCTTGGTGGTGTTTGAGTGTATTTAGGATGAGATATATCAAACGCAGGGTTTGCAGTAATTGTCCCCTCATGTTTTAGAAATCTAAAAAATGTTCTTATGGAGTTTAATTTTCTGGATGCTGACTTTTTAGTATATTTTTTTTCGATCAGGCTTTTAATAAAGCCCTCAATATCGTCTTTTTTTACGTCTCTAATATCATTTTTTTCAAGAGAGGCAAGATATCCTACAAACTGTTCAATATCTTTTTTGTAGGCGACAATTGTGAACTTAGATTTTTCTTGATCGGATAAAAATGTAATAAATTTTTCTAAAAGCTTTGGTAAATGATATTCTTCCATAATCCTATAATATAACATAGAAAGTTAATAAAAGCAACGTTGTGTTAAGCGCTTAGCTTAAGTCTATTTCGCTTGCAAAAATTATCTATGATAGAGTAAAATTATAATAAATTTATAATTTCAATTTAAAAACATGTCAGTAATTTCGGTAAATAAAAATAATTTTAATGACGAAGTAGTTAAGCACCAGGGTGTAGTGCTGGTGGACTTTTACGCTGACTGGTGTGGACCATGCAAGGCAGTGGCTCCGATAATTGAGGATCTGTCAAAAGATATGAAAGATGCAAAATTTGTCAAAGTAAATGTTGACGAAAATCAAGATCTTGCAGCAGATTATTCAGTGTTTTCTATTCCGACATTTTTAATATTCAAAAACGGTGAAGTGAAAAATCAGTTTGTAGGAGTACATACGAAAGAAGATTTTAAGGTCGAGATTGAGAAAGTAATGAAATCTTAAAAAAGTCTCCTTATTTTTTGATTATTCTGACAACCTTGCCATGTACGATCTTTAAAGCAATGTGGGCTTTCTTTAATAGTAGTGTAGCATACTCAGCTATCCATCTGGCAGAGGAGGTGGGTGGTTTTTTAAGAGATGAGATAATCGCCTCGTCAGGTAGTGGCAAATTTATGATATGTTTTTTGTCGAGAGAAGATGTTTCAATCGCTTGAAGACCAGCCTTTTTTAAGTCAGGATGCAGTTTAAAGGCCTTATCTTTATCGGTAAATGAAATTTGAGAAGGGCTCTCTTCAGGCTCCGTATTTATTCTTTCACCATATTCAAACTTTTCTTTATTCTGGAGGCCTGATTCATTTGGTGAAGGCTCTATTTCAGGGGTGGCATAAGAAGGAGTTGAAGTATTACTAGTTGTGTTTAAAGTTAGGGGTGTGAAGTTTTTATTAAACATTCTCAAATTATACTTTTTTAAATTCAAAAAAGTTACCTTGATAAAATGAAATATATTTTTATAGTTTATACTAAATATATTCTATGGATCAACACCCTGTACCTCGTCAGATAACCTCTTTTCAATTTAAATTAATTGGCTTCATGACCATAAAGCAGTTTCTGTATTTATTGGTATTTTTTCCAAGTGCGTACATCGTATTTGTTATTTTGCCAATTCCATTTCTAAACATAATTATTGCATTTTTAATTGTTCTAGTTGGTCTTGCTTTTGCATTTTTAAAGATACAAGATAGGCCTTTGGAGGAGTGGATTAAAAATTTCATGAAAAGATTGGGTGCTCCAACTCAGTATTTTTATCAAAAATCAAACCCATCTCCAAGTTTTTTAAATGAACTCTACTATTCGCAGGATCCTCATATAGTTATTTCTCATATAGATACCAAGGAAAAATTGGTTGCATATATCGCATCACAAGCAAAAAATGATGACAGTAGTTCGGAAAAATTAAGAATTAAGCAACAAGGGCATATTGATGAGCTACTTATGAAGACAAAGTCTATCGAACCATCTCTTATCAAAAAGAAAGAGGGTTCAATAAATGCCAATAAAAACCAAACCTCAAAAAATAGTAAAGATCAGCAAATCAAGCAACCTTTTTTAACCGGCGTTGTGAGAAATCGTAGGCAAACTGCGCTACCCGGGGTGTTAATCTCAATTAAAAATGAGCAGGATCAGGAAATAAGGTTATTAAAATCAAATCCTCATGGTGTGTTTGCAACATATTCTCCTTTAGTTAATGGACTATATAAAATAGTCATTACTGATCCAAACAGTGTTTACTTTTTTGATACAATCAATATTGAAATCACATCAGATAAAATAAATCCGTTAACAATCATATCTAAAGAGATTTTATGAGCAAGATAAAAGACACATCTCCACACAAATCTACTACGCAGCTTTTTATAGAAGTTGAGCAGGTCGTAGATGATATTGTCGTGATGAGAAATCGCTCTGCGTCAACTATTATTGAAGTCGGGGCGGTAAATTTTTGGCTCCTTTCAGATGAGGACCAAATGTCTATGATTTATACATATGGCAGCTTGTTAAACTCTTTATCGTTTCCTGTTCAGATCGTCATCATTTCTAAAATGATGAACATATCTTCGTACATAGATTACCTTCAGGGTAAAATCAATGCCCAAAAAAACGAAGTTATGCGAACTCGGATCGAAGATTATCGCGAGTTTATAAAAAATATTGTAAAGAAGAATGTAGTTATGGAGAAGCGCTTCTTTTTTGTAGTTCCTTTTAATCCACTAGAGATGGGAGTTGCCGGAGTAAAAGCTAATAAATTAAGCACTGAATACATTGTTAATAGGGCCAAAACATCTCTCTATCCAAAAAGAGACCATCTTCTTAGATTACTTGCTAAAGTTGGCTTGAGACCAACAATTATGGGACAGCAAGAATTAGTTGAGTTGTTTTATAATCTTTACAACCCTTCATCTACAGGTAAGCAACTTGCTCCAATTGACAGTTATACAGATATAGTTTTAACAAATGGTTAAAAGATATGTTTTCATCAAATAAAAAAAACAAAGAATCATCTAAGGATTTAAAATCCAAAACAAAAGGATCTGTTCTGCCATCCGGAGTTAAGAAGGTGGCGGATGTCATGGCAAAAGGCAGCCTGACTGTAAAAGACATGATCGCTCCATCATATGTTGAGGTGGATTTTAATCATATAAAAATTGATTCAAAATACTATAGAACCCTTTTTGTAGTCGGCTACCCTAGATATGTTTCTGCAAACTGGCTTCACTCTCTAATAACTTACGATCACCCTTTGACAATATCGATGTTTATATATCCATCAGAATCCAAAGAGATTTTAAACGAGTTAAAAAGAAAGATTGCACAGATGCAGGCAACAATAGAAAGTGATATAAAAGCCGGTAAGGCAGTTGATCCTACAGTTCAGGTCACGCTAGACGATGCATTGTCGCTTCAGGCTGAGTTGGCAAAAGGGGCTGAAAGATTTTTTCAATATGGGCTTTACGTAACGATACCAGCAGATACTATTGAGGAGCTTGAGAACGTTACAAAAGAGATTGACTCTACCCTTTCTTCGCTGCTTATCATCTCAAAACAGGCAACATTAGAGCAAGAGGAGGGGTTTAAATCCACTTTACCTCTTTTTATGGATAAATTAATGCAGTGGCGTAATATGGATACAACATCCCTGGGTATGACCTTCCCTTTCTCAACAGCATCTCTTACAAGGAATGAAGGTATTTTGTATGGTTTAAATCAGCATGACGGTAGCTTAATTATTTTTGATCGATTTACACTAGAAAATGCAAACGCGGTCATTTTAGGAAAATCTGGCGGTGGTAAAAGTTTTATGGTAAAACTTGAGGCATTAAGACTTCTGATGATGGATATAGACGTGATAATTCTTGATCCTGAAAATGAATATAGGACTCTTTGTAAAAATTTAGGGGGTGAGTTTGTTGACTTTTCGGCATCATCTCAATATAAATTAAATCCTTTTGACCTTAACAAGGAAACCGATGACAAAGACGAACTCTCAAATAAGATACTGGATCTGCACTCGCTTATGAAGGTAATAATGGGTGAGATATCACCTTCTCAAGATGCACTTCTTGATAGGGCATTAGTTTTAACATATAGAGAAAAGGGAATTACTCAAGATGTAGAATCGTTTATCAATGAGCCGCCTCTGCTTGAAGATCTTTACAAAATACTTATTGGCATGGAATCGGTTGAGGCTCAGGAGTTGGCTGACAGATTAGAAAAATTTGTAAAAGGGTCGGCATCAGGTATTTTTAATAGCTTTTCAAATTTTGATATCAAAAATCCATTTACTGTATTTGGAATTCGAGATCTTGAAGAAAATTTAAGGCCCGTTGCTATGTATATTGTGCTTGATTATATATGGCACAGAGTCAGGGAAGGCGAGCTGAAAAAGAGGGTGCTGATAGTAGATGAAGCATGGTATTTGATAAAAAACAAAGATTCAGCTGCATATTTGCATAATTTTGCCAAGCGGGCAAGAAAATATAAGTTAGGCATGTCAACCATAACGCAAGATGTTGAAGATTTTATGGACACGGAAGAAGGTAAGGCTATTATCACAAATTCAAGTTTGCAAATTATTTTAAAACAGTCAACAGCTGCTGTAGACCGCATTGCAAAAACATTCTATCTCACTGGGGGAGAGAAACATTTTCTGTTATCTGCCGGGGTGGGTGAGGGCTTGTTTTTTGCCGGTCAATCTCATGTGGGTTTTCAAGTAATATCCTCTGAAGAAGAGAGAAGGATAATTGAGTAGTAAAATACTTCTTAACATAATTTTATAGCTTATTAAAAAAATATGAAGTCAAAGCTACCTATTTTTGAAAAAGGAAACTACGAATCTATCTCAGTTGAAACATATTCTACAGGTTCAAATTTGAGGCTTTTAACCATTTATGCGTTTCTGGTTCTAAGTTTTTTCCTAGTAGCCTTACTGAGACTTTTTCACTTATCAGTGGTTAAAGGGTCTTATTATCAAGCCCTAGCATCCGATAATAGATTGAAAGAGGTGGTTATTGAAGCTCCAAGGGGTAGTATTTTTGACAGAAAAGGGATCTTGCTTGCTGGCAATACAAACTCTGAAGTGACTGATTTTTTTAGTAGAGCAAATTCTTACCGTGTCTATTATGCTTCAGAATCGGCTTCACATGTTCTTGGGTATCGTCAATTAGCTGATAAGACAGATTTACAAAACGATCCATGTTTAAATAAGTTAAAATTGGGCGATAAAACTGGCAAAAAAGGCATAGAACAGCTTTTTGACTGCGATTTAAGAGGGGTCCATGGTCAAAAAATGATTGAGGTAGATGCGCTTGGTAGTCCTGTGCGAGTTTTAAATATTGTGCCGCCTATTGCTGGAAAAGAATTGCATATCTCGATAGACAGCATGCTTCAAGAAATAGCCTACAAATCCTTAGGGGGAAGAAAAGGTGCTGTTGCTGGGATAAAGCCATCGACAGGTGAAGTGCTTATCTTGACATCTTCTCCGGGGTTTAGTCCTCAAATCTTTGAAGATTCCAATAGCGAAGAGGTCAAAAAAACAATTAGTAGCTCCGATAAAAAACTTTTTAATAGGGCACTAGAAGGCAATTATCCTCCCGGCTCAACTTTTAAAATGTTTGTTGCAGCAGCCGGACTTGAGGAGGGTGTGATAAGGTCGGAAGAAAAAATCTTAGATAAAGGTTTCATAGAGGCTGGACCATTAAAATTTCATAACTGGTATTATCTGGAGTATGGAAAGACGGATGGCGAGGTTGATCTAATAAAATCTCTTCAAAGATCAAACGACATATACTATTACTTACTTGGAGCCAAATTAGGGCCGGACAGGATTAGAAGGTGGGCAGAGCTTTTTGGATTTCAAAATAAGACTGGTATCGGTTTGAATGAAGTCGCAGGCATAGTCCCGTCTGCTTTTTGGAAGGAAGAGACGCTGAAAACAAAATGGTTTTTAGGCGATACATATAATTTATCAATTGGACAGGGATATGTGACGGCAAATCCTCTACAAGTTACATTAGCAACATCCGTATTTGCAAATGGTGGGTATTATTGTCAGCCTAAAATATTAAAATCAGCTTCCGAAAAAGATAAAAATTGTCGCAAAGTGCCAATGTCGGAAGATACTTACAAAGTAATTAGAGAAGGAATGCTCTCAGTATGTGTGCCAGGCGGCACGGGCCATCCATTTTTTAATTTTTCGGTAAAAGATTTAAGTAATTCTTTTAAAGAACAAGATAATTCAAACTCAACTGAAATAAAAAAGACAATTAGCGTTGGTTGTAAGACCGGAACTGCCGAGTCCCAGCTTGGCAAGAAACCTCATGCATGGTTTACGATTTTTGCTCCGTATGAAGACCCTGAAATTGTATTAACGGTACTTGTTGAGGAGGGTGGTCAAGGATCCGAAGTGGCAGCACCGATTGCAAAAGAGATACTGGAGGCGTATTTCGAGAGAACTGAGTAAATGATATGTAAATTAGTGTATTGAATTAAGTGGTCTTATAGTATAATTCCATATCTATATGAACAGAGAGCAAATGGATACATATCATCAAGATTTAGCGGGTATTGACTTTGATAATACAGAGGCCGATAGGAATCTCACGTGTCACGAAACTGAGATTAAAATATACGAGCGTCTGTGCGAGTTTATGAATTATCCGGTGGGTGGAGATGAACTGTTGAGTAGAGCAGCAGAGGCAATGATTGGGGTACTTGATGAGGACAAAGCCGTAATCGATGCAGTTCATCACGCAAGGACTGCCCGCGCAGCACGAGGAGACAGTCTCCTGAGTATTAGCGCCGTGCTGATGCTGCTATCCCATAGTCCCAATTTTCACATGTTTAAAGATGGACTTTATGACTTCCCTCAGCGACTTGGGCTCAATGATCCGGATAGAGAACGTGGGGTTCAGGCATACCAATCATTATTCCAAGAACTTATCCGTAATCAATTTGATTCATTCACTGGACAACTTTATACTCGAAATATTCAATCGACCGATCCACATAGAGGTGCTGGTTTGCCTGGACTTTTGCAAATGCTCAAAGTGCTGAAGTGGGTCGATATAGGTGCAAGTACTGGTTTTCCGGTCAAGCGTGCTGCATATCCAAACTCTACATTGCAAGCACTTGATCCGTGGAATGTCAGAGATCTCACACCAGGTTCTGTCGTCTCACGATATCTTGACACGCCGCATCAACTTCAAGAATTGATAGCTGTTGATCCTGTTGACCCTTTTGCTGATCAAGATGCAATTGACTGGTTTGTCGCTTGTCGGATGCCAAAAGCTGTGACACCCGAAGCTGTCCAACATACACGTGCTCAAATTCAGGCGTATCGTAATGGTATTGATTTTCCTGGATATAAATTTCAGATTGGAAATACAAATGAGATAGGGCTTCCAAAAGGCACGTATGATCTGGTGACTGCCAGTACCATGATGACGCACATTGATCCGTCAAGAAGAGATGAGAGTATTCGAAATATGCTCGAGCTCCTCAATCCGACAAATCCCAAAAGTATGGTTGTCATTCAAGACTACGCACGAAGAAGTGATGAGTTTGGATATGGCATAGAAATTGTAAAAACACGTGCGCCATTTCAGTACGGGATATGGTTATGTGGTGAGTCGACAGAACACAAATTTAGAGAGTTTGTACGATTTCATAATAGTAGCTGTCGTGGGGAAGTGATGTCAGGAGATGATTTTGGAATGTTGATGCAGATCATGAACTCATAGACAGATTTTATTTACACAAGTGTCTATGCTATAATAGCTTAAATATGAAGGTATTTTTTATAAGCACATCAAAAGGAGAGGGTCAACTACGTGATAATTATCACCTCATCTACGATGCAATCGAAGATTTGGGGTATACACACATCACTGATTTTGTAGAAATGACGGATGAGGAATTCCACAACAAAATGCAGCAGGGACGGCAACAGCACATTGAATTCTATAACACCATGATCGATGGCATACAATCTGCGGATATATGTCTGTTTGAAGCCACAACACCAAGTCTTGCAGTAGGATTTCTTATTCAGCGCGCGTTGGAATACTCAAAACCAACAATAGTGCTTTATTACAAAGAAAACATGATTTACTTTTTATCTGGGATCGAGGATGAAAAGCTCATCAAGCAAAGCTATGATGAGAAGAACTTTAAAAAAGTTTTGAGAGACTCATTTGCGAAAGCCCGAGAAAAAAGAGACAAGCGGTTTAATTTTTTTCTTAGTCCAAAACTTCTCAACTATATTGAGGAGGCAAGCAAGGCCAGAAGCATTACGAAATCAAAGTTACTCAGAGATATGATTGTCAATGATATGAGAGAAAATAAGCTTGATTATACTGATGAATAGTCTATTTTGGATATTTTTGCTGAAGCTTCATAAACTACTTCTTGATTAATTATGTTTTCAAAATCAGTCAGTAACCTATCGTAATCGTAATCAAAATCAAAAGTTTTTTGATAATAAATATTTATAATTTGATTTTTTTTACCTTTATTATCCTCAGTTTTACCCTCAATTTGAATGTTTTTACATTGTAAAAATTTACAATTATCAATCAACTTAATGTTTTTAGAACTTAAAATTATGAAATCGTTTTCGCTCCTAGATACTATTTCTTTTACTTGATTTATCTGATAAATCGCAGAGAATTTTTTCTCTAAAGTTTCTATTTGCTCATATAATCGGACTGAATTATCATATAAAATCTCCCATTCTACAACATCTGTCTGGCCATAATTATGTTCAAGAAATAGCTTAAAACCTATTGGTGACCGGACATCTTTTGGTACAAGGAAACAGACTTTTTTCATAAATGTTGTGTAAATGTATAAAAAAATATAATCGAAATTTTATCAAGGTCTTTTGAAAAGTAAGTGACAGATTTGTCATTTTTAAAGACAAATAAAGCAATGTTGTTAAAGAGGGTCCGACCCTGTAGTATATAATCAAAATATGCGCTACTTAAAGCGAAACGAAGAGTTTGGTAAAGCTTTTAGAAAATTTAGGCTTCGGTCTGGGATTAAGAGCTTAATTGATTTTTCTGAGCTTCTAGCGGAGGAGAGATACGTCTATGATGTAAGTCTTTTTGCAAAATGGCAATCAGGTGATAGGGTGCCGAGAGACAGGTCTTTGCTACTTGCCATAATAACAGTTTTTCTAAAGGAATCAGGCATTACTACGTTAGAAGAGGTTGACTATTTTTTGGAATCTGCGGGCACAAGCGGTCTTTCTATCGCAGAGTCTGAAGTTTTGGCAATGTATCTTAAATCGCCATCGAATAAAACATTGCCCCCGATGCCCCAAGTATTTGTAAGAAATCAAAATTTATTGAAGACTAAAACTTGGGAAGTGATGAATAAGAAACATCTGTTATTTTATGGAATGCCCGGAATCGGAAAAACTTACTTAGCTTTGCGCATTGCAAATTCTTTAAAAAAATTTTTTTATGATGGAATTTTTTGGTTTCATTCGGACAAAATTGAAATAGACTATATTTTGAATACGATTTTAGAAGGCTTAAGTATAAAGCACTTTCTGTATAGAACTAAAAATGAAAAATTTGAAAAATTATACGATAAGATTATTGGTAGAAATATACTGATTATTTTTGACAATGTCTCTGAGCAGAATCTGCATGTTTTAAGTTACTTTGCCAAATTTCCAGTAGCGATTATCGCTACTGGTACGCGTAATTTTCAAACTGAGGGCTATACCGGATTCGAGGTTCAGCGATTTTCGGATGAAGAATTTGAAAATTTATGCACAAGTGTCTTAGGAGAGGCCTTCTTTAAAATGCACAAAAAACAGCTTATTGATTTAGGGAATGATTTGGAATTTTTACCGATTACTTCCAATATTTTTTTAACACATATTCATAAACAGCCAATCTCTGTTCTGGATTACAAACTACTTTATGAAGAGCATAAGAAAGATTTGAAAATGCTAGCCTACGATAATAAAAATTTATATATCGCGATTCATCTTTTATATAAGACATTGCCACTCGAACTTCAGGAATTGCTGGTGATGGCCTCCCTATTTAGAGAAAGAGATTTTAACATCTCTAATATTGCTCGACTCCTAAGTCAGAGGCCACAGAATGTAAAAAAGAAAATTAAGAAGTTGCTCCTTTTTTCTATTTTAGAAAAAATAAATAAAAATAATTTTCATTTACACTCAATTGTGAAGGAGTACCTTTCCTCATATCAATCAGTTGATAAGCTAATTCACTTATCAGAGTTTTATTTAAAAAATATATACAAAATAAAAAGACTATCAAACAAGCAATTAAATAAATATTTAGAAAATAACAAGCAAACTATAATTTGGGTTGTTATAAACTTAAGCAAGTTTGGAGCGCACGAAAAATCTATAGAGCTATATGAAAATATCAGGGAGTATTTAGTTGAGAAAAGAAACTTCCTTGAAGTTTTTGAAACAGCGGAGAAGATTGCAAGCTCTTTTTATAAGGCTAGTTTAACCGTTGACAGACTTCAGATTTTTATTAAAGACATTTTGCAAAAAAAACTTCTTGTCGACGACAGAGACGGTGCTCTAAGGCAATTAAAAGAGATAAAAAAATTTCACCGTTTATCTTTAGATAAAGACATTCAATCACTCCTTAGTTTTACAGCGGGACAAATCTATTTCGAAAAGGGTCGCTATTTTGCTGCAAAAACATATTTTACTTCTTTTGTAAAACAGGGTAATCTGGCAGCGCAAGCTTATGAAGGTCTAATCTATTTAAAGCAGAATATGTCGCGCCTATCTAAGAATTATGTTGATAAAGTTCTTAAGACAAACCCTTATGTTAGCAAAAATCAAGAGGAGATATTCTTCTTGCTTGGTTGCATTGAGGTCGAATTGGGGATGCTGGCAAGCTCAATGTCGTATTTTGAACAAAGTCTAAAATTAGCTAAGAAAAATGGTAGCTTTCTATATATTTACAAGTCTTTAGAAAAACTTTGCCACATATCTTGTATATCCAAGAGATCCAAGCGCGAGAAAGATTGGTGCTTAGAATTTCAAGAATTTAAGGATGATTTCTTATGAAGTTTAAATAAATTTACAATCCACAAGATTAACTTTTTTTCTTGATAACAATAATAAGTTAGTTGTTTTCTTCAAGTACATTTACGGCTTCCTTCGCGCAAACAACATCTTGATTGGTATCAGAAGAACCGCCAACACCTACAGCGCCAACTATTTTATTGTGTACCTTGACTGGTACCCCCCCAGCAATAGTCGTAAATTCTCCTCCTGCAAGATTATTGATTCCAAAATATGGTTTTCCTTCTCCTGCGAATTCTGAAAGATTTTCAGTGGGAAACCCAAGAGTTGCAGATGTAAACGCTTTTGCGCGTGCAAAATCTGGACTCACGGTAAAAGCACCGTCCATTCGACTCATAGCAATAACTGTTCCATGCTCGTCTGCGACAACTGTAGTAACAGCGATACCTAGCTCCTTAGCTTTATTTTCTGAAGCCTCTAAAGCCATTTTTGCTTTATCGAGTGTAATCATTTATATGAATAAATTAATAACGGATATCCTTATAATAGTATTATCTTTGGATAAAGTCAAGGATGGTGGTAAAAAAAATATTATCTAAAAAAACCTACTACCTTTTCGAAATCTGCGCCTGGCATAGATTCTTTACATCGGCCATTATTCCAATGTAGAATTTCATAAATTCGATCTCCAAACTCGTTACCAGTAACAAATAAGCGATAGTTCCCTTTGACGCCCCATTCAACTCCTTCAAAAACTAGTTTTGAATGATCTTTAGGATCAGGTATCGCAAAGTCTTGGATAAATAGCCAACCATTACCAGTTAGTAATTCACGAGCATTGGCAATTGCTAAAGCTTGTTCCTTTGGTGGTAGTTGATATAACATTGTGTTTATAATTGCAAAGTCAAAATATCTACGAGGAACTAATGCACTAATATCTAATAAATTTTCTTGTTGGAAAATTGTACTTGCCTGCGCTAATCTTTTTTCTAATTCTAATGTTTCATTAAGGCCGCCATTTGCTAATTCTGAAGGATAATGTCCACATGAATGTCTCCACATGATTGATTCTGGCATATAAGGATTTTGTCTATCAAGTGCCCAACCTTCTTTTACATGTAGCCTTCTATTCAACTTGCCATTAATAAATTGTCCAGGTGTTCTATCTATAATCTTCTGAAAAGGTTCACCAATTTGCATTCCCGGTACTCCATAATTACCTCCACAACCTAAATCAATTATATTTATT
>JBEIIR010000003.1:0-26907 GCA_040380695.1 Gammaproteobacteria bacterium | reverse complement strand
TGGGGCATAGTGTATTTTGTTTGATAAAACTGCAAAATACCTGTCAGAACAGGAACAATGTAATAAAACCAGTTCGCCCCCTGTGCTGGAGTTAAAGCTAGATTGTAAACAAAAAATGATGGCTCTATGCTGGTTATCTGCAAAGCCGAACTATATAATCTAGCATTAATCTCTTCGATAACTTTACCATTTGCCCCATTTGTCAAAAATAATTGAAGAGTACTATATAATCCCCATATAACTGGTATTTGTATAATGGCAAACAGACACCCTCCAACCGGATTAACCCTGTGTTCTTTATATAATTTCATCTGCTCCTGCTGTAGTGTTGCTGGATCTTTTTTATGTTTCTTTTGTAGCGCATCAAGATGTGGCTTTATCTTTCTCATCTTATGAGCTGTTTCAAGCTGTTGCTTAAAAAACGGATTCATTAATGCTCGTAGCAATACAGTGACTGCAATTATTGCAAATCCAAAAGCTCCAGGCAACCCTAACTGTGAAAAAATGTCGTAAAAAAATACCAAAGCATTAGTTACCGGCTGGATAAACAATGAATTAAAAATATCTCCCATAATTTGGTATTATTTGATACGACGCACTTACTGTGCCAGTCTTGATCTCCCTTTAGCTCGTCTGGCACTTATAACTGCACGGCCTTTTTTTGTTGCCATACGGGTTAAAAATCCATGAGTTTTATTGCGACTCTTTTTTTTAGGTTGAAAAGTTTGCTTTGCCATATTTAAAAAATACTAATAAATAAATTTTTACAATGATTCTTTATTATATAAAGAAATTTATTATTTTTCTTGAGAAATTAATATAGAGCTATCTACTCCTTTAAAACTCTGCCAAACAGCTTCTGTTACAAACGGCATAAACGGATGAATGCATTTTAAAAGTTCAAAATAAATATATTCTAAATTTTCAAGAACAAAGCTGTTGTTTTGACTTTGTAGCCTGTCTTTGAATTTTTCAATGTAAATGTCAGCAAATTTGTGCCACATAAATTCATAAGAAAGATCAAAAGCTCTAGCAAACTCAAACTTGGAAAAATGTTTCTGATACTGTTTTTCAAATAACTCGAAATCTTTAAGCATTTTATTTACTTCTTTCTTGGTTTCTGATGAATCTTCATTGGATCTTTTCAGATCATTTTCTATATTTACCATGTCGTCTTTATTTTTATTAATATGTATAAACCGGCCGATATTCCATATCTTGTTACCAAAATTACGCATGGCTCTAATTTTTTCCTCTGACAAAACAAGATCCCCTCCCTCTTTGGTACCAAATATCAATGATGCGCGAAGCGCATCTGCACCATAAATTGCGATCATGTCGTTTGGATTTATTACATTGCCCTTACTTTTGCTCATTTTCTGACCAAATTTGTCCCGCACCATTCCGTGGTAAAAAACGTGTTTAAAAGGCACTTCTCCTGTCGCAAAATAACCTAACATAATCATTCTTGAAACCCAAGCTCGCATTATGTCGTAACCAGTTTCCATAACTGTCGTTGGATAATAATGATTAAACAGATCATTTTTCTCGTTTGAGAGTGATTGTAATGTAGCAAACGGCCATTGACCAGATGAAAACCATGTATCAAAAGTGTCTTCATCTTGGGTAAATTGGCACTCACCACATACTTCACACTGCTCTGGTCTATTTTTAACCACAAACCATTTATCTGTTTTTAAACATTTATATGCCGGAATCCTCATGCCCCACACAATCTGCCTTGAAATATTCCAGTCTATAAAGTTATCAAGCACTTGTATCATCTGTTTTTTAAATCTCTTGGGATGAACTTGTATCTTATCTTCTTGAATCAACTTTATAGCTTCTTTTTTTAAAGGTGCGACACTTATAAACCACTGTTCTTTTGGCAATGGCTGTAAAATAGTCCCGCATCGATAACAAGTGCCGACCGTCATTTTATGTGGGCTAATTTTTTTCAGCGAGCCTTTCTCAGTCAGTAGCGAAATAACCATCTCTCGAGCTTTGGACCAGTATTGCAAATCAACTACACCGGTATTTATCATCTTGCCTGAAAAATCAATTACTGATATCTCCTGCAGATTGTGTCTTTTTGCAACGGCATTATCATTTAAATCATGAGCCGGAGTAACTTTCACCGCGCCGGTACCGAATTTTTTATCTACATAACTATCAGCGATTATCGGAACAAGTCTGTCTGAAAGAGGCACTCTGACATTTTTTCCAATAAATTTCTGGTATCTTTTATCTCCTGGATTTACCATAACCGCCGTATCGCCAAAAAGAGTTTCGGGTCTTGTTGTGGCAACAGAAATACTTCCCTCGCCTAACTCAAAAGGATAATCTATAAAATAAAGATTTCCATCAATCTCCTTATCAACGACTTCCAAATCAGAAAACGAGGTCCCGCAGGAAGTACAGTATTGAACTAAACGATTAGCACGATAAACTAAATTTTTTTCAAATAATTTGCAAAATGTGTCGTAAACAATCCCGACAACATCTTTATCCAAAGTAAATTTTTGACGACTCCAATCCAAACCGAAACCAAGCCGCTTCAACTGCTGTTCCATAACACCCCTATTTTCATCCACAAACTTCCATATATCTGCATAAAGAGTTTCTCTATCAAAATCAAACCGGCTTTTTCCTTGTTTTTTGAGAAATTTCTCATACACAAACTGAGTTTCGATCCCAGCGTGATCAGCCCCAGCCACCCAGAAAACATCTTTACCCGAAATTTTATGATATCTTATCATCACATCCTCAAATACGTACATCGCATGACCAAGGTGCAAACTGGCATTTGCGTTTGGCGGTGGAAAAACTATACAGAAAGGTTCCTTATCCGTATCTATTTTTGCTTTAAATATCTCTTTTTTTACCCAAAAATTAGATAACTCTTTCTCTAGCTTTGAGAAGTTATATTTTGATTCCATAAATTTTATATGAGTATTATAATACAACTTTTTCAGTTGAAAATAACCACTCTTGCCTGTATCTTTTAGAAACATATGGAATGGATTTCTATAATTACAACTTGGTGGCTGATGCTTTTTGCCTTGGGTTTAATTTTCTTTCCCCTAGCAAACAAATTATTTGGTAATTTTATAGATTCAGGTTACGCATTCTCCAAAACTATCGCCATTATTGTTTTGAGTTATATCGCTTTAGTAAGTGGGATTCTTAAAATTTTGCCGTTTTCAAAAGAGGCTTTGATTTTAACTGTTGCACTTTGTGCTTTTCTGATATCCAAAATACTTAAAAAGCAGATACGGGAGATATTTAAAATAAAAAAAACTACTCTGATTGTAATTGTGTTAACCGAGGTTATTTTTTTTATTTCACTATTGTTTCTTGCTTTTATAAGAGGACAGGAGCCTTCTATAAGAGGACTGGAAAAATTTATGGATTTTGGCTTTATGCAAGCTATAAACAAGTCTGTCTACTTTCCGCCCCTTGACATGTGGTATGGACCTGATGATTTAAAGCCAGATGGATACCCGATTAACTATTACTATTTTGGTCACCTCACAGGAGCTTTACTTGTAAAGCTTCATGGGGTACTCCCATCAATCGGTTATAACTTGGTGCTGGCAACTATCTTTGCCCAAGGGGTTACATTAGGTTTCTCATTAATCTCAACGATCGTACACTCATTAAGAAGTTTGGTTGTTAAAAATAAAAGGCTAAAGATATTGCCCTCAATTTTTTTAGGACTTCTTGGCACATATATATTAAATCTTGGTGGTAATCTTCACACCATTTATTTATTTACTAAAGGATATAAAAACGATGAGCCAGTACCTTTCTGGACTATTTTTCAATCACTTGACTCAATATTTACAACGATGACAACTATGAATAAAAGCCTGTTTGATGCATTAATCTCTAATTCTTCATACTGGTATCCAAATGCCACCAGATTTATTCCATTTACAATACATGAATTTCCATCTTATTCTTATGTAGTTGCTGACTTACATGGACATGTGTTTGATATACCGTTTGTATTGCTCCTATTAGCTTTAATATTTGTATTTTTTACAAGAAAAAATCCTGCTTTATCAGAATCAAAAAATTTCTATCAGTCTTTGAAGAACCTCTGGACATATTTTTTAAAAAATAAAGAAAGAACTTACAAAAAGTGGTTGGCCACTTTATTCAGCATGATTTCACGGGAAACAAGCTTAAAAATTGGTGAGTTGGCTTTTGCTGCAATATTTGGATTTTTAATAAGCATAAACTATATGACTAATGCCTTTGATGGTCCGATCTACCTGTTGTTTATTATTGTCTTATTTTTGTTTAAATATCATCTTTCGCTGGCCTTTATAACCTTAACCACAACGACGCTCATATCTTTTATAGCGTCATCACTACCCTTCTCAATTTTTTTTGAACCGTTTGCGAGCTCCATTGGAGTTAACTGTGCACCGGCTTTCTTGACTGATATCAAGTCACTTGGTCCATTTCTATTTGAGAAAGGCAACTGTCAATTATCGCCGCTATACATGCTATTTTTACTTTGGGGCTTTTTTATAATCTCTTTTATACTGCTTTTAATAACAAACTATGTAAAACGTCTAAAAACACCTAATAGATTTAGTATCTATGATAAGTTTGCATTTTTATTATTCGGTTACGGAATTTTTCTAATTATAGTTCCAGAAATTTTATACGCCAAAGACATTTATCCGGGCCATTTTAGAGCTAACACCATGTTTAAAATGGGGTATCAGGCGTTTATAATGATGTCTATCGCCTCAACGATTGCTATTTACCGTGTTTTTAAAACAACTGTCAGACCCTACAGAGTTGTTTTAAAAACACTTATGATTGTACCTATTCTATTAGTAGTCACATATCCCTATCTATCGTTTCCCTCATACTATCCAGGCCTTTTAAACGGTGCCGCGTTTACCAAACAACCACAGTTAGATGGCGCCCAATGGATGATAGAAAATGATTTGAAAGCTCAATATGAGATTTTAAACTATTTAAACAACCGATTAGAAAATCAGCCAATCATACTGGAGGCTCAAGGCGATTCTTACACTGATTTTAATGTAATTTCCGCATATACAGGCTATCCGACGGTGGCAGGCTGGTGGGTACATCAATGGCTTTGGAGAGGGTCAGCCGATGTTGTAGGGAGAAGAATCCCAGATATTACAGCAATTTACACATCTGACGACCTATCTTTGACACGCGAACTTATAAAAAAATATCAAATAGAGTATGTCATCATCACTAATCAAGAAAGAGAAAAGTATGTAAATATACAGGAAGATAAGTTCAGTCAAATTGGAGTAAAGATTTTTCAGAGCAGTGATAGTTTTGGGGCTCTGTATAAGGTATATTAAAGTATTGTATTGACAATAATTTTTCTCTGTGATAATCTATATTTTGAATTGTTTTTGATATTAAGATATCAAAAATAAAAAAAGAGCATTACTATACGTCGTCCCCTTTATACGAGCGGTAGTGATGCTCTTTTTTTGTGCTTCATAACACTACTAGTATTACTTTGATAATAGTAACTTATTTTTTTAAAAAGTCAAGTCTTATAGTATTTAATGGCATAAATAACGCTTATCCTATAGTTATTTAACACCTTTTTGTATTGCTGTGACAAACCAAATAAAGTTATTCACTATATGTGGATAACTTATTTAGGCTTTAAATACTTATTTACGGTGTGCAAAATGCTATAATAATAAGATGAAAGTAAGCATAGTCGTCCCAGCATTCAACGAAGAAAGATACATAGGAAGATGTTTGAGCTCCATTGTAAATCAGTCTGTTTCACCAGATGAGATTATAGTCGTAGACAATAACTCTACTGATAAAACAGCAGAGATAGCAAGAAGCTTTAATGTAAAGGTAATTTCTCAGAAACTTCCCGGAACCATTAATGCTAGAAATCTTGGTTTTGATTCTGCGCTCTACGACGTTATCGCTCGAACAGACGCCGACAGCGTTCTTGATAAAAATTGCGTTGCGGAGATAAAGAAATACTTTCAGAAAAATAAAAATATTGATGCTGTTTTAGGAACACACCTTTATGAAGGGGTCCCGGAAGGAGTAAACAGAACTATGTTTATGCAATTTATGTTTACCATGCAGATGTTGCTTGGCCATATTGGTCTTATAGGTCCCAGTATGATTATTAAGTCCTCTGCATGGAAAAAAGTAAGATCTTCGCTTTGCAAAAATGACAAAGAAGTGCATGAAGATATCGATGTTTCTATACACCTTAACATGCTAGGGCTGAAGATTGGCTACGCCCCAAAAGTTATTGTCTGGACCTCCACCAGAAGACTCATCAACAATCCCAGATCGTTCTTTCTAGAATATCCAAATCGCTTCTTGAGAATGTGTAAAAGTCACCAAATTAAATCAAGAGTCAAGCTCAACCTTCTTAAAAAAATTAAATTACCAAATTTTTAAACTCTTTAAGTAATTGTTTTACATTTAGATGGTAGTCAAGGAAACCAAAGTTTCTATCAGGATTTAATATGCCATAATGCACACTGCTTTGATCAGACAGTGCGTAAATACAGACAGGTAAATTTATTCCCAAGCAAAAATTTATCACTTCGTGATAAATTTTTGCTATCTCTTTACTGTTTAATCGGAGATTTAGAACAGGGCTAACCCCTATCTCTGACACAATAAGGGGTAAGCCTGTGTAATACTGTTGAGTTTTTTTAATTGAGTCAATAATTGATTTTGCGATTTCTTTTGAAGTAGAAAGAGAGAAATAACACTCTCTCGTGTACGGATGATAAGCATAATAATCTACATAATTACCTACTTTATGCTTTATAGATTCATGAATATACTTTGGATTAGCAATTATAGAATTGGGAATAAATCTGTAAACCGGGTCAACATCATTGCCAAATATTCCTCCAAACATTATTTTGGCATCTTTCTTAATCTCCCTAATCTCGGTGGCAATTTTTTTTACAAACTCCGTATATTCAATTGAAGAAGGGGCCTTTCCCCAGAACCTTCTTGTATTTTGCTCATTCCAGATTTCCCAGATGCAAACTTCTGATGATAGTTTTTTTACAATTTCCCTAACAAAAATTATATACCTGTCCACATCTGTATGGATAGGCTTTAACAGTTTTTCTGAAAAGAAAACGCTCATCGAAGTAAGTGGTATAAAATCTGAAAATAACCCAACAACCACAATTTTATGAAATTTACATAATTTTACAAAATCACTTAAAGCATCCAAACTAACAGCTTCGTTATATTTTTTACTACATATTTCTAATCTAATCCACCTAATTTTGAGGAGAATAAGAGTGTTAAGGAGTTTCTTTATAGATTTTTTATCATAATGATTTAAGTAGACATTCATCCCTAAACCGCTTATTTCATTTACTTTATTTACTTGCATTTTGAAGCATAAACATTTTTATAAGCTCTTCTAAAGTTGTTGCATCAACCGGAAGTTTATCATCTCTGAAACCGACTAATCTAGGAAAGCGAAGCGCGTATCCTGGGACATCTACTTCCTGAGCGTTGCCTGATTTTGAAGTCTTCATAATTCGACCAGCAGTATGTACAGGAGATCGGGTAATCTCATCAGCTTTAATCTCTACAACAATTTTTGGAGATATCCACACATCACAGTTCATGAGAGTATCAGTATTGTATAGTAAAGGCTTCTTATCTACTCTTAGCTTCTCACTTTTGATTTTCAACTCTCTCCACTCATCATCTGTGAGCCCCGTACCTATTTTTGCCAAGGTCTGAAACTCATCTTTTTTTTCATCATAAACACCAACCATAAAAGCGCCAATTCCAAAACCGCTACGCTTTCCTTTTCCAAAATCATATCCTAGAACAACACAGTCTATTGTGTCGTCGATTTTTGATGAATAACTTCTTTTAAATTTTATCCAATTCCACCCTCTGGCACCGGGCTGATATCTACCGTCTAATTTTTTAGCAATTATTCCTTCAAGTCCTCTTGTCACTGCATCATCAAACACTATCTCCACTTTCTTTGCATCGGAAATGACTTCATCATGAGCAATAAATACGGTGTAATCAGATAGGTTTTTGTCACGCTTGATTATATTTTTTATGGCTTTTTTTCTTTCTGTCAACACCTCATCTATCATATTTTTGCCATTCAAAAAAAGTACCTCAAATACAAACAGCTTAAGAGGAATCTCTCTTGCTTTATCTTCTATATCGTATTTTCTCTTACGAGTTACAGTTTCCTGAAACGGTAAAAAGTTACCGGTTTGAATATCAAAGCCTATCGCCTCACCTTCAAGAATCACATTATCGGCCGCAACTTCATTTATTACTCCCCTTACTATATCCGGATACATATTTGTAGCATCCTCCAATCCTCTGGTAAAGAGCTTGACATCTTTACCTTTTTTATGAATCTGCAATCTAAAGCCATCAAATTTTGGCTCAACAAGACAAGGTCCAATTTTTTCAATAATCTCCGCACCTGAAGAAAGTCTCTCAGCTCGCATCATTATTATCGGGGTGAAAATAGTTGGCTCTACTTTTGAGATATATTCAACTCCGTTACTCTTTAACATAAAAGCCATATGTCCAAGGTCAGGAAATACTTGATAAGCCTTAAGTAATTGAGGCCTAAGTGATTTATCTTTTTTGATCCAATATGAGAAAGCGTCCAGAATCGTCATGTCAGAAAAACCCAATCTTAATGCTCCAACCGGTATTCTTACAATAAAGCGTGTAGACAACGGATCCAGTTGTGTTATCAAAGATCTTAATATGCTAACTTTCTCCTCCTGAGAACCATCGCCAGAAGCTGATGCCAGTTTACAAAGTTGGTCAAAAACTTCCCGGATTGTTAAATCATTTTCATCAAAAGAAAGAAACTCGGCTCTTAAATTCTGAGTAAGTCCACCTAAGTCGCCCTGAATCTGATATTTATTGAGCACCGATTTTGAATCTATCTGAAATGCCGTTGCCACCGCTTTTAACACCATTTTTTCTGCCATGCCAAAATTTATAGGAGCATATTTAGGCGAGACCTGCCCTTGTAGCATGTAGATAGCCGGGGCTAACTCGGAGCTTTCAAGCAATTCAAAAAGCTCCGCAAGTAATCTCGTAATCTCCAGTCTGGATGATCTCTCTTCTATCTGTTTAATATATTTTGAAAACTCTTTAAATAACATATTTTTACCCTGCCAACACGTAGCGTGCCGCTTTTGTTTTACCAATTTTTTTAATCAAACCTTTGATCATTAAATCTTTAATATCCCGAAGGACAGAATCATCCGATATGTCAGGGAATATGGATCCAAAACCTTTATTTTGCATGTAGCCTACATCCTGAATGTATTCGATTATCTTTACTTGCCTTTCGGTAAGGTATATCTGTTGACCTCCAAATTTCTCCTTTAATTTTGCATCTTTTGAAATTTTCAAAATCTTATTTTTTACTCTCTCAAATTCTACTGAAGCACCGAAAGTGAAATACTCCAGCCATGATGTCATATCGCCATCTGTAGCCCGCTGTAAATTTTCATAATACATTAGAGCATCTTTATCGTAGTACTCCTCCAATGAAAAAAAACGACGAATATCATAACCCCCTTGCTGAAGAATTAGAGTGGATAAACTTCTTGCAACTCTTCCGTTACCATCGATGTAAGGATGTATCCTGACAAATTCATGATGAGCAACGCCAGCTTTAAGTATTGGATGAAGCGTCTCGGAGGTTGTAAAATTTATAAATCCCATAAACTCCTGCATTAAAAATGGTACCTCAATCGGCATGGGTGGAGTAAAAGTAACCTCCCCAGTTTGAGAATTTTTTATCACTACTTGTTTTTTTCGGTATTTTCCCGTATCTTCAGCATCAAGTATTTTAAAAACAACCAGGGAGTGTATCTTGTGGATTATATCTTCTGTTAGATCACCATCCAGCTTCTTTGCTTGCTCGTCTATGAAATCAATTACATTACGGTAATTTATAACTTCTTGAACATCTCTTGCCCTACCCATGACTTCTTTTCCTAAAAGGACGTCTTTTGCCTCATCTATTTCTAGCATATTGCCCTCAATATGTGTACCGTGATGTACAGATCTGATAATGGCATCTTGCTTAAACTCTTTCTCCCACAAAGGTAAAATTGGGGCATGTTTTATCACTTCTTCAACCGCTTCAATCTTAGAGATATTATTGAGGATTTTATTAGAGATATTTATCTTAGGGAAGAACATGAAAAGTTTGTTATCAATATTTAATTTCTACGCTCCGAATCGTCTTTTTCTCTCTTTATATATGTTAACGCAATCTTCTAAATCTTTACTGGAAAAATCCGGAAAATATTTGTTTACAAATATATATTCTGCATACTCAGATTGCCACAATAAAAAACCTGAAGTCCTCTCTTCTCCACTTGTTCTAATGATAAGATCAGGATCTTTTATAGAGGCGGTATCTAAATATGTGCTAAAAACTTCATTAGTAATATTTGAAAAATCCACTTTTGCCAATTGCATTTTCTGAATAGCCCTTAAAACCTCATCTCTGCCTCCGTAATCCAGTGCAAAAATCAAAGTATTCTCTGTAAATTCCTTTGTTTTTAACTCTGCGATGTTTATTTTACTTAACAATGATTTCGGAATTCTATCTTTTCTCCCAATGTGAACTATTTTTACTTCATCATCAATGGCTTCTTGTAGGTATTCGTCGATCCAAGCTTCATAAATCTGCATAAGATTACCTATTTCTTCCTTATTTCTATTCCAATTTTCAGTTGAAAATGCCCAGATTGTTAGTATTTTAATACCCATTTTACGTGCAGTTCTAGATAGCTCTTTAGCTCTCTCAAAGCCCCTCCTGTGTCCCTCAACAATAGGCAAAAAATGCGCTTTTGCCCATCGTCTATTTCCATCTGGAATTATTGCCACATGATACGGAATTTTTTTTTGATCACTCATAAATTTATGCTATTATATCAATTCTATTTGCGTTTTATTTTATTTTATTTTAATATAGTAAGAGTATAATAATTACCTTTTCCAAATGCTTGCACTATTTGCACTATTTGCTAAATCAGCAAACGCTACCGTTACACCGATTATAAATCCTACCAATTTCCCAGCTGCCAGATTTGGAAATATCAACACGCTTATATCAATTTTTGTACCAATATTAACTATAGGCGCAACTTTAATTTTTGGAGGTATGTTATTACTTGCAGGTTTCAAAGTGATAACGGCCGGTGGAGAACCTGATAAAATGGAGGAAGCAAAGAAAACGGCGACTTATTCTATCATAGGACTTTTAATCGTAGTTTTAGCTTTTCTAGTTGTCAGACTGCTCGCCTTTTTATTTAATTTAGAAACTTTTTTTTAAAAAATTATTAATATGGCATTTTTTCACTTAATCTTAAAATTCTTTTTAACTACCACCCCCACAAAATCAATTGGTGACATTTTTGGGTCGCCCCAACCACCTCCTGGAGGACCAAGCTTTGACAATCCCATGGTGGGGCTATCTGGTATAATCTCTTTTGGTATAAGCATGTTTCTTGCAATCGGTATGATTACAGTTCTTTTTTTTCTTCTCTGGGGAGCCTATGATTGGATCACATCAGGTGGTGAAGAAGAAAAAATTGAGAATGCAAGAAAAAAAATCACTAACGCAGTGTTGGGAATTATACTCATGGTTGTAGCACTGGGAATATTTACAGTAGTTGGTCAAGACATACTGGGTCTTATAGGACAAGATGCCGATGGAGGTTGGACATTCTCACTTCCAACAATAGATCAAGTACCATCTACAGCGCCTTAAAAAAAATGACAATTTGTTCACCTTTCTTATTAAACACTCCCGACCTCCTCAACACCTCTAAACTGTTGCCTGAAAGGGATTATCTTTATCTTCTTGATCTTTATAACATTCTCAAATTCTTCCCTATTTTTTATATAAAAAAGTATTAATCCTGACTTATCTATTGACCCACCTGCTCCCGATATCTTTCCATATCCAGCCAGAGACAAATCTGCAAGTATTTTATCTGCTTCATGAGAAACCACTCCCAGCTCTCTTAAAAGAAGTTGATTTTGATAGATGCTATCTTCAAACATTCTCGAATCCTCTTTAGCAACCGCAACCACCATTCGTTTCGTGATTTTTTCCATCTTGAAAAGAGTGTTTTCAGTATTTATTGGATCTTTATTAAACTTACTCCCTACAATAGCCACCATTTCTGCGGTTGTCTCTTCAGGCTTTCCAGTATCAAGAATAACAAGATTTTGAGAAATTACAGCAGGTATCTTCATATGGAGCGCAGATATATTTTTTAAAAATTCAAACTCTTTTCTAAAGAAAATCAATCCACCGAAACAGGATGCAGAAACATCTACACCGGATGGGTTACCATGAAAATGTTTTTCAGCTCGATAAGCAATAGTATTAATCTGCTCTTTGGAGAGAGGATGCCCGGTGTATAAATGAGATAATGCAGCTGACAAAGCAACACACAAGGCGGCTGATGAACCCATTCCTCGTCCAACTGGAATTTGAGAAACGATTTTCAGGTCATATGGCACAATTTCGTGCTTTATATTTTTTTCTCGGAGATAATTTGTAACCGATTTATCAATTATATTTACACCATCATTAAGTTCTTTACCATGAGTTTTACACTCTCTATCCTTTCTGGTTGAAACTGTGCAGGTTAAACATAAGTCTATCGCAGTTACTAACGCTGGTTTTGCATAAACCACCGAATGTTCCCCTGAAAGAATTATTTTTCCCGGAGCTTTATATGTTATATTCATCTGACAGGGACAAATTTAAAAGAGTAGTTTATCACATCTTCATCTCCAACTTTCCCAGACCGTCTAAGAACTGATTTTACTCTTTGTCCAATAAAAATATTCTCAATCGATAAACCTGAGAGTTGACCATAAACCATCTCATCATCATCAAGTTTAACAAGTACAACTAAATACGGCGCCTCCTCCTGAAAAGCGGGAGGCGCAATTTTTATACTTGTCCAAGAAACAATCACCCCATATCTGTTAAGGATTTTTTTTACATGTTCTTTATTTCGCCAAATTGCAACAGGATTACTCATACATTAAACTCCTAAAATAGTAACAACTGCAACACCACCTGATCCACCGACATTATGAGCTAGACCAAAATTATGCTGCTTGACCTGTCGGGCACCGGCTTGTTGCGTTAGTTGAAGATAAACTTCTCCAATCTGCTTTACACCTGTGCCTCCAACAGGGTGTCCTGCTGCCTTTAAGCCGCCTGAAGTATTGACAATCAAATTATTACCAGAGTCTCTATGTGTGACCATATCTTTTGCCATATGACCTCCCTGACCTTTCTCCCAAAAACCCAGATCTTCCAGCGCTAAAATTTCAGCGATTGTAAAGCAGTCATGAACCTCCATTAAATTAATCTCTTTTTGTGAGATCCCAGCGTAAGAGAATGCTTTTTTTCCAGAAATAACAGTGGCTTTTAAGGTATCTATAGCTTCTCTTTTTGAGAGAGATATCGTGTCGGTAGCTGTTTCTGAAGCTAAAATATGTGCAGACTTTGATTTTTTTATAAGATCTGATCTATTTGTTAAAATCAGAGCCGCTGCGCCATCTGAGATTGGAGAACTATCTAACACCTTTAGTGGATATGCGATATATGAACTCTCTAAAACATTATCTATCGTAACAGACCTTCGAAAATGTGCTTCTTTATTATATGTTGCATGTATGTGATTTTTAACAGATATAGCGGCTAAGTTTGACTCTGTATATCCATATTTATTCAAATAATACTGAGCGATTAAAGCATAAACTCCTGGAAAAGTAAGTCCAGCTACTTGCTCGTCAAAAGAAGCTGCAGTAGCCAAAGCTTTTGTAATCTCAGGTCCTGAAACATCTGTCATTTTCTCCACCCCCAGAACAAGAACGGTGGAATTTTTATTACTTCTAAGGTAATGATTGGCCATCTGAAAAGCTAAGCCGCCTGAAGCGCAGGCACCTTCAACTCTATAAATTGGTACGTTTGTATCAAAAAGTTGGGCTAAAAAAGCACTAAGCAGTAGTCTATCTTCAACCACACCAGCAAGCATATTACCCACAAAAATAGCATCGATATTCTCTTTTTGCAGAGCCGCATTTTGAAGCACACCCTCAAATGCCTCATTAGCAAGATCTCCTAACGATTTATCCCAAAGCTCTCCAAATCGGGTTGTGTAATAAGAGATTATAGAATTCATATAAAAAAACTAGGCTAAACCCATACAGCGTTCATATTCACTGTAATTTATATATCTTTTTTCATTCATCATCTTTTCAAATTTTTTTTCTTTCTTTAAAATTTCTTCAGTTACCTCAAAAACAATTGCATCAGAGCCCGCGCCCGACCCATAAGAAGCAAAAAAGATTTTATCACCAGGTTTGGATTTATCAAGAACAGCTACTAGGCCCATAAGGGCTGAAGCTGAATAGGAGTTTCCAAGATGACTAACTACATAGGAAGGCGTTATCTGATGTAACTCAAAACCGAGAATTTTAGCTACCTTTAGTGGAAAGGATCCATTTGGCATATGAAAAACTGCAAACTTAAAGTCAGATGGCTTTAGATTAACTTTCTTTAATAATCCTTGTGAGGCTGAAATTATATGATGAAAATAAGAAGGGGTGCCAGTAAATCGTCCTGCATGAGATGGAAAATTTGCTTTACTCCTACGCCAAAAATCTGGTGTATCGGAAGAAAATGAAACCCAGTCCAAAATATGCGCTAAAACATTCTTTTTTCCTAGCACAAACGCGTTAGCGCCAGACCCTGCTGAATATTCTAAAGCATCCCCTGGTCGGGCATTTGCCTTATCTGATGCAATTATTAAGGCATACTTTATATCATCGCCTTTCACCAAAGCATTTCCAGCTAACATCGCGCCGGTAGCCGCCTTACAAGCAAACTGCGTATCAAACGCTAAATAATTTTTTTCAACACCTAGAAACGATGCAATTATGGTTGAATGGGGCTTTACAGCATAAGGAAAAGTTTCAGAACCAACAAAGACAGCCCCAACTGAACTTTTTTCCAGCGGATCAAATTTGTTTAAAGCCATCTCGCCTGCTTGATAAGCCATCGTAACCATATCTTCGTCGTGGTCAGCAACTGCTTTTTCGCTAATTTTTAAAGATTCTTCGACATTATCACTACTTTTACCCCATCTAAGTGCTATTTCTTTGACTGTTATTCTATTTGTTGGGATATAAAATCCGTAATCTACAATTCCTGCCATATTATCTACCTAATTTTTGATGAGAACATGCCAAAGTCTTCTCTGTAAGGGAGGCTATAAGCGAGATCTCTCCGGCTAAAACAGCACATGCTAAAACTCCTGCCAATTCATTAGTGTTTTTAGCTCCTGTTATGGCTACTGCTTGTTTCTGAGGAGACAGTTTTGTTCCTCCGCCGACTGTGCCAATCATTACATCTGGCAACATTACACTTACATACAAACTACCATCTTCCAATTCTTTGGCGAAAGTTATACCAATGCTGCCCTCAACCACATGAGCCAGATCTTGTCCGGTGGCTGCAAAAAAACCGGCAACAATATTAGCAAAATGTGCGTTATAGCCCATTGAACCTGACACTATTGATCCTCCCCAACACTTTACAATTGTAGTTTTGACAAAATCGGATACGGTTACTTTGAGATGTTTTTTAACTATATCAGCTGGTAATCTACAATCAGCATGTAACTTGCGACCCCGACCGGATAGAAAATTTAACCATGAAGGTTTTTTATCAACATCATAATTCCCAGCAACAGCAACACAATTTGCACCAGTTTTAATCTCTATAGATGAGACTATCTTTTCCGTTGCTATTGTAACCATATTCATACCCATCGCTTCATCTGTGTCGTAGATAAATCTGACATACACAAACGGACCATTTATCTGAGTTTGAATATCTCTCAAAACAAGATGGTTTGATGTTTTTTCAGCAATTGCTGCTAATTCTTCAAAATTTTTATGAATAAATTTTGCTAAATTTTGACTTGCCAAAACTCCATCTGTTTCAAAAACCGGTCCTCTAGTGGCGCCGACAACCTCTATCTGATAGTCGGCGCCACCAGATAAAGTCACAACCTTACAACCTCTTGAAATAGAAGCAACAAGCGCACCTTCTGTAGTTGCTATAGGTACATAAGCATCTCTTTTAATTTTTCCGTTTATCTTTATAGGGCCTGCGACCCCTACAGGAATTGAAACTGCTCCGATTAAATTTTCGCAGTGAGAGATGTCTTCCTCTATTTTTACATTTTCTAATGCTGACAAATCAATTGACATTTCAGATGACACGGCATCTCTTCTATCTTTTGAGTTGTTAAAGTCAGAAAGGCGCATATCTATAAAGTCGTAAAATATATTTAAATCATTCTTTAAAAAGTTATACATGAATTATAGAAACGGTATTCTGAAGAGGTTTAATTTTAAAAGTAGAATGCTATATGGCAAAACAATTGATATATAGATTAAAATCGTATACAAGATTGTGAAAAATTTTAATGCCGTGGAGTAACGAACTGCCAGATAAAGTATGATAATTTTCCAGAAAAAAATTGATGTCGCAAAACTTATAAACATAATGCTAAAAATTTCAGCCAGCACTGTATTAGACCTAGGCGGAGGCAGGATTCCATACAAAAGCGTATTTACATAGAAAAAAACAATTGTCGGAATTAAGGAATATGAAAAAAGGGTAAAGTATTTTTTAAAGTAAAACTTTTTATTCAAATTTACTATTTTTGAAAAAATACCAAAAAAAATTATCGTCATAATTAGCTGAACCAACACTATTGCAAGCAACAAAACGGGGTTAGAAGTCTCATTTTTTACATAATTAGATAAATTGAAATAAATAAAAATCATCATAAAAATAAAGTGTGTCTCTTTATATGTACCGTCAAAGTAAATGGTCCGCATTGTCTTATAAGGCGAAACTACAAGAAGAAATACTCTTCTAAAAAACTGAATAAAACTAATCAAAAAATCTGTAAAAATAAATTTAAAGTCCATTCTGCAAAAGATTGGTTAAATAGATAGTGAGATCGCCAATTAATAAATAAAGTAGAAATGTTAGAAAAATAGATACCGGAATTATGTATAAAAACGGCATAAACTTTAACTTAGAGGTAAAAAATTTATACAAGGATGTTAATTTCAGAAAGTAGAGATCGTTTGGAGGCACTTGATAAATTTTCTTATAATTTTCAAGAACGTTTCGCGGTGGTACTCGGTACGATTGAAAAAACTTTTTCTGATTCTTCATATTGTGAAATAAAAGCTTTTCTTGCTCTAAAAACTAAGCTTTCTGTAGATTTAAATGATCTAGCAAGCTTATGAGCAATCTCTTTAATTGATAAATTATCTACATATTTCAGTCGTAATACTTTAGCATAATCATGCGGAATTAAAGAAAACACCTTTTCTAATAAGGCTCTTAGCTCCTTATTTTCTAACTTAGGATCGAAAAAAACATGATAACAATTTTCTATTATAAAATCCGGCATGCCACCTACGATAAGTCCAGCTGTCTTCTTTCTGCGGATATAATCTACAATCTTATTTTTTGCTACAACCATCAGAAATGTTCTGATAGAACATTGAAAACGAAAATCCCTTGATCTCTCTAAAAACTGAATCATTATATCTTGAGCTATCTCATCAGCCACATATTTATCAGTTATTTTAGAAGCAACAAAATTAAACACTATCTTATTGTATTTATTGTAAAACTTATAAAGCGCTTTCTCACTTCCTTCAATTATCTGTTCAAGTATAATTCGGTCATCATCTTTGTTTTTTTGATTGTTCATTTTTTTACGAATTTATTCAATAACAAAAATTTTTGATTTATTTAATGCAAATAGCCTATTATCATAAAAAAAGATATCTGTATCTTTGTTAAAGATATCTGACTGATATGATTTTTCATAAATTCCTGATTTGGAAAATTGATACACTGTGTTAGATTTATCATCTAATACATAAATACTTGCTTTATCATCTTGGCCTGTAGTCAACTTTGACAAAGAAAGATTCTTGCTTGGAAATTTAGCTTCAAAATCTTCTTTCTTACCGGATAAATATTTGATTATTCCATCCTCTAATGCAAAATATATAGAGCCGTCTATCGCCATATCAACGATAGACACCTCATCTTTTAATTCCGAATTGGACAGAAAATATGATTTTTTGGAAGAGTAACCACCTTCCGTAACAAGATACCTATAGAGGTCTCTGTTTACAGAATCAAGTAAATAGATGTTACCATTGTAAATTTGTAAAGTTTTCACCTCTCCCCAATCTTCATCGTTTGATATCATTGAGCGCACTTTATTTTGAGCTGTAAATTTATAGATTCCTTCTGAAGGTACAAAGAAATAAACCTCTCCTCTAAATACAGTTACTAATGTAGCGTCTTTTAGCTCCGGACTGATATATTGCTTCAATGATTTATTCTCTAAATCAAGTAGATAAACAATAGCTAAACTATTATCCAAAACTGCTAAAATACTTCCTTCCAGTCCTAGAGAGTTTCCATTAGCATCTTTTTTTTCAAGCGTAAAATCATAAAATTCTTCGTACTTGGCGTTATTTTTTTTTACAATCTTTTCCTCTCTTTCTTGTATATCCTGTTTTATATTATTAAAAGTTTCTTCGCTTAGATCTTGATTCATCTCATTCTTCAAAGACTGCAGCATATTTTTTGACTCCTCTATAAGCTCAATAGCTCTATCTGGTGTCTCTTGAGAAATTTTTTCTGCATCTTCAAGTTTTTTTACTATCTCGCCTCTCCCCAGTTCAATTTTTTTTGATATTGCCATAGCTTGTCTTCTTTGATAACCAAACACAACGCTCCACGACAATATGATTATCAATACTATCAATGCTGATAATACAAATCTTTTATCTTTATAGAATTTTTTTATATGCTTCGAAGTATTTTCTGAAACAAATTTTTCACTCTCTAAAATTGGTTCTGTTTTTATCTCTACAGAATTAGACACAGTTATCTTAGCTTCATCAGCTTGAAGATCAAACTTCGTAAACTCAACCGCAAAAAGTATAAAACCTGTATCTTCATCAGAATAATCCTCGGCTGAAATTTTCTGAACGATCTCCTTACCTGACAATTTATAAACAAAAGCTTGTATGTCTGATTCCTCTCCAAGAAGATTCTCAATAAGATGATTGGTAAGGATAAACAAATCTTTATCTTTTACCACACCTGAAGCCACCTTGTTTCCTTTTAGCAACAATTTGCAGATGCCATCTCTCAAAACATAAATCTGTCCTCGACCAACAGTTTTTAGATAAAGTATATTTTCACAGATAAATCCTATCGTTAAATCGGCATGAAGTGGGAAATTAAGCTTTAAGATCAACTTTGCTACTACATCTTCAAATGATTTTAAATCATAAGAGTTAGAATCAATTAATCCGGTTTTAAATTCTTCAATGAGCCGCTTACCCTCATCCTGAGAGATACCATCTTCAAAAGACAAAACACCAAAATAGTTAGAGACAACAAATTGCCCTGTAAAACCGTTTGCAAATTGTTTGCCTAAATAAACTTCTGGTTTAATTTTAAACATTTCAAATCAGAAAAATTGCAACAATTAGTAATAAAATCGATAACAATAATTGAAAAAATGAGATTGCTCTTATGAGGTAGGCATTTTTTGTTGTAAATGTTTGATTCATAATTTTTGATTGCCTAAACACAACAATGGAATAAATCAAAAAAATGAGAGCAAATAATACGGCAAAAAGTTTAAAAAATACCTCAATTAATCTTTCACCTGTTAAATTTGTAAAAAAAAGAAAAATATTCTCCATAATCAGTTTACTGTATTGTTATTATCAGTCATTAATGAGTTTATGATTTTTACGACGTCTGCGGGATTTGGAATTTTATGAAACTCTATGTTCTGTTCAAAGCCTTGAGTCTTTACAAAGACATCTCCAAAATGAAAAAGTGAACCAAAAAACCCACCGACTTTGGTGGTAATATCGCTTACCATCTCAATAGTAGTGGCAGTAAATTCTTTATAAATTATGTTTTTGAAATCAAGGTCAATTATCCTCTCAGAAGTCACCATCCCAACTGTAAAATACCAAAGAAGAAACTGAGTCCAAACGTATCCAAAAATAAAAGATGCGCCAAACAGATTTACCACTGTAATTTGAGCTAAATTAAGCACAAAAGGCAGTATAAAATTTAACAAAACAAGCAGAAACAAAAGCAAAATTGCATTTATAATCCAACCTAGCTGAGTTAACGGATACTGCCTGACAACTAAAATTACCTTTTCATCATCGTGCTGAGTATTAAAACAAACATCAGGAGAAACCATGAACGAGTGAGAAATGTTGTTTTTAGGTTTTTTAATTTCGTCCATTTCATTATTATAACAAAATCTTCAACTTGATTTATTCGGGTGTGTATTTTTTTTGGACAGCTTTAAATTCAAACATGACTTTATTTAAGCTCACGCTTTGACTTGCAAATACCATAGTAGTGTTATAAAATAAAAGTCCGGTTACTTGAGCGACCTGGAACCAACTCTTCCCATCCCGAACAGAGTCTTGAAACGGGTTAGCGCCGATGATACTCGCTCCAAATCGGAGAACGGGGAAAGTAGGTCGTAGCCGGATTTTTTTTGGCTAAAAATATATAATTGAACTAAAAAATCCCTGATGTCACTTTAGAACCTCTTCTGCAGTCTTTTCTTTAAACTTAATTTTTTTAGGTATATCAAAGGAATTCTTCTCAATTTCCGACTTTACACAACTAGACAAAACACTATCTGAAACATCATCTGTAATAGTGTATTGGGGTAAAAAACCCGCTATCATGGAAACTATATTCGAACTTGGCAGAAATTTAGAAAAGTTATCCAATAACTCTAAGTACGAATTAGCTCCTTTTATTAGGGAACCCGCAGCTGACGCTTCATCATAAATATACACATTATCATCCCGAACCAACATAGCTGTGCTAACTTTATCAGTTTTTAACTTTGCACTGATATTTCTATCTTTTATTCGTATGTCAACACTTAATTTATCTTCTTTATAATCACAAACCCAAGGACCTATAAGATCAATATTTAGCCCTTTGTTGTTAACATTTAGAAATGACTCTAATCCTAAAGAATTTTCTTTGGCAGTAGGTATCGGTATTTGAGTAGGAGGTGCTGATGCCTGATTTTTTATTCTATTATCTTCTGAAGTTTTGTTAAAAACACTAACTGCGACTAATAATAAACAACCCAAGATTATAACTTTGCCAATTATATGCATTTTAACGATGTAAAAATATGATTTCTATTTATTTAGAGAATAAACTTAAAACTGAGCTTACGATTGATAAAACAATACTAAAAATTATTGCCCAAATTAAACCTTCAACATTAAAGCCAGGTAAAAAATTACTTACCAATAAAACCAGTACTCCATTTACAACCAGTGAAAATAAACCCAACGTTAATACATTAATTGGCAAAGTCAAAATTTTTAACACCGGTTTAACAAAAACATTCAGTAATCCTATAAAAAGAGCTACCATTAAGGCTGTTTGATAGCTGTCGATAGTTACATTGGGTAATAAATACGAAGCAACAACTACAGCGACAGAATTTAAAAGTAAAGACACTAAGTATTTCATAGTTAAATGATATCAAAAATGAAGTCAGGTAGTCAATCTTTGATCTCTACTCTTTCTTTTTAACTAATCTCACCGATGCAACCAGTTCGTGAATCTCTCCGTCAGAATCGGTAATCTGAGTCATACCACTTTCTCTGAAGTATTGATACAGGTAATCAGAAAGTGCTTGCCTGACTTCTTTAACTTCTGATTTTAAATCTTGAACTTTAGATTCAAGAAGCGCTACAGATTGGTTTTCTTTAAGTTTATCTTTTACTTTCTTTTTACTTTTTGTCGCTTCTTTAACTTTCTCATCAGCCTCTTTATATTCAGAATCATTTTCAAATAAATCTTTTAACATAGCCGACTGCTCTTTAAGATTCTTTTGCAACTTATCTAAATCAAGCATGTATCCGTTAATCATACCCTCCAAACTCAAAACTCTTTCAGCACTGCTTGTTTGTGTTTCTCTACGGCCTTCATCTGCGGTCAGATCAGAAGGATTGTCATTATTCATAAAATATGATATTTAAAAATTAATATTTGGTTACTATAGATAAAATACCAGAACAAGTCAAGAGATCATGTAAATCTCAAGCTCATTAAAATTCCTGAGAGAAATATGATAATTATAAAGATATAAAATAAAATTAAAATTTTTGTGTAAGATTAGAACTCCTTCAACACCTCATGGAAGTTAAGATTGAGATTTTTTACGCAGCAAATGATTGTCGGGCGACCTCAAATAATTCGTTTTTTTGTGCAAGATAAAACCTTTTTTCAATAAAGGTTATAAAATTACGCTCTCTTCCTGATCTTCTACTATTTTTTTACTTTCAATAAAAATATCAACGTTATGCTTATCTACATATATAAATTCTTCTCCACCTCGGAAAATTGTTTCATAAGGCAAACAGCTACGACAACCACCATGCGGACACGTAAAAACACCTAATTGTCTCTGCGCTTTGATTTTTTTAGCAATATCAAAAACCATATCAAACGATTCTTTTTCATCAGGTAATTTTTTCTCTGTTAATTCATCTTTAATGCCTAAATACCAGTAACTTGCTCTTGATACCTTTCTTTTTTGAGTATTTCTGACAAGTAGTAAATAGATCGGTAATTGCAATGAACTACCATCTTCTTCTGATTTACTTGTTTTGAAGTCAATGATATGAACTGAATCTGATTCCTCAAGATATTCCAGCCAATCAACTTTACCGCATAAAATTATATTCTCTTCTTCAGATAAGAAATAGTAGGGCAATTCCTCTTTAATTTTTACAGCTTTTCTCACGAGTGGTCCGGGATTCTTGGTAATTCTTGCAATCATCTCTCGCCCCCTTTTTTTATACACATCTTCAACTTCTAAATTTGGGAATCCGCCCAATTTACCAGTTACAGTTTCCCAAACTGCCTCATATCGATCCATAAGCAGAGTATTAAATCTCTCGGATACAGGTAGCACGGAAATAGCATCTATAACTTCATGAATAGCTTGCCCTAGTGCTAAAGCTGGTGAAATAATCTTCATTTTATGTCCGGTCTTTGGACTTTTGTAGATATTTTTTAAAAAATATGCTCTGGGACACTGCAGAAAGTCACTTATTGATGTATGAGATACCCACACGGCGCTATATTTATCTTTAGTCATTTTCAAATTGTATTATACACATTTTAAGGAATTAAATAACGCTTTTTTTGACTTTTTAATAAATAATCAATTAGCATATCTACCTCAATTTCTGCTCCACAAACAACTTTATCAGCCCCACCATAGTAAAAAACTATTTTATTATTTTTTAGAATCTGACCACATGGAAATACAACATTTGACACTACACCGCTTCGCTCGTAGTAATGCGCAGGTTCTAGTATAGGGTAAGGGGCTCTAGCAAGTACGATCCTAACATCATTTAGATCTAACAGCAAAGCGCCAAGTCGATAATGCCGATCTATGGCACTAATTCCATGATAGAAAACTAGAAAACCCTCCTTAGTTCTCACTGGCGGACCATTCACTCCTATTTTTACGGCGTCCCAAGTTCCGCTTTGTGGTGAAATTTTTCCGTTATTTTCCAAAAATTCACCTTCCTTAAAATCTAAAGAGTCTCTTGTTGCAATAATAATATCTGGTTCAATTCTATGCAAAAAAACAAACTTATTGTCAACTTTTTCATGAAACAAAACCCCATCTTTATCGGCAAGTCCCGGAGGGGAAATAATTTTAGGCATAGCCCATTTATCAAATTTTCTTAACAAAAAATCCTGCAAATCAATGTGAGAATAAGCTAAACGCGGCAAGAGACCATCATAAGCGGTATAAAGTAGGTGCAACTTTGTATCGATCAAGGTAACTCTAGGGTCTTCCGCTCCAGACCAAGAACCAGATTTATGCGGCAGCTCAAACGACATCCTTAACGGATAAATAGGATATTCCAACCTCTCATCTATGTGGTATCCGTCGTAGCTTATTGCAAGGCCAATATTTGATACATAGTCATCAGATGTTGTTCTGTATAAAATGTAAACTTTGCCATCATATTCAAAAGCCGCTGGATTAAAAACAGCCCTACTCTCCCATTTATTTTCAGGTTTTGGCAATAAAATTGGATTGTACTTAAATTTTTGGCATTTAATTGTATGGGGCGTATTGATCTCAGTTGATTTAAATAAACTCTCCAATGAAACTGAACCTACAGCACAAACACTATCTGCCCCGCCATAATAGACATTTAAAATATCATCTTTTACTATTGCGCCTTCAGGAAAAACCACATTATTAATCTGACCTTTAATTTCATATTCGGTTTCTGGGATAAGTAGCGGTTTATCCACCCTTCCGATTATTTTTTTAGGATCTTCCTTATCTAAAAAAACTGCCTCAATTCTAAAAATTTTTTCTACATCCTGACTTAGATAATGTTTTATGTAAGAATAAACTAAAAGCCAGCCATATTTAGTCAGCACCGGCTGAGCCCCAATCTCAACCTGATCGCTATTTATTCTTCGTAAATGGACTATATGCCGGTCTAGATTTGAGTACCAATTTTTCCAATATTTTTGATCAAAAATATCCTCTAAATTGTCAAATTGGGCAAGAGCAATATGCGATGGTGGAGTGTCTGTATTGACAGTAAGAAGCGCAGAATATTTGCCGTTAATCTTTTCTGGAAAAATAACCATCGCCTTTGCATTAAAAGGAGTTACTAATTCTTTCCTCTCAATAGACTTGAGATCTGATGAAATTGCTGCTGCGATCCTTATGCCTTTGGCAGTAGGGGGCCAATTGGCAATTGCAGTATAGGTAATAATATATTTCCCATCTATAAGTGTAACTCTTGGATCTTCAGCGCCAAAAATCTCAAAATCTTTATCAGGATTTATAAAGAGCGACCTTTCCGAAAAATTTACTCCATCTTGACTCTCTGCCTTCCCGATTGTTGAAAGTCTTAATTTTTTACCGTTGATTACCATCTCCTCACCCATAGCTCTATAAAGCATGATGTATTTATCAAGCAATCTGGTAACTGTTCCATTAAAAACTGCAAAAGACTCCCAATAATTATCAGGATTTTTTGTCAAAACAGGGTTTCTTTGATCTCGACTTAACATTGGTCAGAAAAGCTTAACTTCTTTAACGTCATAAGAGTGCAGGTGCGGAGTTTTGTCAGATGTTAAATCGATGAGAAATTCCTCAAGATCAGCCGTCGCCACACAAACATGAGAATCGGCGCCACCATAATAAACCATAAGCTGATCTTTTAACATTACTGCCCCACAAGGATAAACTATACCTGGTTTAAATCCGTTCATCTCATAGTCTTCTTCGGGCTTTATAATTGGGGAGTCTGTCCTATGAAGAACTTTTGTTGGATCATTTAAATCTAGCAGCATTGCTCCAATTTGATATTTGCTATCATCTTTGTCATCTACACCATAATATATCAAGAGCCAACCTTCTTTTGTCTTTAATGGCGGAGCTCCAGCCCCAATTTTCCTGCTATCCCATTTATCGGGCCTAATTTTAATCTCAAACTCCCCTTTTAAAAAATTGGTTTCACCATCAAAATTTAAACTATCAACAAAATCAACCTGTATGTTTGGAAAAACTCTGTGAAAAATGACATATTTTCCTCTTATTTTTTCGCTCAAAATACACCCGCTTTTGTCGACTACTCCCGGTTTAGAGATAAGTACTGGCTTCTCCCAGTTCCACCTTTCTTGAAGAAAGTCATCGATCTTAATTGAAGTAAGGGCAACTCGTGGAGGCGACCATCCATCAAAAGCAACATAGGTCATATATAATTTGTCATCAATTTGAGTTACTCTAGGATCTTCACAACCTCCGTAACCCCCAGCTGAAGTAAACGAACTATTGGCCTGATTTGTTAAATTTGTTTCAAAACTTTCCTGTGGTGCGTATATTGGTTTTTTAGACCTATGTTCTAATGTTGTTCCATTTAAGAAGCGAGCATAACCAAGTTTTGAAATATAATCAAATCCTTGAGCCCTATACAAAACATGAACTTTATCATCTATAGCAAAAGCTGCAGGATTAAGGGTTGTAAATGCCTCCCAGTCATTATCATTGTAAGGCGAAACGATGGGGTTAGCAATATGCTTCTCCATCTCTAAAGAGAGAACTTTCTTTGGATCGTAAAGAAAGCCCGTATGACTAACTACAAAAAGGAGATTATTATCAACGAACCAATAACTCAAGATTTTCTCGTTAAGCAAAACAGATCCAAGTGGCAAAACGCTTTTTCCTTGCCAATTTACACTCTGCCTCCAGATAGGCTCATCAAGCTTAAACACAACTTCTTTTGGATTTTCTGAGTTCACTAACGTCAAATATGCAGAGTAAGAGATATATGAGTCAATTATCTCTTTCTTTAAATAAAAAATCAGAAATCCATCTACTCTTTCAAAAACATTACTCAACTCAACGGGAGAAGCTTCAGAGATCACTGGTTCTTCCTGAAGCTCAATATGTCCAAAATTATTTTCTATAGCATACTTAATTTCTCTATCGCCATAAAAAATAAATCCCCTGTTTTTACTTTTTTCTTTAACTTTAACTGCGTTTTCAAAGTTGTAAAGACCGCTATAATCTTTGGCTTGTCTTTGTTTTTTAGAAAAATCAAAACCATTTTCACTACTTAATTCATACCTTTGGC
>JBEIIR010000002.1:0-28836 GCA_040380695.1 Gammaproteobacteria bacterium | reverse complement strand
TCACTTGCATTTTGTCCATCCGTTGCTGCAGCGTTTCCATAATACATGTAGATGTGGTCTGTATTGGAATTGATGTTGATTTGAGGTACTTTTACCCAGACATATGAACTTCCTGATTCATCCCATTTTTCTATCTCATATGAAAGTACTATGCCATCACTATCTGTAAATCGAATATCCTCTCCTGCATTTTTAGTCTTGCTGTAGTCAATATCAGTTCCTGTATCAAGCTTGACGAGCACAGGAAAATTAACGAGTGCTTCAGATGTAGTTCCCAAACTTGCCGTCGTATTATCAAAAGTTATTTGCTTTCTGTAGCTCCAATTTGCATAATCACCAGACCATGAAGAGGTGACATCCAAACTCAGTTCACCTGCAATTGTCGTATCAATGTCTGTTTGAGACTCATAGGTTGTGACGGTCGAAGTCACTGTTCCACCTGCTACTCCGCCATCCCAATTTGTTTGTGTCCAGGGAGCAGTTGCTGCAAAAATCGAGGGAAGGATAATTTTTTCTGTGAGGATGACCAGCGCAAAACCGATTCCTGCCGCAAACATGACAATCCCAAATGAATTCCACTCCCACTGCATAATAGTACGCTTCCTTGTCAATAGTCGACGTGTGAAAATGTGAAGTATCAATGGTAATGATTGTAATATTTTTTTCATATATTAAAACCCTCTCAAAAATCCAAAAACTTCTGACAAGTTCCCTATGACAAGGTCAAGTGCCGAATCAGTACTCTTTGGTGTGTGTCAAGTACCTATATTTTCAGACAGTATGTCTCTTCCTAAAAACAGTTGGAGACACTTTAAGAGCTGAGTGAATACGTTTATTATTGTTATAATACACTTGCGTATAGACGTATTCAATCAATTCTCCTAATTGTTGAAATCGGTTAAGGTCACCAGCTTCTTGTTTAAAATGACCAAAGAATGATTCTTGATGACCATTTTGCCATGGTGATGCTTTTTCACTCATTGAGATGGTACTTCCGATAATTTTCACAAAACTGATAAAATCACAACTGCCATACTCTGACCCTTGGTCTGAATGAATAATGTCTGGTGCTCCATAATTGACAACTGCACTCTCTAAGGCTCCAATAACCAGTGACTTATTATGAAACCGTAACATATCGACACCTACTATTTCTCGAGTAAAAAGATCAATCATCGTCGCCAAATAGATAAACTTCCCTTGAAATTTGATATACGTAAAATCTGCACACCAAATCTGATTTGGTCTTTCCAATAGGTTCTTCTCTAGTATCGGCTTTACCAAATTTGGTATCCCATGATCTTCGTTCCCGATATCTTTCTTCTTGACTCCTTGTGTATGCCGTCTTCGATAGGGCTTCAGATTATATTTCTTCATCACCCGACGAATACGGTTATGTCCCATCTTCAATTCAAGCGCTATTCTCTTATGGCCGTAACCCTTATGATCGATCATCACAGCCTCGATCTGACTTTTAAGCTCACGATCTATCTCCTCTCGTTTCCGCTTGTAGTACAAACTAGATCGTGCCACTCCAAGCTCTCGTGCTAAACGAGTCTTATTCACTTTTATTGTTAATGTGCTCATAAGCTCAATCTTTTTTCCCCCTCTCCTTCTCAAACATCATCGCTCCCAATATCTGTTTCAACTCCTGATTCTCACGCTTGAGCCGATTAATCTCCCACATATGGGTCAGAGTTCCTCCAATTCCAGCGGATACCCATCGATATATGTTATTGACATCCAATCCATATCTCTTTGCTGCTTCAACCGCCGTTATCCCCTCAACCTTAATTTTGTTAATAATCTCTTCCTTCAAATCCTTTGAATAATATTTCCCTGGCATAGTATCCCCTTAAACTAATAACATTAGCTCCTCGCTACCTAAGTAACTTATTGTCTAGCTTATCAGGTACTCGTCCGTTTAAGTATATTGTATTTAAAAAGTCAATCATTTATATTATTGTGTAACATTAGTAACGGAAAATCAATTGGATTTACTGCCTTAAATTCATTCAGACATTTTCGAATAGGATCAAAAACAGAGGATTGACTATCATATAGGACAAGTTATCCATCTATTTTTTGAAGCTATACCAGACTGTATCTTTGCTTTGTAATATTTCTCGTGCCTTACGAATGCCCATATCTTGTACTACTTGCCTTAACCCAATCATTGCGTAGGTTTGCAGTAGGGTCGCACTTGAGGATAAACAAGGGTCCGACCCTATTTTCGCTTGCTACATTTTTTCTTCACGGCACAACAACCCTTTTAAATACTCCTAATCTATTAAATAAATATTTTGATTAAATTTCTAAAATATCTGTTTAGATTGTCAAAATAATTTAAAGTAAGAAGGAACGCTTTACAGGGTCGGACCCTGCAAGAAACATTGCAGGTGACAAGGGTCGGACCTTCTGATATAATACAATTATTAAATCGTAGTGTTTTTACCACTTGAAGATCTCCATAAATACATTTGGTTAGGTCTTCCTAGATAAAAAGAATGCTTCGTGAATTTTTAATTTTTTATGTACAACAAATACAATAGATCTGGTCATGGTTTTCCAGACAACAAAAACCGTAATAATTTCAATAGGAATCGCCATAGTAATCGATTCTCAAGAGGAGGCTCGAGGATAAAGTACATGGATGTGGATCCAAAGATGCTCGTCAAAAAGGCTGTGCCTCAGGAAAGTGTTGCGTACACTAACAAACATTCATTTTCTGACTTTCTGCTTGATTCTATTATTCAAAGAAACATAGTAAACAAAGGTTATAAAAATCCAACTCCGATTCAAGATCAGGCAATAAAGCCAATTTTAGAAGGTAAGGATGTTGTTGGCCTAGCTTCAACAGGAACAGGTAAAACAGCCGCTTTTTTGTTGCCGATTATTCAAAAAACAATCCACAATCCTTTTGCAAAAGCGATAATTATCACTCCAACAAGAGAACTTGCGACACAAATTATTGAGGAGGGTCGGACCTTTTCCCAGGGTACGCGCTGTTATTTCTCAATTGTCATAGGTGGAGTACCTATTTTTAGACAGATTGGTGCTTTGAAAAAGAACCCTCAGGTTGTTGTTGGGACACCAGGCAGAATTAAGGATCTAGTCGAACGTGGCGCTCTAAACCTTTCAAACTATCAAACTATTGTGCTTGACGAGGTTGATCGCATGCTTGATATGGGTTTTATAAACGACATCAGGGAGATTGTTACAAGATTGCCGGAAAAAAGACACTCTCTTTTTTTCTCCGCTACAATAAATAAAGAAGCAAGTGAGATTGCAAAAACATTTCTAAAAGATCCAGTGACTATAAGAGCATCAATCCAGAAAGCTTCAGATAACGTTGATCAAGATATTGTTAAAGTAGCTGGAAGAAGTAAAGTTGAAATACTACACGACTTACTTATAAAGCCTGAATTCGAGAGGGTTTTGGTTTTTGGAAGAACAAAGCATGGTTTAGAAAGGCTATTTAATGAACTTGTCGATAGAGGATTTTCAGTTTCAACAATTCATGGCAATAAATCACAGCCTCAAAGACAAAGAGCCCTTGATTCTTTTAAATCAAACCGTGTGAAAATTCTATTAGCAACGGATGTTGCGTCACGAGGTATTGATGTGGAAAATGTAACCCATGTAATAAATTATGAGCTTCCTGAAACCTATGAAGATTATATACATCGAATAGGTCGCACTGGAAGGGCAAATAAAACTGGCGTTGCTTTGACTTTCATTGAATAAAATGCAAAAGATCGGTAAAATCAAGATAAATGGATCTTGCAACAATCAATGAACTGTCAATACATGTTTTAATATCTTTATCTTACTTTCTATTCCTTTACTTGAGTTTTAATTATCAAACATTTACCAAGCTGATTTATATGTTGGCTGCTTTTATTTTAAGCACGGTAGCCGTATATGTATTTGGACCGATAGCTGGTATTTTTGTGCTGATTTTTTCGTCACTTATGATAGTGATGTAGAAGTAAAATATTTCTACTTAGTCATTTTTATTGACAAAAAATGCCATCTTTAACTGCATATCCCGTAGAAAAATTAAATTTACTTTATAATCAATAATTTATGTCTACAATTAAATAAATTTATTATTTATTAAAAATAAATTGATTAGGGTTTATTTACTATATACTCTTTTTATAATATAAAAAATAGTACTATAGTAATTTTATACTACTATTTTTGGCTACTAATTAGGTTCAAAAACACTTTCAAATTAAAAAAACTGATAAACAATTTGCAAAAGCTATAAGACTAGTGTATAATACCCATATTATAAAATACACATTGAATATGTATACTATTCAGGTGTTTAAAAAATATCTATGAAAAAACAAATTATGAAAAATATTGTCATATCAATATTTGCTTTATTTTTTCTTTTTACTTATTTTCAATCAGAAATAAGTATGAATGCATTTAACGGCGATGGAACAGTAATAGCCGGAGGATCGGGCATAAAGCCACCGGTTAGATAAAATCTATAAACTTAAACTTGCAAGGGTGGTGCTTTTTGCAGCATATTAAGAAGCAAAAAGCACCACAATGCAAAGTTTTTTTCAATCGATACTGCAATTTGCGTAATTGTAGGATTGCCTACTTTTTTTTTGTTTTTAACATTTAATTTCAACACTTTTTCAAAACTGATTTAAGTTTGTAATGTTTTTGCAATAGGGGTTGTGGCTATTTAGCCTTTAATAGTTATGCTTCCTTTTTTGTTTTCATAATAGGCTCTTTATTTTTAGTTATCTAAAGCAAAATGTGTAGTTATTGTGTAGAAATATTTTTTCTGCTTTATTTTTCATAATTGCTTTGATACTATTTATATAAATCTGAAAACCTCAATTATGAATAGTTCAAAATTTTTTTTATTTATATTTGTCTTCTTGTTTTTTTTAACAATCTTACCTTCTAAGAATACAGTTTGGGGTCAACCGGTGAGTTTTAATACAACTATTAGTGCTTCAATGAATGCTTCAAATACCATTTCTTTTACAGCAGTTTTTGCTCCACAAGCAGGTACTGCCAAAACAATAATTATAGGCAGGTGCTTAGCTGCAAACTGTGCCACAACACAAAATATGCCAACTTGCCCGAATGGTTGGAGTAAAAATACTGGTTCCACAACTGACCCATGGTGTCGCTTTAGTGTAACCCCAACATCTAATTCTTATAGTAGTTCAGTATCAATGTCTGGAATGCCTGCTGGAAAATATGTAATTCTTGTTAGTCAAAATTTTAATAACACACAAAAATGTTCTGGTAATCCAAACTGTACTTTTAACGGGGGACAGGTAAATTGCTCTGGCTTTTCATCCTGTCACCCAAGTGCTGACTTTGTAACATTTGATGTTGCAGCTCCAACACCTACTGCAACACCAATCAGAACACCAACCAGAACACCAACTGCAGCTCCAACAGTATTTATTACACCCACTCTAAATGCAGCTATAATATTGAATTCAAACGTGAATAATGTTATAGAATACAGCGCCACATTTTCCCCCCTAGACTATGGAAGAACAGGGGTTTACAGTAATAAAGAAGTAATAATTGGTAGGTGCAATAATAATGATTGTAGTATAGTCGCAGATAGTTTAATCTGTCCTTCTGGTTTCACTAAAGCTGCTGGTAATGAGAAATGGTGCAGAAGACCAGCGATAACGGACTCACTTGGAAATGAGACACCGAATCCAAAAGTGAAGGTTGATATGAATGGACTTTCAGGAGGTAAGTATGTGATTCTTGTAAGTCAATCTTATAGAAGCCAAAATAATCTTTTTCCAGAAATAAAATGTTCTGGTAACCCAACTTGTACTTTTAACGGGGGACAGGTAAATTGTTCTGGCTTTTCATCCTGTCACCCAAGTGCTGACTTTGTAACATTTGATGTTGCAGCTCCAACACCAACTGCAACACCAAAACCTTTAAGTGCCTCTATAAATAGAGCAAGACTTGATGCAAATAACAACGCCACCTATGATGCTATCTGGAATGATGATCGGGGAAAAAAATATATCGCACTTACACAGTGTATTGGCACAACTTGCAATAACCATAATTCCTTTGCAAGATTAGCAAATTGTCCAAGTCCTGCACAGATTGGCTTAACAACAAGCGACTCAGAAGTTTCTAATTCAACAAGTAAATGGTGTAAGTATGAAATAACATCTCATGTAAGCGGAATAGCGACACAGAGAAAAAAGACTTTTACTGTAAATTATTCAACATTTAGCAACTTATTAGGTCCTGGAAAATATATATTTGCTGTAAATCAAGAAGTTGACGACAATTTGAAATGTTCAGGTAATCCAGCATGTATTGTAGATAATTCAGGTATTAATTCTTGTGGTACGCCATGGTCTAATTGCTCTAGGAATGACGCTGTGGTGCTTGATGTTGCAGCTCCAACAGCAACACCAATAACACCAACTGCAACTCCCATTCCAACCCCCACAGCAACTGCAACAGTAGCTCCCATCACACCAACTGCTACAGTAGTCACACCCACAGCAACCAACATACCCACTGCAACAAACACTCAGGCACCAACTGCTACAGTAGCTCCCATCACACCAACTGCTACAGTAGCTCCCATCACACCAACTGCTACAGTAGTCACACCCACAGCAACTCTTACACCTGATACGTGTCCTAATTTTGCTAAAGGCAATGCCACATGTGACCCTGGAGGAATAATAGATAATAATGATTACAATTGTTGGAAAGCAAATTTTCTAACTGCAAAAAGTGGTGCTACGCCTACTCCAGCCCCGGGGTGTTCACGAGTTGCAAACTTTAATAGTGATGCTAAAGTAAATCTTCTCGACTTTGCTATTTGGAGAATAGGTTATAAATCTAGTATATCGCCAACTGCAACGACAAATCCTTAACATCATAAAATTAAAAATGAAAAATTATTCACCCTTATCAATAACAAATTTTCAAAAGAAGAATGTATTTAAAGTACCTTCTTTTTTTAAGTTTAAATTAAAGAAGAAGGTGGTATTTTTAATTATTTTTGGACTTTTAGTTTTAGGAGGTATGTCATGGTTTGTAAATCAATATCTGACAAGCTTTTTTGCAACTCAAAATAATGTTGCGATAACGCTTTCTTCTGATATAAATCAAACAAAATCTGCTGGAGAATCTTTTATTGTTACATTTAAAATAGCGCCACAAACAACTGGACAGGTGGTTACTGCTTTTAGTTTAGTTTTGGAATATGATAAAGATAAGGTTGAATATGAGAATACTAATGGTTCTGGAGTTGTTCTTACTCCAAGTGATATTTATGACATTCTTGAAGAGAATAATGATTCCCAACAAGGAAAAGTATATTTAACAATTGTCAATAAATCAGCAACAGATATTGCAAATCTATTATCTTTTAAATTTAGAACAAAGTCAGGTTTGTCAGCCGATCAACTGAATCAATCCACTCCGATAAGACTGTTTAATGTCACTGAAACAGCCGGTGAGAGTTCGAGTTCAGCGATAGAATTTGTTAGAAGCGATACCTCTCCAATTGTTTTGGCTAATATATTTTTTACCACTCCAACAGTAACGACAAATCCGATAGTTACAATTCCGATAGTTACAATAACTCCAGAGCCAACACAAAACACCACTCCAACAGTCACGATAACTCCGATAGTTACAATAACTCCTTCACCAACCACAATACCTGTAGATATCAACCCGCAAAATATTAATTTAAAAATGAAATTTAAAATTCAGGGTGTTTCAACACTTCCAAGAATCAGAGATTCTTTAAATTTTAATATTGCTCTAATGCAGGATAGAAGCGAAGTTAGAGAAGAGATAGTGCCTTTTACAGTTCAGCCAGATGGTACATATATTGGTAATAAAGTATTCGAAGGTATAGATATTTCTAAAAAATATTCATTAGCGGTTAAAGGGGCAAAGCATTTAAATAAGGTGGTTTGTCAAAATAATCCAAGTGAATCTTTTCCAGGAGGATATCAGTGTAGTGCATCAAATATACAGTTTGGTACGGGGGACAATAATATCGATTTTTCAGGAATTTATCTTTTAGCTGGCGACATACCTCAACAAAATGGCATTGTTGACTCAGTAGATATATCTTTTATCAGGCAAAATTTTGGTAATACTTCACCTGACAACCTAAGAAGAGGGGATTTGAATTTTGATGGAATTATCGACACCCAAGATTATGTACTAATAATGACAGCTTTAGCTTTTAAGTTTGATGAGGGTGTATAAACATTGTTGTACTTTTATAAATTTTTATGTAAGATGAAGATATGGATAACCTAAATAAAAACTCAAACTATGGTGTTATTGATGAAAGTAATTTGAATGAACCAGTGGTGAAAAACAAACATACCGCCAGAATGATATTTGTAACCTTATTAGTTTTGATAGCATTTGTCGGTGGTTACTTTTTATTGACTAACGAAAATGTCAAAACTCAACTTCAGCAAGTAACAGGAGCGATTACCCCCATACCACAAGAGATGGTATCAAAGCAAGATGCTCCTGTCCCAACATCAGTTATTCAAAATCGATCACTTCCTTGGGTAGAGTTAAAAGTCAATGATACCCCACTGAAAGTGGGTCAAACTTTTAACGTAGTGATGAACGGATACGCTGGTGAAAAAGATATAGTAGGATACGATATTCTGCTATCTATAGACCCTCTAGTTTGGGAGGTTGTTGATGTAAAGTCAGAAATACCAGATTTTATAATTGAGTATTTTGACAAAGAGAGATACGTATCTATAACTGGAATAAAGGACATAAGAAATCAAGCACCATTAATTCTTAACGGTACGCCGTTTTTAAGTGTTGTTCTTAAGCCAAAAATTTCTGGAGCCTTACCGGTATCAGTACTCAGGCAGCAAGGTCCTGAGACAACTAAATTTGTTGATAACAATGTTGAAGTGATTGCGCCACAAATTGGATCAGTAACAGTTAATGTTGAGCCTTAGTTTTGTTTATGAAATTTTTTAAGCGCCAATATTTTTTTTTACTCTTTTTTTTCTTTTTTGTATTGCCTTATAAAATTGACGCTGCCTCTTTAAATTTTAACCCCAAAACTTCTACTGTAAAGGTTGGAGATACAGTAACAGTCGACGTTGTAATAGATGTTGGTACAAAGCAGGTTGCAGCGACAGATATTTATGTTACCTACGATAGCACTATCGTGTCTTTACAATCAGTAACCGGTAGCGATTTTTTTCCTTTAGTAAATAATGTGCCATCTGCAAATAAGGTGTATATATCCGGATTCATCGCCAATCCCGGCGAGTATAAAACGGGATCTGGTAAAGTTGCCACTTTAATATTTAAGGCCGTGGCAGAAGCTAATGCTACAATTGATATATTGTGCGACGTTACTGCAACAGAAACATCAAAGATAAATCAGAGCGACATAAATGCCTCAAATATAATTGATTGCAGTGCAACAGGCGAACATGTGATGACTATTTCCGCTTCAACAGGATCTGGCTCTGCACCAACTAGAGCACCTGCAAGATTACCCGATGCAGGATTTGTTGATTCGGCAATTGGCTACACCATAGCAGGTAGCATAATGCTTTTTTCTGGCGCAGTGCTTCGATTCCTTCTGATGAGGTAAATTTTATCACCATTTTATCGGTGTCAACTTCTTCTTTATTAAGTATTGATTACACTTTGAAAAGTGATTGTTTCCAAAAAATTTGCCCGCAGATAATGGTGATGGGTGAGGGGACTCCAGAACTAGATTGTTTTCTTTGTCTAATGCTTTACATTTCTTTTTTGCGTAATTCCCCCAAAGTAAATAAACTAAATTTTTTTTATTAAGATTTAAAGTGTCTATCACTGTATCAGTAAATCTCTCCCAGCCGATATTTTTATGGGATGCCGGTTGTCCTGAACGAACAGTCAAAATTGAATTAAGAAGTAAAACTCCTTGTTCGGCCCATTGCTTCAAATTTGTGGAAGATGGAGAATGTGTTTTCAAATCATTTTTTATTTCTTTAAAGATATTTCTTAAAGAAGGCGGAATCCTGACACCTTCTTCAACAGCAAAGGACAGGCCAGTCGCCTGTCCTTTGCTGTGATATGGGTCTTGCCCGAGAATGACAACTTTAACTTGGTCAAATGGACACAGATTAAATGCTAAAAATATATCTTTAAACTTGGGATATACTTCATACAATTCATATTCTGATTCCACTTTACTGCAAAGTTTTTTGAAGTATTCTTTTTCAAATTCAGTTTTCAAATATTTTTTCCAACTTTCTTCTATTTTGAAAATATCCATATTTTGGTTTTCTTTATTCTATAATTAAATTTGTAAAAACCTATTTAAATATATGAAAATAGAAACAGTAATGCATGAAAAAACGGTAAATGTTTTAAAGAATTCAGCTAAATTCAACACAGATCTAATTTTGTATTGGCAAACTCTTCTTTGCTCATTATTTACATTTTCTTTAATAACAGCTTATTATATTGTCAACGGATATGATGTTTCAGTCGCTCTATTTAACAAAGTAACTGCCGACACTTCATTTCTAATCATAGGCCTCTCTTTGATCTTGAGCAGTATATGCTATTTTTTTAATTTTGCAGACAGATTTATAATCTATCGAAAACATCTAGGACTCCTTGGATTTGCAATTTTGCTTATTCACATATTAATCTCTATCACATACAAAGCATATTCTCCTTTTCCTGAGTATTACCTTACGGAAAGTAGAGTTTACTCTTTCTTATCTGCACTTATTGCAACAATTATCTTTGCTTTTATGGCGTTAATCTCTAACAGGGTCGCTCTACTAAAGATCGGTCCCAAGATGTGGAGAGCTCTTTTGAGGCTGGGATTTTTGGGTTACGTATTTAGTTTGTACCATTTTGGAGCTAAGAATCAAGAAAATTGGATTGAGTATCTGGCAAATAGATCTTCAATTTTACCCCCTATGAGTTTGATAATATTTATTTTTGGTTTTTTAGTAATCTTGCTAAGACTGATACTTTTTATTAAAGTCAGAAGATAAATTTTATAGTTATCTTTGTGTGAGATTGTATACCGTGATTAAAAAGAGGGACCACCATAAAGATATAGACAGTAAAAAGCTGAGTGTAATCTTAAATTTAAGGTTGTCTGGCAATAGCTGCTCTTCCTTTCCTTGAGCTTCTTTTTTCAGCAAAAAAGGGCTGACAAAAAAGTCAAAAATGAGCCATTTACTATTAAAGCTGTAATGATAATTATTTTTACAGCATAAAAAAAGTCGAAGCCAAAAGTGGCAATATCTAAGCCAGTGCCTATGGTTATTAAAAAAATACCAAACCAGATTAAGGGTTTGGTAACTTTATGTCCTGAGATAGTGGCTCTCGTCCAGTATCCGGAATTTCTACCAAGAAAACCAAGTATGTCGATAACTGTTGTGCTGCCAAGTCCAAAAACAAAGCCAGCTAAACTTATGAAGTTGCTGATAAATTCAGGGTTTTTAAAAATATCTTCTGACATCCTATCGTAATTATACATTTTGTCTAAGTGTGTTTTATATTGATTTATATGTCTGGCATATGTATTTTTATAGCGAGGGTGCTTTATTTTTTGGATTTTTTTTCTTAATATTTTTCGATGTTAGAAAAAAAAATAATAACAAAAGTAGAAAATTTTTTAGATGATGTCAGAAACGGCTATAGTCCATATTTACCTAACGGAAGCGAAGAAAAAGGAAAACAGGCTGGGGTCCAAGATAAATTTGTAACTCAAAGAGTGTCTGCCTTCTCCAAGCATTTTAATAACCCTGATCTGATAGAAGATGATACAAGAGTTTATATGAGTGAATGGTTAACTTATCTATGTCTTAGAAAAATGTTAACTCCATTTGAGCTATCTGTTTACATGGCTCCCGCTTATTTAGAGGCCGGAAATGCAACTAGAAAAGGTGTTGACATTGTAATAACCGAGCCCGATTTAAGTCCAGTACTTGGAGTTAATGTCAAACTTGGCAGCGTTAGGCAACCAAATAATGGTGAAAATTTTTGGTATGACAACATGTTGTGTGCTCCAGCTATAAATACCTCATTAGGTAATTGGCGGGTTACAACCCGCGAACAAGACTCTCACCATATAAGAGGCTACATAGGGGAGGTTGTCTTACCCAAAGTTGCTTCTTCTGGAAAAATTCCTCATCTAAAAGAACTTGAAAGATATATAGCAACCAATATTTCCTCGACGGTCTCGTCATTTAAAGGTGCATTAGATGCATTTTTAAAACTTGAAGAAGACATAGCTCCTGAAAAAAAATTGCCGGATGATTGGGATAAATTTGAGGTACTTTATAGAAGGTTGATAGAGATAAGTAGAGTTTTTTCATCAATACAGAAAGTATGAGAGTACATTTTTAAACGCACTTTCTATTTTAAAAGGGGTATAATACTCACAATCATTTCTATGCAAAAAGCAACAATTATCTTTCCTCATCAGCTTTTTGAAAATCATCCTGCAATAAAAAAAGGTCAGAAAATTATCCTTGTTGAGGAAGAGTTATTTTTTAGGCAGTACAAATTTCACTGCCAGAAATTGATACTACATCGGGCAACTTTAAAAAAATATGAAGATATGCTCATAAAAAAGGGCTTTGAGACAATATATTTAGAAACAGTTTCTTTTAAAAAAACTGAAGACATTTTCTATTTTTTGATAGATAAAAATATCAATGAAGTAGATATCTGCGATGTTACAGATTTTCTTTTAGCAAAGAGAGTTGAAAGATTTGCTAAAAAACATCAAGTTAAGATTAATTGGCATGATTCACCAATGTTTTATCTAAAAAGGGGAGAGGTTAACGATTGGTTAGAGGCAAATAAAAATCCAAAGATGCAGTTTTTTTATCAATATATGAGAAAAAAACTGCATCTTTTAATGAATGATGACAATACTCCTGACGGAGGTAAATATAGTTTTGATACCGAGAATAGAAAAAAAGTGCCTAAAAATTTAGAGATTCCAAAAGTTGCAAATCTGCATTTTAGAGAAGACGAAACATTTATTTCAGAAGCAAAATCATATATTTTTGATAATTTTAAAGATAATTACGGCGATACCTCTGAATTTAATTACACAGTTTCAGCAGAAGGGGCTAAAAAATTACTGGATGATTTTTTAAAAAATAGATTTAATTTTTTTGGTCCATATGAAGATGCTATTGTTAAGGAAGAAAGTTACCTTTTTCACAGCGTTTTATCTACATATCTAAATACTGGGATTCTGACTCCCAAAGAAGTTGTTGATGAAGCAGTAAAATTTGCTTTTAAAAACAATGTGCCGATTGCATCACTTGAGGGATTTATAAGACAGATAATTGGTTGGCGTGAATTTATGAGGGTAATGTATGTAGGGCATGGTACAAGAATGCGAACATTAAATTTTTTTAAGCATGAAAAAAAACTTCCTGCCACTTTCTGGTCCGGTAAAACTGGAATTTTGCCAGTTGATAACGTCATTGAAAAAGTACTAAAAACTTCATACTGTCATCACATTGAAAGGCTTATGGTTATTGGAAACTATATGCTCTTAAATGAATATAGTCCTGATGATTGTTATTTGTGGTTTATGGAGTTATTTATAGATGCGTACGATTGGGTCATGGTGCCAAATGTTTACGGCATGAGCCAGTTTGCCGACGGGGGCATATTTGCTACCAAGCCATATATCTCTGGATCTTCGTATATTTTAAAAATGAGCAACTATGAGAAGGGAATTTGGGCAGAAAAATGGAATAATGATTTTTGGAAGTTTGTTTTTAAACATAGAGATTTTATGGTAAAAAATCCTCGCATGAGAATGCTTATAAAAATGAAGGAGTCACAGAGATAATTTACTCAATATCAAACTTAGCTTTATAAAATTTTACAGATTCAGTAATCGCCTTAATAAAAGTTGTGCCTGTGAGATTGTGTCCACCTGTTTTATATTCAAAAAATGAGATATTTATGTCATTTTCTTTTGCAATTGCCGACAGATTGCGACTATATTCTACTGACACAACATTGTCATCAATAGGATGATGAAGCTGTATTCGAGGGCCAATTCTTTTTATGTATGTGGCTGGTGAAATTTCCTGCCAAAACTTTTCATTTGTATTAGGTTGCCCATATATCTCAATAATTTCTTGCCTGGTACGGCGTCTTCCCGTAAGTGTTGTCGGAGGAACATAACTATTGTCGCCAATGCCGTACTCTATCAAATCTTTATATGTGTATACCGCTCCTGCCCAGACAACTCCTGCTTTTATGTCATCGTTAACTGCTAAAGCTCTTGCAACTATATTTCCTGCCATGCTGTGTCCCCACAAACCGATTAAATTCTTATTTACAAAGTCTGAATTTTTAAGAGCTTCATAAGCATTTAATGTGTCAATAACATAGTTTGGTGAAAAATATGTGCCGGTGGCTTCGCCTTCAGAATCTCCATGTCCCCTAAGGTCAATTTTAAACACAACAAAGCCTTCTTTCGCAAAGGAGTTGACATAATCAGTGTACCTCTCGGTAGTCTTGTATCGGGTTGGTGGTATGTATCCGTGTATAAAGATAATGGCTGGAAAACCATTTTCAGGTTGCTTGGAGGTGGGAACCGTTATTAGCCCGTTTATTTTTAGATTTTCAGATGTATAGTCGGTCAGATAGCTATTAAAGTTACGATATTGTTGAAATAGTTTTAATTCGCCAAGCTTGCTTTTATATTCTTTATTTTTTAATGACCGAATTGTTAATTCTGAAAAAGGGAGGTTGGTGGGTGGTGGAGTGTTTTTAATATCTTGTTTTTGTGTTCGGTTGATATTTAGACCAGTTTTAAAAGGGGGCAATATTTTTTGATAGATTAAGAATGTAACTAAAATGCTTGAAGATAGAATTATCAAAACAAGTAAATTTGCTTTTTTAAACATGTTGAAGAAAGTATAGCAAAGAGATAGTGAATAATTACCTTTCACTTTTTAAGATTTAGCTTCTTTTATTTACGCGTCGTTCAGCAATTGTAAGATATTTTTTTCGGAGTCTGATATTTTTAGGCGTAATCTCTAAAAGCTCATCATCTGAAACGATATCTAAATATTGCTCTAATGAAAGAAGTGTGGGTGGCTCAAGAATAGCTTTTACGCCCTCCCCAGATGAGCGGTTATTTGTTAATTTCTTTTCTTTGCAGACATTCACCTCAATATCTCGATCCTGTGAGGATAGACCAACTACCATGCCTTCATAAATATTAACCCCTGGTCCAAAAAACATAGTACCTCTTATCTGAGCCCCAGCAAGGCCGTAGGTAACCGTTTCACCTGATTGCGTTGCAATCAAAGCACCTCTTCTTATATTTTCCATGTCAGATCCTCGTTGTTCATAGCCAAGTAAATAAGTGTGCATAATCGCCGTTCCTCTGGTATTAGTCAAAAGCGTGCTTCGAATACCTATTAAATTCTTACTCGAAATTTTATAAATCAATCTAATAGTAGAATCTGATTGTTGAGACATATTTATCATCTTTCCTTTTCTTTTACCAAGCTCATCTGTGACTTGTCCCATATAGTCTTTATGAACGTCAATTGTCAATTCTTCAAACGGCTCACACTCAACATTGTCTACTTTTTTATATATAACTTGAGGCTTAGAAACTTCAAGCTCATATCCTTCTCGTCTCATTGTTTCAATTAAAACAGCTAAATGAAGTTCGCCGCGACCGGAAACATTGTAAGAAGTGGTTTCGATATCATCTTCAACTTTTAAACCTAGATCAGTCTCTGTTTCTTTATATAATCTTGCGCGAATCTGTCTTGATGTGACGTAATCACCTTCTCGGCCGGCAAAAGGGCTAGTGTTGGGGCTGATCTTAATTTTTATAGTTGGATCTTCAACTTTTATCTTTGGTAAACTTTCAGGAGTAGAGGGGTCGCATACAGTTTGGCCGATTGTAAGCTCGGGAATACCAGATAGCGCGCATATGTCTCCGGAGACAATCTCCTCAGTTTCAATGCGTCCTAGTCCTTTACTCTGAAATAGTTTGGTAGCAGTGTATGTGCCGATAACAGAGCTTTCATCTACCAAAGATATTCTCTGTCCTTTTTTTAGAGTGCCCCTATTTACTTTACCGATACAGATCTTTCCCACATAAGGATCATGGTCAATGGTTGAAATCAACATTTGGAAAGGTTCACTTATTCGGTTATGAGAGTTGGGGACGACTTGAACTATTGTTTCAAGAAGCGGTGAGAGATCGCCCGGTAAATCCGAACTGTAATGTTGAGGTAATTCTAAATATGCCTTACCGTCACGGCCAACACCGTAGAGTGTCTTAAAATGCAAAGCAGATTCATCCTGTGCAAGTTCTAGAAATAGTGTTTCAACTTCTCTTTGTACTTCTATGGCTCTGGCATCTCTTTTATCAATTTTATTAATAAAGAGGATGACTGGGAGCTTTGATTCTAAAGCTTTTTTGAGCACAAATCTTGTTTGGGGTAAAGGACCTTCCGCCGCATCAACTAAAAGTAGCGCTCCGCTTGCCATGTTTAAGATTCGCTCAACTTCACTTCCAAAGTCAGCGTGACCCGGTGTATCGATTATGTTTATTCTTTGACCTTTGTAGTCAATGGCGGTATTTTTGGCAAGAATTGTGATGCCTTTTTCACGCTCAAGGTCGTTAGAATCCATGAGGAGATCTTCCTGCATCTCTTTTTGATTGTCGCGAAAAACGTGAGATTGTTTAAGGAGCGCATCAACTAGAGTTGTTTTTCCATGATCAACGTGAGCTATAATTGCAAAATTTCTTATTTCCATAAATTTAAGGTAAAAATGAAGTATATCAAAATATATACAAAAAGTCCATTCGTATATTCCTTACTAAATTTTACTTGTCGCTCCAATTATGGATAACTTATTATTGTATTATATATTTACTAAATGGTAGCTAATAAGAGCAATAAAATGACGATAAATAAACTTTTTAAAAGCGCTTTTCTGTTGCTCGCGTCAAAATTTACACAGATTACAATCGTTTTTTTGATAATTGTATCTCTAACGGCATCTTTAATCTATCCTGTTTATAAAATTTTTTATGAATTTTATTTACAAGTATATTCATTACTTAAACTTATTTACGAAACCACTGATTTAAATAAAAATATTTTATTAATTGAACAGTTTTCTACAACTACAGCCAATTTTCTTACAAAAGAGTATGGGGTCATTGCTTATTTAATCGCTCTAATTACAATATCGAGCACTATTTTTTCCATTTCATTAACGTACATTTTAGGCTTTAAAGAAAAAAATACATTACGTAATATTTTTTTAAAAAGTTTAAAAAAAATCCCAATGATATATCTAAGCTTTATAGTCTGGGTAATTTTGATAATTTTTAGTACCTTTCCCTTAATAATTCCGGGAATTTTAATCGGGTTTTTTCTTTCTTTTAGTCACCAGGAAATAATTATAAACAATAGATCTGCTATTTCTGCGTTCAAAAGAAGTGTTGACTTGGTAGGGTCAAACTTTAAATATGTTGCCACAAGGTATGTGGTCTTGACATTTTTTGTAACACTTATCACAAGTGCGGTAGATTTGATAAACACACTTTTGAACCTAAGCGCTTACTGGCTTATAAACTGGTCAGTTTACATTGTTACTTCTTATCTACTTCATATTTTTACACAGGCTTACTGGGTGGTGCTTTATAAAAATATTAGTGATAACACTGCTGATGACATTCAAGTGTCAAAAACATGGATTTACGTTTTCTGGGGTTTGGGAGTGTGCCTGTTTATTTACAGTGTCTTATTTTAAAAACTGGGGTAAATTTATTTACATTTTGGACATTTGCCATAAAAAGCAATTGAGTGTCTGCTTATATCGTAATTGCTGTTTTGGTGAGCTTCTGCTAGTAACTTTTTTTCAGATTCAAGTGTGATATCTTCTATAAGTCCACAGTTTGTGCATAGTAAGTGATGATGGTGTTCTCTGTCTTTTAGTTCATAGTGAAGTTCGTGGTCTTTTAATGGAATTTTTTCTAGTATATTCATTTTAATAAGAAATTCTATTTCACGGTATACTGTGGTCATGTTGACATTTACCCCAATTCTAGTTAGCATATTGTGAATGGAGGTCGCAGAGATAGGCTTTTTTGTGTTTTCAAAAAGTTCTATTATAGACCTTCGGGCAACTGTAATGCGAGAACCTTGGTCTTTGAGCTTAGAAATATAATCCATACAAATTTATTATTGCAAATTTAGTGCATTATGTCAAGAGGGTCCGACCCTTAAACGTGGTATCATATAACTTATGACAAATATAAAAAATTTTTACAAAGATATTCTACTTCACAAAAGAGAAGTTCTCAAAGGTTTCCGCTTTATTTATCTGTTGGTCATTTTAGGTTTAGTAGGAGTTGCCATATCTTCGTATTTCGAATTGTTCACGCCTCAAATTTATCCTTTAGGTGTTATGTTTGGTCAACTGGCTGCATTTTTATTTTGTCTATGTTTAACGCCAGGCATTGCACGTCGCTTTGGAGTTAGTAATAATTTTTTTACAATCTTAATGCTATTTCGAAGACAGATTGGAGTGTTGATGTTTGCTTTTTCCTTTCTGCATTATGCAATTTTAAGACTTTTTCCGGTATTATTTGGTGGTCGAGAGATCCCTCAATTCATTCCTGTTTATGAGATTTTAGGCGCAGCTTCATTATATGCTCTTATTCCGCTTTGGCTGACATCAAACGATTTAAGTGTCAAATTTTTAAAAGGTTGGTGGAGGAGAATCCACTCACTTATTTACTTTATAGTTTGGTTAATATTTGCGCATGTAGCCCTGCAAGGGTTTTCGCCAGCCACAGTTTTGCTTGGACTTTATGCAATTTTAGAGATTTGGTCACTGACTTATGTGGCTTTAAGGCGCTCAATTTGATTTTATATATACATTTTCAATTATGGATAAACAGCAATCTACAAAGATATACATTAACACCTATAGAACTTTTCTCAGATCAAAGGGGAAGATGGCGATAGATCAGATTGAAGGTTTGTACAAACAAATGTGTCCCTCCATACATAAAAAGGCACATCTTGAAGAGCTTGATATAGAGGGCTTTATGTATTCATATCTGCGTTTGCCTCCTGAGGTGCATAAAGTAAGTAAATTCGTCTTGGGACAGACCGGGGATATATTTTTAAGGGACGGGTATAAATTGGATTTCTGGGAGCCAGTCTCTGCTCCAGCAAGAAGAAGAAAAATTTTTTTTGATGGCGAAGAAACAATGGCTGTTTTTATAAACTCGGTTACTGATTTAGATGATATTGTTGGGCTTTTAACAGCTTTCAGTATTGAATGGAATAAAATGCATAAAAAGCTACAATCGCTAAATGGTAGATTTGATGCGAAAAATATAGAGAAAATTAGGAATGTTTTAGGAATAGATGAGGAAAATTTTAAGCGTCTGGAAAGAATTTTTGGAGAGAATATGGCTCAGAAATTAATTACAATTTCTAAGATTAAAGTAGATTTTTCTATAAAGCTTCTGAGAGGAAATTATGTGGATTATAAAAAAGCAGCACAGAGATGGTTTGATCATATATTAAACTTCACAAAGCAGGAAGATTTTGTAAACAGACCTATCTATTTTGTATCCTCGAATACTCATAGTTTGGTTAATAATATCACGGGCTTTGTCACCAATATCGAACAGGGTTTAATAGGCTTTTTAGAGGAGAAAAAAATGACCACACTTCTTGACTACTGGCAGAATATCCAGAAAGGAGATCATCCAGGTTCAAAAGAAAATTTTCTATGGTATGTTTTAAAAAAATACGAAAATGAGAACCCTTCTGTAAAAATAGAGCGAGAGAAAGTTGAAGAAAAGTATGGTATCGAAAATATAAACGCTAAACATTATCTGGACATCAATGCACAGATACTTTCTGTCAAAGACATTGTCGATGCCCCAGGTGTTTTAAAAATTACCAAAAATACAGAATTGCTTAAATCTTCCAATGCTTTAATTTTGAATATTGATTATCCTCTTGGCTCAGGGGCATATATGGTTTTATCAACCCTTTTTCAAAATCTCTCTCAACTAAAAGGAGTTTATATCTTAGGTAAAGCCTCTTTTTTGCATGCGAATATCGGCGATATAGGAATACCGGTGAAAGTTTATGATACTTATACCGATAACACCTTCATCATAAAAAACGCTTTTTCACAGGCAGATTTTACTGAGTTTCAATCAGGCAGTGTATTAAGTGGTCAAGGTGTCGTCTCTACTAAAGGCACCTTTTTACACCCTGAGTCTGTCATTGAGAGTTATTTTATGAAAGGATACAGTTTGGTTGAGATGGAGGATGGGCCTTATTTAAGCGCGATATATGAAGCCACAAATTTTAGTCGGTATCCGGAGCGAGAGATAATTGAGCTTTTAGATATTCCGTTTGATCTTGGGATTATTCACTATGCATCCGATACTCCATTTACCAAAGCAATTACGCTTGGTACAAGAAATTTAGGCTATGAAGGAGTTGAGGCAACTTATTTATCATCTTTAGCCATCTTAAAAAGGATTATCGCTTTAAATTGTGATAAAGTAGAATAATATGCTTGATATTTTAAATACTCTTAATGTTTTCATATATACCTTCCTGATCTTTGCAATTATAAATATTGTAACAGGTGTCTTTTTTCAAAAAAAATTTAAAAATACGGTAAAGGGTTATTTTTTTCAGATGAATTTTTTTTGGAACGTAATCAATTTGATAATTGCCCTTTACTCTGCATTTCAAAATCAGCAGATCAGGGATCAAGCGCAGGAAGAGATTGTGAAGTATTTTTCAAGCGCAAAAGATATTTTATTGGTAAATGTTTATCTTGATATTGTCTACATATTAGCTGCTTTTGTGCTTTATTTTATTGCTGTCAAAAAAAATTCAGTGAAGCTAAAAGGTTACGGATACGCTATCTGCCTACAGGGTGTATTTTTGTTTTTTCTAGACTTAATTATGTTTAGATTTCTGTTATCAAATAATTTTTAAAGATTATTTACTTAAATTATTTATTTTAAAAATAATTTGATATAGGACTACAAAAAATACTGATATTGATAGCACAGTGGTTGCGATGATCTCTGGATACTTGAAATTAAATCCAGCCACAGATGTGTGATTTATCAAAATTCCAAAATAAGCCCAGATGAGCACCAAAAGGTAAGAGGGGCTTCTAATTGTAAAACCGGTGAAGACTCCTATAAATGTTCCAGTGAGTAAAATTATAACGGTCCACCAAATATCTGATAATCCAAAACCCTGAAACGACTGACTGACCAGATAAGCGGTAATATTGGCAATGGTCGCTACTGTAATCCAACCGAAATATGTCTGAAAAGGAACCTTTAAGAAAAACGAGCGGGATAAATTTGATTTGTTATTTTTAATCTCTAAGTTTATTGCAATCAGGCTTATAAGAAGCAAGATCATCACTAAAACAGATAGTCCGATATAAAGAAAATGCCAGCAGACAATCCATAAAGCATTTAAGATAGAGCTTAAAATAAAAAAAATCTGTATTTTTTTTAAAAATCTGAAATCATGATCATTGATTTTGCCTGTAAGTTTATAATATATAAAAAAATTGAAGCCAAAAATAAGGCTATATATGACACCCCAGATCGAAAACGTGATGCCTGAAGGCGTAAAAAGATTTGGATAGAGATCAGATATCCCTCCAGTGGTTAATCCGTTAAGAGGTAAAGATGTGGCGAGATAGTTTGTAGTCAGAGTTACTATGTAAATTAAAAAAGAGATTGTTGAAATTAAAAACAACACTGCATTATATTTTTTATTGACGTTCATATTTAAAATTATACTCCTTGCTAAAGGATAAGATTGTCGTAAATGAATAAACTAAAAGTGTATAATCTTTAGAATGTATAAAAAAAGGACATCAGTCAATGTATCAAATTTTCAATTACCTAGCATTTTAATTGTTTTCGGCATAACAGGCGATCTGGTAAAAAAAAAGATCTTAAAATCTCTGTACCATTTATTTTTAAAAAAGCAGATTCCATCGAAATTTAAAGTTTACGGATTCTCAAGAAGGTCTATGGACACTATTTCGATGCGGTCTTATTTGTTGGAAATTATGCAAAGCAGCGATTTTCCTAAACAAGAGATGTATGATCGCTTTTTAGCATTGTTTGAGTATGTAAGAGGTGATTTTACCGAGAAAGCAGCCTATGAAAATTTAGCTCAGATGTTGGGTCAGATTGATGGCAAGTGGCAGATCTGTTCGAATAAGCTATTTTATCTGGCAGTCCCTCCACAGGCTTATGAAACAATTATAAAAAATCTTCACGAATCAGGACTAACCAAACCTTGCAGTCCTAAAGAAGGTTTGACAAGAGTGATATTAGAAAAGCCTTTTGGGACTGATCTGAAAACAGCGCAAAAACTTGACCAACTTTTAGGCAGTCTTTTTAAAGAAGAGCAGATCTACAGAGTTGATCATTATCTTGGAAAAGAAACCGTCCGTAATATCATGGCATTTAGATTTGGAAATATTTTTTTTAATCCAATTTGGAGTAATAAGTTTATAGAGAAGATTGAGGTCAGGCTTTTGCAGCAATCTGGAATAGAGGAAAGAGGTGAGTTCTATGACAAGATAGGAGCGTTAAGAGATGTTGGTCAGAATCATATGCTTCAGCTGTTAGCTCTTTTTATAATGGATGAACCGGCAACATTTTCTGCCGACGATATCAAGCAAGCAAGAGCCAAAGCTCTTCTTTCCTTAAAAAGTTTTACTGGTCAAGAAATGGCCACGAAAACACAAAGAGGGCAGTATAGAAATTATGCAAAAGTTGAAGGTGTGGCGGCTGATTCCGAAACAGAAACTTATTTTCAAATCGAAACAGAATCAGATAGTGAGAACTTTAGAAATATACCATTAATTTTAGAAAGTGGCAAATGTCGATCAGAGTCTGTAACTGAGGTTGTTGTGACATTTAAACCTTCACAGTCTCCCTTTAGTGACAAGTCCGGAAAATTTCAAAATACTTTAATCTATCAAATACTACCTCAGGAAAAAATTTCGATCTGCTTCTTGTCAAAGAAACCTGGATTTATTTATGAACTAAGAGCACATGAGTTAGGATTTAAATACAGACAGGCATATAGCGACGACCAATTCATTGATGATTACGAAGCGTTGTTGCACGATATTTTTAAAGGAGATCAGACTTTATTTGTGTCAACTAAAGAGATAATGAGTGAGTGGTCGTTTATTGAACCAATTATTTATTTTTGGAAGAATAAAAAGAAACCTGATCTATTTATCTATTAATAACTAATTTTTGTTTTAAACTATTCTTATGAAGAAAGAGATTGGAATAATCGGAGCGGGCAAAATGGGAGGAGGTGTGGCTAGGCAATTACTGGAGAAAGGCTGGCGAGTGATAGTTTATAATCGCACAGCTGAGAAACTAATAGGTATTGAGAAAGAGGGGGCAATTACAACCACTTCTTTAAAGGAGTTTGTCGACAGTTTTAGTCATGGACCTAGAGTGATTTGGATGATGTTAACTGCAGGTGCACCAACAGAACAAACGCTTTTTGCAGAAGGTGGCCTATCTGATCTCTTAAGTCGTAAAGATGTAATAATAGAGGGTGGCAACGCTCACTTTCAGGACGACCTTCCTCGAGCAAATAAGTTGAAAGAAAAAGGTATTGAGTATATAGATGTCGGTGTTTCAGGTGGTCCATCGGGCGCAAGACACGGAGCTTGTCTTATGATCGGAGGTTCTTTCTCTAAATTTAAAGAATTAGAGTATCTATATAAAGATCTTGCCATACCTCAGGGATATGCGCACTTTGAGGGAGTAGGGGCGGGGCATTTTGTTAAGATGATTCATAACGGCATAGAGTACGGCATGATGCAAGCAATCGGCGAGGGATTTAATATTTTAAAAAAATCAGACCTCAGTATTGATTTATCTGAAGCATCCAGAATCTATAATTGTGGCAGTGTAATTGAATCTAGATTGATCGGGTGGTTAAATAAAGCATATAAGGAGTGGGGGGGCGATCTTGATTCAGTTTCAGGAACTATAAATCATAGTGGAGAAGGTAAATGGACTGTTGAAACAGCTAAAAAAATGAAGGAGCCCGTCCCAATAATTGAAGGAGCATACAATTTTAGAGTTGAATCAAGCTCAAAACCAAGCTATATCGGTCAAGTTGTATCGGCCTTAAGGGGACAGTTTGGAGGTCACGACGTTAAAAAATAATATGAGAATTAAAAAAATTTATGACATCTCTTGGGAGCTTACAGAAAATACCGTTATATACCCAGGCAATCCTCCCATTAAATTAGAAGTTACTAAAAATCTAAAATCCTCTACTCAACTGACTGAGATAAGAATCGGCTCACACACCGGCACGCATCTTGATGCCCCGCTGCATGTCAATCCAAGCGGGGCAGGGGTTGAAGCGTTTGATATTGAGCACTTCATAGGTGATGCGCGCGTTTTAGATTGCACAAATGAAACGCGCGCGGTAACAGTTAAAACATTAGAAAAATATAAAATTAAGAAAGATGAGAGGATACTTCTAAAAACAAAAAACTCTTTGAGATTGTCTGAGCCTTTTTTTAGTAATTTTATCTTTCTTTCTCCAGAAGGAGCAGAATATCTTGTTCAGCAAGAGGTAAGATTGGTCGGGATAGATTATTTGTCAATAAAGGAGAAAGGCAGTGCTGATAACCGTCCACACACTTTACTCCTTGAGAAATATATACCCATTTTAGAAGGAGTTGATTTGAGTCAAGTCCCAGCTGGTGACTATTTTATGTTTGCACCTCCACTTAAGTTTAAGGAAATCGATGGATCCCCATTAAGAGCAGTTCTTCTTTCTGTATAAATTTAATCAATTATTTTTAGCACCTTAAAAAATGCTTCAATATAGTCGGCTCTTAGATTTTGATATTTTAGATAATATGCATGTTCCCATACATCAATTCCGATAAGCGGAGTATCGCCCTGCAAGTAAGGAGAATCCTGATTGGCTGTTGAATAAATTTTAAGTTTGCCACTTGATTCAACCAACCATGCCCAGCCGGATCCAAAACGATTTAATCCAGCTTGAGTAAGCTCTGATTTAAAGTTGGTAATAGATGAGAACTGGTCCATTATTTTCTGAGTTAATACCTCATCAATATCTTTTTTAGAGCCCAATATGCTCCAAAATAAAGAGTGATTTAAATGGCCGCCACCATGATTTTTGATCAAAGTTTTATCGGCTTCATCGATGTTAAGTTCTGTCAAATTTTTCATTAAATCTTTCAGATCCGTTTTAGCAAGTTCTGCATGCTTATCCATCACACTGTTTAATTTATCAACGTATAGTGCGTGGTGTTTGTCGTGATGAATCTGCATTGTTCTTGCATCTATAAAAGGTTCAAGCGCTGTAATGTCATAATCAAGTTCTGGTAGAGTTGCGTACATATTTTTTTTTAAATTTTTTAACCTTCGAAATTATACATTGAAATTTCAGATTTTTTCTATCGGAAAATACTCTTTATTAAATCCCTAAATATTTTAAATAGAATAAATTCATTCTTGCCTCTTAGATCTATAGAGCCTTTTAATGGCGGATCTATCCAGCTAGATACTATCAACCAGTGATTTTTATCTGTTCTTTTGGCAACAACAGTTATTTTATGATCTCCCTCAGCTCTAGTAAATTCATAGCTGCCATTTTTCTTACCTTTTTTCTTTGAATCGGGAAGGGCAATTGTTTTGTATGCCATATGTTGAGAAATCTTTCTATCTTTGAGTCTGGTAAGAGCATGATTTGTCCAGATAATTCCTTTGTAGGTTCTAGAAAGAAGCATAGTATTTGTTTATGATACTTCAACAGATAATCAATTGCAACTTGTGAACTATCCCATAGTATGGTATAATTAAATATGCAAAAAATATTTTTTAGCTGTTTAAAAGTGATTAGTTGGTTATTTATTTTATTCTTTTTGACATTTAGTGTAAGTGCCGTTGAATCCAACAACATTCAGATTGAAAATGTAAAGTTAACCGTTGAGATCGAGGGCTCGTTGTCACAATCCGTTGACGTATCTAAGTATACTTTCTTGGGAGGTAGTTTCGAAAAAATTCGTGTAGTACCCGGAGAGTTTGTAAATCAGCGCTATCTGGCAATAATTGATAGAGAACTAAACGATCTGAGCATGTGGAGGCCAAAACTTGATGGTCGCGTATACGATATTAAAGCCCAGAATAATCTAGTATTTGTGAGTGGTGATTTTAAAAATATAGATGATAAACCTCAGCCGTATTTAGCTGTTTTTGATGTTGACGGGATGAGGCTATCAAAAAATCAATTTCAAGTTAACCAGCCGATAAGGTCTATAGCTTTTAACAATAATGAGATAATTCTTCAGCCTGCATCTAATGCCAACGAAAAAATTACTTTCTCAACCGAAAAAGCCTTTAGTTTAGAATCAGCTACAGATCAAGATTTGAGAATAGATTTAGATGAGTTAGGCTTTCAGCCGCCAACTCTCGGCGAAATTCTGACATTTGCAATTAGAATTTTCTTTGTAATTGCCGGATTGACGGCATTATTTTACATGCTTCTTGGAGCTTTTGCGTGGGTTACCTCAAGTGGAGATGAGGAGGCTGTTACTGCAGCAAGAAATAAGATTCAGGCAGCAGTTGTCGGCTTAATCCTTATAGTTGCTGTTTTGGCAATAATCTGGACTCTTGAGCAAGCAATATTTCAAAGAAAAATATGTTTGGGTTTGAGCTGTCCATTAACTATCCCCGCTCTCTTAAAAGATCCGGAAGCTGAATGACACTTTGATCTGTTATTTTAAAATTACCTATAGAAATTCTTTTAATGGATAAGGTAGTCGCTGGGATGTTTAAATCTTCCCCCATTTTATTAACATATGCTCTGACATAAAAGCCGGTTGAGCACTGAATCAAAAACTTTGCTACAACGAGCTCTGCGTTTTTAAGTTTTACACGGATTGTTTTCCAATTATTCAAGATGATATCCTGTCTAAAATCTCCATTTACAGAGTTTATATTTTTTGTGATCTTTTCATATAGTAATTCAAAAGGCCACTTTGTGTAGGAGGTGAGTTTAATATCTTTTATTGTAACTTTCTTGCTTGGTATCTCTATATTAGAGATAACACCATTTCTTGCCCAGTAAAAAAGGGGTTTGCCACAAACTCTAGCCGAGGAATACGGTGGATAGGGTTGATTAAAAATGTGACTATGGTTCAGAATATATTTTTCTAAGTTTTTAGGTTCTGGATAGTCTCTATTAATATTATCTTTAGTTATGATCCCGAGAGTATCGTAGGAGTCTGTGCTCAGGCCAAAAAAAGCCTCAAATTCGTAAGTTTTATCAAGATTTTCAAAAGATTTTCTATCTTTGCATTCATCATTTTCAAGAATTAAAAGTAATCCTTCAGCCATCGGATCGAGTCTGCCGGCGTAGGCAAGTTTTGAACTTGTTTTTTCTATATTTTGTAAGTACTTTATGACCTCAAGCGGGGTAAAACCTTGAGGTTTGTATATTAAAATCATGATAGAATATTTTAATGCAATATTCAGAGATTGACTTAGATAAGCATCTAAAAAAAGACCATTCTGCCTCACCGCTTACAGAATATTTGAAAGAGATAGTATATGGCGGCAACGATGGCATCGTAACAACATTTGCAGTTGTTGCGGGTTTCACCGGAGCTTCACAAAATGAGAGTATTTTAAGTGCCGGTTATTTGACAATAATGCTTTTTGGACTGGCAAACTTATTTGCTGACGGAACCTCTATGGGCTTAGGAAATTTTCTTTCACTTCGATCTCAAAAAGATCAATATGAAAAAAATAAAAAAATAGAGGAGGCTCATATAAAAAATGATCCCCTCAAAGAAAAAGAGCAATCAGTTTTTTTACTTGAAAGAGAGGGTTTTAATAGACAGCAAGCGCTAAATTTAGCTGAGGTTTACAGTACAAATCCTAACTATTGGGCAGAATTTATGATGAAGTATGAATTGAGAATGGATAAACCACAAGAGAATCCATATCTGTCCGGCATAGCAACACTTATTTCATTTATTTTTTTTGGTTCAATTCCGCTCCTACCGTTTGTTTTTTTACGAGAAGGAGAGAATGTGATCTTCTACGCTGTAGCAGCAACATTTTCTGCTTTAGGACTACTTGGCATTATAAGATGGCAGATAACTAAGCTTTCTTTTTTGAGGTCAGTAGGAGAGATAATTTTAGTCGGTGGACTGTCAGCGGGGATTGCTTTTATGGTTGGAACTTTTTTTAAGTTTTAAAATTTAAAAACCGCTAAAATTCGCTACGGTGACAACCAAGCTTACCATTATCAAAATAAGGCATATAAAAACCATCCAGCTTGTGTGGTAAACAACTTCTTTTTTTTGTTTTTTGTTTAACATGTTTTCATGATACTGATTTTTATGTTTTATTGTCAAGAGGAAAAAAGTGACAAGTTGTGAGTTTAATATATATTACGCTCGAGTTTCGGGTGTTTTTTAAGTAAGGAGTTTTTCTCTGTAGATGTTAGGCCTTTAAGAGAAAGATCTCCCCCAATAAAGCCTGGAAGTGTCAATCCCTCTGTAGATGTTAGGCCATCAAGATAAAGACCTCCCCCAATAGAGTCTGGAAAAGTCACTCCCTCTGTAGATGTTAGGCCATCAAGATAAAGATCTCCCCCAATATAGCCTGGAAGTGTCAATCCTTCTGTAGATGTT
>JBEIIR010000001.1:0-41381 GCA_040380695.1 Gammaproteobacteria bacterium | reverse complement strand
CACTAAATGAGACTGGGAAAAAATATGGGATAGACACTTCATTACTTGATGCTGTTGAGAAAATTAACACTACCGTCAGAAATAATTTTCTAGATAAAATAAAATTACATACAAAAGGTAAAAATCTAGGTGTCTGGGGTCTTGCCTTTAAGCCAAACACTGATGACATAAGATTTTCACCAGCTATCTACATCATCACTGACCTTATCTCAATGGGATATCAAATTGAAGCCTTCGATCCAGCAGCAACTGATAATGTCAAAAAAATACTTGGAGATAAAATACGCTATGCTTCTGATATGTACGACGTTGCCAGAGATAAAGACGCTCTTATTGTTTTTACCGAATGGAATGAATTCAAACAGGCAGATCTTTTAAAGGTGAAGTCTCTCTTAAAAACTCCACTAATAATCGATGGCAGAAATATTTATCAACCAGAACATATGAAAATTAACCAAATTACTTATATTTCTGTTGGTCGGCCGAAAATCAATATCTAAAAAATGAAAATTTTAATCACAGGGGGTGCAGGTTTTATCGGATCTCACCTATCAAAATTTCACCTCAGTAAAGGAGATGAGGTTTTAGTTGTTGACAATTTTTTAACCGGCAACCAAGATAACCTTGGACATTTAGCTTCCCAAAATTTAAAAATAATTAACAGAGATGTGTCTAAGTATGATTTTATGGATCTTTCGGATATAGATTATGCCTATTCATTAGCTTCTCCTGCCTCACCAGTTCAATATAAAAAATACCCCATAGAGACAATGCTTGCAAACTCACAAGGAACTTTTCACTTAATGGAGGCATTAAAACAAAATAAGATTAAAAGGGTAGTCATTGCATCAACTTCAGAGGTTTATGGCGATCCACTGGAACACCCTCAAGTAGAAACTTATTTTGGAAATGTTAATCCTGCAGGTGAAAGGTCTTGCTACGATGAATCAAAAAGATTTTCTGAGGCTATGGGAATGACCTATTTTATGAAATACAAAGCAGATATCAGGATTGCAAGAATTTTTAACACTTACGGTCCCAATATGGAGCTTAATGATGGTCGAGTAGTCTCCAATTTTATAACACAAGCTTTGCAAAATAAAGACATCACGATCTATGGCAACGGCAAGCAAACAAGATCTTTCTGCTATGTATCTGACCTTGTAGAAGGACTATCTCTACTTCAAGAAACAGATGGCTTGTCGGGAGAGATTATAAATCTTGGCAATCCTACCGAAAAAACAGTTTTTGAACTTGCTACCATCATAAAAAAAATGGTACTATCAAATTCTGAAATCATTTTTAAAGAAATTGGAGCCGATGATCCTAAAAAAAGAAGACCAGATATAACAAAAGCTGTCAATCTCTTAAAATGGGAGCCAAAAGTTTCTCTTGAAGATGGACTGAATAAAACTATTGATTATTTTAGATCCAAAATTGTTTAAAGGCAAAATATGCAAAAGGCAATAATTGTACTACCTACATACAATGAACAAAAAAATATCTCCACCCTAATAAAAGATATTTTTGAAGTAGATAAAAAAATTGACAACTGGGAGTTTTCCATTGTTGTTGTAGATAGTAACTCTCCTGATAAAACGGCTGATGTAGTTAAAAAATTACAAAAAAATTATCCCAATCTACATTTGCTTGAAACAGAAAAAGAGGGTCTTGGAAAAGCATACATAAGAGGATTCGCTTATTCATTGTCTAATCTCAATCCTGATTTGATTTTTGAGATGGATTCAGATCTTTCTCATAATCCAGCGGATATTCCAAAATTTATTGAAAAAATTCAAAATGGAGCTGACTTTGTTATTGGATCAAGATATATAAAGGGTGGTTCAATTCCTAAAAACTGGGCCTTTAAAAGAAAATTATTCTCAATTGTTGCCAACATTTTTGTCAGAGTTGGATTTATGAAACCAAGAATAACTGAGTGGACAAATGGATACAGGGCTATAAAACCATGGCTTATAAAGAAAAATCTACAAAAATTAGAAGGTTACACTGGTTATGTTTTTCAAGTAGCGTTCATTGACAATGCTTTAAAAGCTAAGGCAAAAATAAGCGAAGTTCCTGTAAATTTTATTGATAGAGTAGAAGGTGTATCTAAAATAGATTCTTTTGAATATATTTATCAAACAATAGTTTACGTTATTCGCAACTCCTCATTTATAAAATTTTGCATTGTAGGGGGTTTTGGATTTGTAATCGACTTTGGATTAGCATATACGCTTATACACTATATTCACTTTCCAAAAGTTATCTCAAATATGTTAAGCGCAGAAATAGCAATTATCTCTAACTTTTTATTAAACAATTATTGGAGTTTTTCACATAAGCGAATTAATAAGTCAGTAAATCTATTTTTAAGTCTTTTAAAATTTAATGCGGTTTCTTCAGGATCAGTTATTATCCAGGGTGTCGGGATGTGGGTGGCTCTATCTTTATTTGGAGATATCATCATGAATATTGGAACTATCGAATTTCATTCCTGGATCATTTACAAAATTTTTATAATATTAATAATTGTAATACCATATTCTTACTTTTTTTATAACAGATTTGTTTGGAGATAAACTACTTTAGCTCTACATAATCACCTAGAACCCATCCTTTACTGTCATTTGATAGTTCAATCAGATACCAATTATTTTTAACTTCTTTGTAAGAGTACATCTCCCCTGGCATAACTTGATTTATCTGCCTAGAAGCTATGCTTGGTTCTTCTCTAACATTTAAAAATCCTGACTCTGTTTTTTTAATAACCAACTTTTTATCTGATGAGATATTGTTGATGGGACTAGGCGAAACGCTTAATTGTGCCTCAAGCGATGCTTGTTTACTCTCTTCCTCAATTAACTGATTAAGCGTTTTGTATTTAGGATCAAGAGCTAATTTAAAATCGACATTCACAGCATGATTTGGTGTAATCAAAATTTTCTGTGTTCTCTTTATAAAACCTGGCATAGCTATAGATAGCTCGTACTCTCCAGCGGGTATATCTAACAAGTCTATCGGTGTTGCACCTTTCTCATCTGAATCTAGAGATATTATTGCTCCTTCTGGAGTTGATTTTGCTTTTATAGCCCCATAGGGACCAGCTTTTAAACCATCAATCTTGACAACCGTTAAAATCTCGCCGCCCGAGGTAACTTCACTTTCTCCTAAGTCGCGTATAACATATGTTAAGGCATGTGGCAAAATCTGAATTTTACCTTCCCACGAAACTGCTTTTTCAGAACCTCCCTCTGGAATCAATTTTAACCTATACTCGCCGGGCTTATATTTAGTCTCTACGGGAGTATTACCAAGCGGGAGATCATTTATGAAAACTCCTGCGGTTGGTGAAGATATAACTCTTATGCGACCTATATCCTCAGGCCTATCAATAACTAGACTTTTAAAAACAATGCCTATTGTAAATAAAAATATAATGGTTATTACATAGAAAAACTTTTTTTTCATACTAATATATAGCTAATTTTACTGCAGTATATCTAAAAAATCTTTTTAAATTCTTTTAAAATAAATAGATGCATAATAATCAAGAAATTATGTTATTATAGGCTTATGCTTAAAGAAAAAATTAAAAATTTATTACAAGATGCCTTATCTTCGCAAGGAATTGACGCTACTCCTGCGCAAATATCTATACCTAATGAGGATATTTATGGCGACTATTCTACCCCTATAGCATTATCTCTCTCAAAAAAATTGCAAAAGCCAGCAATGGTGATAGCTAATAAAATAAGTCAAAATTTAAAAAAAGTAGATTATATTGATAGGGTCGAAGTAGTAAAGCCTGGATTTGTAAATTTTTTTCTAGCTAAAAAATACGTTGTAGAAAAAGCTGAAAAAGAGATAGATCTGCTATCTATAAAGACTAAATATTCAGGAAAAAATATCATAATAGAGTACTCTTCTCCCAATATCGCAAAACCTTTTACAGTTGGCCACCTTCGCTCTACAATCATCGGCGACGCGTACGCCAATCTTCTAGAGATGACTGGCTCAAAGGTATTTAGAGACAACCATCTTGGTGACTGGGGAACTCAATTTGGCAAATTACTCTACGCCATAAAAAATTTCAGTAGTATTGAAAAAATTGAGACAAATGAAGACCCTATAAAGTACCTTGTTGCATTATATGTAAAGTTTCATGATGAAGAAGAGATAAATCCTTCTATAAAAGATGAGGCAAAAAACTGGTTCAAAAAATTAGAAGAGGGTGACATCGAAGCAAAAAGTATTTGGCAGAAATGCATTTTTTGGTCGTATAAAGAATTTGATAACATTTACAAGAAGTTGGGAATAAAATTTACTGAAAATGATGGTCGGGGCTTTGGCGAGTCTTTTTTTGAAGACAAAATGAAAGATATCGTCAAGGAGCTAAGAGAGAAAAATCTATTAAAAAAAAGTCAAGGGGCGGAACTGGTATTTTTTAAGAAAGATAAATTTCCACCTTTGATGATATTAAAACAGGATGGCACATCTCTTTACGCAACGCGCGACTTAGCAGCAGATAAATTTAGATTAACTCACAAAAGATATGGTCAAGACGTGATTATAATAAATGAAGTTGGCAAAGAGCAGAGTTTATATTTCAAGCAACTCTTTGAAGTAGAAAAGATGCTCGGCTGGATAAGTGAAACTCAAAGATTTCATATCGGTCACGGTCTTTATCGCTTTAAAGATTCAAAAATGTCCACCAGAAAAGGTAACTCAATATGGCTTAAAGATGTGCTTTTTGAGGCAGAAAAACGTGCTCAAACACTAACTGAAAACAATACTCTTGATAGTAAGACGATAAAAAAAATTTCATCCTCTGTTGGTATTGGTGCCCTAAAGTGGAACGACCTCAAAAGAAGCCCCCATCTAGATATAGTGTTTGATTGGGAAGAAATTTTATCGATGAATGGCAACTCTGGTCCTTATATTCAGTACACATATGCTCGTGCCTCATCAATCATAACAAGATCAAAAGAAGATCATCTATCTTCAACTATCATAAGTAGTAAACTTACCGATACGACAGACTTAGATAACCCTCAGATTCTATCTATACTAAATATGCTATCTAAATTTGAGGAGATTGTTTTAGAGTCAACTAACAATATGGAGATTCACAATATCTGCAGCTATCTTTTTTCCTTAGCAAAAAAGTACAATCAAATTTATCAGGCATTTCCGGTCATAAATGAAAAAGATAGTAATAATCAGAAGATAAGATTGCTTATCACTGAAAAAACTGCAAAAGTTTTAGAAGCCGGCCTGAATATTTTAGGTATTGAGGCAATTAAAAAAATGTAAATAAACCTAGACTATTTTAATTTTCAGCTTCAGTGGGGGTAGGATTATCCGCCTCGTCTTTACCAACAACTATCACCACGCTTGAGCTTGTTTTAACATCGGCGATGTCCTCGACTTTTTCATTTACAACATATGTTTTAGAAACCAGTTCTGTAAGCTCTTTGATATATGCCTCACCTACATCTTCTGATGCATAAATCGTAGTTTTTGCATAGGTATCATCATCAGCGTTACCCGTTTTTGAAACGATATATCCGTCTTCCTCTAAAGTCTCTTTAACTGCTGCCGCTCTTCCGGGGACTCCGCTACCATTTTGAATCTCAATTTCAAATGCGTCTTTCTCAACAGCTTCTACAGTAGGCGTAGGAGGTTCCTGAGTTGGAGTAATTTCAACCATGGTATTTGCGGGTGGAGTTGCTAATTTTTTCTGACTTGATTGATAATAAAGGTAACCTCCAACCCCAATAAGTGCAAATACTATCACCCCAATTAAGATTTTCCACATATTTTTTTTAAAATGAACGATTAATTATTTTTAAATTATACCCCTTTTTATATTTACTGCCAAGTGCAAAATATATTTAATTATTGCCTGCATTCTAACTTTACCATTCCATTCATTTTTATCGAGATTATATATTACATAAACAGAATTTGAAAAATCAAGTCCTTCAATCTGCGATGAGCCGTTAAAAAAAACAGCTTCTAAGTTTTGAGTATTTTTATTATTACCTTCCTGAATCTTGAATTTAACATGCTTTTTTTCCTTTCCCATATAAAAGGGTTCGCTTAACTTAACTTTACTTAAAAAAAGTGGGCGAGTATTCCCAATTCCCCAAGGCTCTAACTTTTTCAGCTCTTCAAAAAGTGATAAACTCAAACTATTAGTATCAAGTTCAACATCAACTAAGATATTTCTTTCTAGAAGAGAATCTGGGATTCTAACTTTAGCAATGTCTGATAACCTATTTTTAAATATATCCAAATTTTCCTGAAGAATTGAGAAACCAGCAGCTGCTTCGTGACCACCGTAACCAAGGAGTAAATCTTTGAACTCTCCAAGAAAATTTGTAATATGAAATCCTGGAATTGACCTTACTGAAGCTTTATAAATACCCTCGGAACTAGTCATGATGATTACGGGTCTATAATATTTCTCTAAAATTTTAGCAGCAATCAGGCCGATTATACCCTCATGCCATAATTTATCCTCTAGAATTATTACCTTAGGAACGGTATTTTGGCTATCAATCTTTTTTACCGCCTTCTCCACACTTTCTAGTACCATCTCTTGGCGTTTGGTATTTAAATCTGAAACTTTTAATGCAAGATCCTGGGCTCTTTGTAAGCTTGTTGTACAAAGTAATCTAAGAGCATCTAACGCATCATCAATTCTTCCTACGGCATTAATCCTTGGAGCAATTAAAAAACCGATATCGTAAGTTGTAATAGATTTTTCTGCTATGTTTGATGCTTGAATAAGTTTCTTTATTCCCGGTCTAGATGATGTAGAGATACTTTTAAGTCCATGAAATACAACTCCCCTTGACCTGCCAGTTAAAGAGACTAAATCTGCCACTGTCCCGATACATGATAAAGCAACATAATCATTCTTAAAATGATCTTCTAATACTGCCAGCTTTTTTTGGTCAAGTACAAGTTTGAAATTTTTTATTTTCAAAACCTGATCAAACAATTCTTTTGCCACAAAATAAGCTGTCGCAGAACCAGATAATGTTGGTATATGAAAAATTAGCTCTGCATCTTCAGGAACTCTATCTTGCTTGTGATGATGATCTGTCACAACAACTGGCATGCCTAAACTTTTAGCGTACTGAATCTGTTTTATTGCTGTTATTCCATGATCGACACTGATGATTAATCCTGGATCATGCAGTTCCTTTACTTTTTTTAATCCAATCTCTGAAAAACCATATCCCTCAGTTTTACGATTAGGCACATATGGCACAGTGTTAAAGCCTAAAAGATGAAGCGTTTCCCATAAGATAGCTCCTCCAGTTATCCCATCTGCATCATAATCCGTATACACTACAATTTTTTTATTTGATTCAAACGCACTTAGAATCAACTCTACCAGTCTTTTTACCGAATCATTATCGAACCCAAAGTCCAATAATGTATAGTTGATAGGTGATTTTGGCGATAAGAATTCATTAAAATCAAGTATGTTTCTCGATCTTAAAATGGCACTAATTATCGTGTCTGATTGGATATTTTCTTCTTCAAGAAAAGATTGCCTAACAGTCACCTTCATAATAATTTTTTCTCAGCTTTATTATTTAACTGCGCGGTTGAATCAATTTTTCTACCCAGTCTAGCAACCTCCTCAACAACATTTCCTGATTGAACATACGCGTGATTTATATGTTTATGAAGCAACGACATAGCATTGTCAACCTTGCTGAAATCATTTCTCATGCCCTGTAGTGATTGCATAATGCTTCTTACTTCTGTGTGAATTCTCTGCCCCTCTAGCGAAACTAAAATAACTTTTAGGTATGCATAAAAACTCATCGGAGAAACAGGTATTATCCTGCTTTCTGTTGCAAAATCATAAAGCTCTGCATTGTTTATGATTTCGTAGTAAATACTTTCTGCTGGTATATACATTAAGGCGTAGTCCATTGTTCCTTCAGTTGGCAATATATATTTTTTAGAGATAGATGCGATGTGCTTTTTGACATCTCGCACAAAATCTTTTCTTTTCATATCCTTTAAAGCTTCATTTTCAGCATCTGACATTAGTCTGAAAGCAGAGATCGGAAACTTTGAGTCAATTGCTATTAATCCTTGTGTTGTCTTTACCACGGCATCAACTCTTTCTCCGGATAAAAATTGATACTGAAGTACAAATGCTTCATGAGGCAAAGATTGCGACAAAAGTTCTCGTAAAACCTGCTCGCCGATATTTCCTCGTAACTTGGGAGATTGCAAAAATTCATTGAGATTTTTCATAGATCTTCCAATCTCTGAAAATTCACCTATGGCTTTTTGCACATGCATCATAGTTTCTGCCGCCTTATCAAGGCGCTGATTAAAAAGTTCCATATTTCTCTTATAGTTTTCATCAGCGGAACGTTGAGACATGTTGTGCTCCTTTAACCAGCTTATAAGCTCGTCTGAGACAGATGTGCTTTTATGAATACTTTTTATCCAGGATCTAATTAAAAATAATGCTAAAAGAAGAAAAAGAAAAAATATAACCAATATTATGTAAGGCAAATAATCCATAATACATTATACCAGCCATCAATTATCCAAGAGAGATTTTTGGCTTTAAAGTATCTACTTCTTCACTGTCTAAATCACCTATCTGATCTGTCTCATCGTCAAAATCTTCTTTAAAATTATCGTTTAATTTGTCTTTCTCCACATTTTCAAGTGGCATGAAAGGATTAAATGATGGATGTTTAGCTGGAGAATTAAAATTTCCTGTAGCTGGACTTTTTGCCATAAATGGATTATTGAAGGCCATATTAGTTGGCATAAACGGAGTTCCGGGATTATTCATGAATTGTGATTGATTTGGTAGCCTCTTTATTGCGCCCATTTTTAAAAGATGAGAAAGTGCTAAAAATGTATCTGCATTAGTTGAATAAGACGTAAATGAGTTTGTAGCAGCGCTTATACCGGCGTATAAATTTGTTGCCATATCTTTATCAATTTCAGTTTTTAGAAAATAAAGCACCTGCAACACTAATTCTGAAACGGAGGAACTATTCTTTACCACGTAATTTACAGCACCAAAATTATTATTTATGAGATGACGATCAATATTAATTATTGAAGAAGAACTAAAATGTTTTTCATGTTTTTGGTAAAGTGAACCAATACTGTTTAGATTGGGAACATCAATACATACTATAAATTCTAATTTTGCACCTGTGTAAGAAAACTCTACATCGTTTGGTTGAACTTTTTTAAAACCTGTTCGAGGTATTATTACCAGGTTAAATTTATTGTTGTCTATTTTATAATCAACTTTATCTATCGATCCCTCCTCGTAAGGAAAAGATACCACTAAACTATCGCCACCAGACTCTAAAGAATTTTGAATTTTATCCGCGCCAATAGCTGCTGATTTAGGCTTGTCAGAGCAAGCAATACTTACTTGCTTACCCATTTTTAATAAACCAAGATATAGTGCGCAGGCGGCGGAAATAGCATCTTCAGAGGGTTTTTGAGGTAAAACAATTACTCCAGAAGTTTTTTTAGCAAATAGTTCTCTGATCTGTGATAAAACCTGTTGTGGATCAAATGCATTTTCTACCGGCATCATAGTTATTCTTTAATTTACTATAGGGTAAATTGTACCACATCACCGACCTTAATGTCAAGTTTTGGACTAAAAACCATACCACATTCTTGATCTTTTTTTACCTCAGATACTGTTTTTGCCTTTACCTTAAGAGAGACCAGTTTAGACTTATTAATCAAGTTGTCCGCTCTGTATAAATCCACATTGTCGCCGATATTTATCTTACCTTTTGTGACTAATCCACCGTAAATGGTTTCCCCTTCAATGACAAAAGTAGCTAAAATTTTTGCTTGACCTTTAATACTTTTTTCTTTAATTTCTTTCTCAAGTAAAATATCAGCCACTTCTTCAAGTTCGTCTATCAATTCATAGATTATATTGTAGGTCTTTATAATCACTTTTTCTTGTTTGGCCAGCGACTTAACTTCATTATCATAGGCAATAGAAAAACCTATAACAATTGCTTTTGTAGTTTTAGCTAAAAATATATCTGAACGGTTAATTGAGCCAACAGCAGATAAAACTATCTTTATTGATGGATTTTTTTCAAGTTGTGAGACAATTGCATCAAGCGTGCCTTGAGAATCAGCTTTTAAAATAACTGATAGCTGTTTCTGTTCTTTCTGAACGTCGTATAGCGCATTGATATCGAATTTTTTCTCAACAGCCTCAATTTTTTTTATTTTTAGAGCCTGTTCTTCCGATGTAATCAAACTACCAACTTCCGGTATTTCAGAAAAACCAAGAACTTCAAACGGGGTTGACGGAACAACTTCTTTTACTTGTTCTCCTTTGTCATTTATCAAACTCCTAACTTTTACTTTGCCAGTATTAGTAAAAAGATTATCCCCTATTTTTATCGTGCCATTTTTAATTATACAGCTAACTACAAGTCCTCTTATATCTTTTTTTGTTTCAACTATGTAGGCTGTTACTGGCCCTTTGTGATCACATTCTAACTTTAAATCTGAAGACAATAGAAGTATTGCTTCCAGCAACTCCTTGATGCCTTGACCTGTTTTAGCGGAAATTCCAAGTGATAAAATGGGTCCACCCATCTCCTCAGTTACAACCTCATGCTTTAACAAGTCCCGACATACTTTTTTTGTATTAGCATCAGGCATATCCACTTTATTTATGGCAACTATAAAAGGAATACCAGCATTTTTTATATGAGCGATTGATTCTACCGTTTGCGGTTTTACAGAATCTACACCATCAATAATTAAGATTGCAATATCAGCTACATTTGCACCTCTAGATCTAAGTTTTGAAAATGCCTCATGACCTGGTGTATCGATAAAAGTTAGTTTATCTGTGTCATAACCTTTTATCTCTGTATTTATCTCATATCCTCCAATTCTCTGGGTTATCCCGCCGTGCTCTTTGCTTGCTAATCTAGAGTTCCTTATTGTATCAAGGAGAGTTGTTTTGCCGTGATCTACGTGACCAAGAATTGTAACTATAGGAGGTCTTATCATTTTATGAAAATAATTTAAATTGTAACCTACTAACAGATAGTATGACAGGAGAATTTATCAAAAAAAATTTGATGTTAGCTTTCCTTTTTCTCTTCTGAGTCAGCTTTTGTTTCAGTAACAGGTTCTCCTGAATCGTTAATCTGAATTAAATCAATATTATAACCTGTAAGTTGCGCAGCTAGATTTACGTTTGCTCCCCCTTTACCGATTGCAAGCGGTGCTTGAGATTCAAGAATTGTAACTTTTGCTCTTTTTAGGCTTTCTTCTATTTTAACTGATTTGATTTGAGCTGGAGATAGCGCATTAGCAACAAAAATTATTGGATCAGAGTTCCATGGAATGATATCTATCTTTTCTCGACCACTTAATTCGTCTGTGATTGTTTGGACGCGGATTCCTTTCTGCCCAACACAAGCTCCCACAGGATCAACGCCCTGTTGAGAGCTAAAAACTGCTATTTTTGCTCTCTCACCCGCTTCCCTTACAACTTTTTTAACTTCTATGGATCCTGAACTTATCTCAGGGACTTCTCGTTTAAAAAGCTCAAAGATTAGTGCTGGCTCTGAACGTGATACAACAATGCGTGAGAAACCATTTTTCGTTGTACCGATCTCTTTTAGAAGAAATGTATATTTATCGTTAACATTGTAGTTTTCACTTCTTATCTGTTCTTCTCTTGGTAAGATTGCTTCAGCTTTACCTATGTCAACATAAACTAATCCCATATCCCTTCGTATGATTCTACCTTTGACAAGTGCACCAACCTGATCTTGATAATGCGATATTACCATTTTTCTTTCCGCTTCACGAATCTTCTGGACTATTACCTGCCTAGCAGTTTGAGCCGCTATTCTACCAAAACCTGGCGGTGTAATATCGGTATTGTTTTGCATAATCTGAGTTTCTCCCGAATTTGAATTTACTTTGACAGTGATTCCATTGTCATCCTCTTCATTTTCTGTAAACATCTCGGGGTGCTCTTTTCTAAATGCAGCCATAATAGCTGCCTCCATAGACGAAATTACTTCAGCAACGCTAATACCCCGTTCAGAAGCAACCTGATTTAATGCTAATGCAAATTCACTTTTAACAAGTACCATAATGGTTTATTTTATCAGTAAAAACGAAAAAATACAACGAAAGGTTAAAACAACTTACACATTGACTTATTTATAGTATAAAATACGACTTATGTCTCAATACGTCTGCGCCAATTGCGGTGAAGGATCAGCTTCTTGGATCGGAAGATGCCCATCTTGCCAAGAATGGAACACCTTTAAACTTTTAAAAGAGGCTCAAGAAATTCGCACAAAAAAAGTAGAGAAGCTTAGGATTACTCCACTTTCAAATATAGAGATACTCGACACAAATAGGAAACCAACAGGCTTATTTGAGCTTGATAGAGTTCTAGGAGGTGGTATTGTTGCTGGAGAAGTCATTTTGTTAACGGGAGAACCAGGAATTGGAAAATCAACACTCCTCCTGCAGTCTTTAAAAAATTTAAACACTTTATACATCTCTGGTGAAGAATCAGCAGCTCAAGTAAAAGAACGTGCTGTTAGGCTTAAAATATCTTTGGCTAACTTCAATTTCTCTGATACTTTGCAAGTTGAATCGATTATAAACGGCATAAACGAATTAAGCGACAAACCAGAGATTGTCGTTATAGATTCAATCCAGACCATATACTCTAAAGACATTCCAACAGTTCCCGGTAACGTGACACAGTTAAAAGAGTCAACAGCTAGATTGATAAGACTAGCAAAAGAAGCGCAGATACCAATAATAATCGTCGGACACATTACAAAAGAAGGCGACACGGCTGGTCCAAAAACTTTGGAACATATGGTTGATGCAGTTCTAATTTTTGAAGGTGACAAAATCACAAACTACAGAGTTCTTAGAGCAAAAAAAAATAGATTTGGTTCAACCGATGAGATAGGTATTTTTGAGATGATAGAGTTAGGTTTAGCAGAAATCTCAAACCCACGAGCATTTCTTTATGACGATCATACAAACGTTGCAGGTAAAGCAACTGTGGGAATAATAGAAGGTAAAAGACCACTTTTTTTTGAAATACAGGCACTAGCGACAACTTCGTTTCTTCCCATGCCAAGACGTGTTATAAAGGGCGTTGATTATAGCAAAGTTCTACTTATAATCGCAGTCATTGAGAAACATTTACAGATTCCGCTTTTTAAGTATGATATTTTTGTAAATGTTATAGGAGGCGTAAATATCAAGTCTCCTTCAGCAGATCTGGGAGTTGCGTCATCTATCATCTCTTCAGTTAAAAACATACCATTAAATAGTTCTGCGGTTTTTACTGGAGAAGTTGGCCTTTTAGGTGAGATACGAAAAGTTGCTGGTCAGGACAAAATACTTAAAGAGATTGTCAGAATGAGCGATCAGAAATCATATTCTTCCCTAAACCTGAAGAATTTAAAGGATATTCTTAACTTGTTTTAGACATAATCTAATTACTATTCAAGAAATAGTTTGATAATTTTCTGAGACTGTTTACCATTAGGACCAACGACATCAATTTTTAGCAAATTATCCCCTTTTTTTAAAGGAAAATCATATTTAAAAAAGCCGTTTTTGTCAGGAAAGATTATCTCATTATAAATTGTCACCACAGACTGTTTTTCAGTTTTTCCAGTTATGGTAATTTTACTTGTGTTTCTAAAAATTCTGTTATCAGGGTGTATTATTAGGATTTCTGGGGGTCTTAAATAACGATAAAACTGGTATGAAAAATAAGAAAGAAATACTATAAAAATAAAACTCAACATAAAAATAACTATTTTTTTTGTCTCTGGCAATAGTTCGAGTCTTGAGATTTTTTTGTTAAAAGTATGCTTCTCTGATTTTTCGAAATCTCTCCTAAAATAGGCAAGAGATTTTTCTTGATCTATATTTAGATATTTTGAATAAGTTTTTATTACACCCGATATATATACTGAGGAAGAGAAAATACTCCAGTCATCTTCTTCTATAGCTTTTAGATATTTTTTTCGGATCTTTGTATCTTTTTCAACCTGTTCCAATGATATGTTTTTATCTGTTCTTTTAGAGCATAGAAGTTTGCCAACAGTGATCATTGTGGATTAACCTATGAATTTGCCCGGCCAGCATATTCGCCAGTTTCTGGATTTATTATGATAGTTTCACCCGTCTTTATAAAAAGAGGCACCATAACTTTTGCACCGGTCTCAAGCTCTGCTTCTTTTTTGGCGTTTGTAACCGTGTCACCTTTTGCTGCAGTATCAGTATGAGTTACTTTAAGCGTCACACTTACGGGTGGTCTGACATTCAGTGGCTTATCATCGTGCACATATACATACATTGTTTCTCCTTCTTTAAAAAAAGAAACAACGTCCCCTATCATCTCCAGTGGAACTTCATATTGATTAAAATTCTGCTGATCCATAAAAATGGCATTAGCACTATCTTTATATAAATACTGCATCTCTATACTTGTCACCTCAACAGTTTCTATCATTTCGTTAGATTTAAAAGTATAGTCAAGAGTTTTACCGGAGGAGACATTTTTGATCTTGGTTCTCATCAACGCCGAACCTTTACCTGGTGAATAAAACTCGGTTTTCTGTACTTGGTATATCTCTCCTTGATAAGATATAAATTCGCCTTTTTTTAAGTTTCCAGCTTGAACGGCCATAGTTAAAAATAAATTTTAATAAATATCTAATATTTTTAGTTCATTTATATTATCACAGTTACAAAAAATCAATCCTAATCTCTCTATGCCTATAGCTATGCCGGAGCAACTGGGCATACCTTTTTCTAAATATGATATAAATTCACTATCGATCTGATGCTCTATTTTACCAGAGATTTTTCTTTCTTGCTGCTCTTTATCAAATCTATTTTTTTGTATTTTATAATCAGTCAACTCCGAAAAACAGTTCCCAATCTCAATACCTTCAATATATAATTCAAATCTCTTGGCGGTTTGGCCATCCTCGTTTGGCTGAGCAAGTGAGGCAAACTGTATAGGAAAATCATAGATTATTGTTGCTCTTCCGTTTTTCCCCAAATTTGGCTCAACCTCCTGTGCATAAATTTGAGACCATAAATCTACATAGTTAAAACCATTTGTTTGATATTTTTTACTAGCCGCTTTTTCTAAAAACTTAACTTCATCAAAAAGTTCATCTGAATTAATCCCCGCATATTTATGAAAGGCGTCTGCAACTGTAATTTGCTCTAATTTATCAAATAAAATCTTCTTATTCTGATAAACAATTTCTTGATTTTTAAAAAATGTTTTTGCTAAAAATTGAAGTAGTTGTAAAACTATTTCAGAAAACTGAATATAATCAACGCCAATTTTATAAAATTCAAGTATCTGAAACTCAAAGGAATGTTTACGGGAGACTAATTCGTCATTGCGAAACGATTTTCCCAAATAGAAACAGTCATTTACTCCAGACACAATCAATCTCTTGATAAAAAGCTCTGGCGAAGGTGTCAGATAAAGATTTTGCTTAGATTGTTTATATTTATATTCTGTCTCAAATACCTCAAGACCGCTTTCAGGAATAAGTACAGGAGAAACGATCGGCAGATCTAGTTCTAAATAGTTATTTAGTAAAAAAAACGACCGTACGGCGTCTTTAAACTTTAAAAACGCCTTGTATTTCTCTAGATTATCTAAATGCACATGTATCTTCATAGAGTAGTTTTTTTTATAAAAAAAGGGCTTTAAAAATCGAGTGCTAAATCTCTTTTTTTAGCTGTTCTAATATTTTTCTAGCTGTTGCTGTTAACTTTGAGGGGGTGTCAATTTTAAAAATAACATATTGATCTCCAACTCTATTTGATTGAGGATACGGCACTCCTTTACCTTTTAACCTAATCATCTGTCCAGATTGCGTACCTGGTTTAATTTTTATTTGTACTGGATCATTAATTGTTTGCACTGAAACAACGTCTCCAAGTGCAGCCTGTGGAAAACTTATACGCTTCTCAATCACTATATCCTGCCCCTCTCTTTTGAAAACAGGGTCAGGCATCACCTCAACAACAATGTCAAAATCTGAAAATCGTATCTTTTGTCCATTATCCACCCCCGCTGGGACTTTAATCGTATGCTCTTTACCAGAAATAACACTTTTTTTAGTCACTCCATGCACAGCTTCTTTAAATGAAAGTCTAATCTGATAAACAGATCTGCGGGGTCGCGAGCCGTAAGGCGAGCGACCACCAAAAAACTGTTCAAAGATGTCAAAAGGATCTACGCCGCCAAAATCAAAACCTCCCGCACCTCCCATGTTAGAATAGTAATATGTATTTCCAGATGGACCCTGGCCTCCCGCGGGACCCCTGTCTCTAGCTCCGCCTGACGATGTATATGCTTGGTGTCCTATCTGATCATAAGTTTGTTTTTTATTTGGATCAGATAACACTTCATATGCCTGCGTTATCTCTTTAAATTTAGCCTCAGCACCGGGCTCCTTATTTTTATCAGGATGCCATTTTAACGCTAACTTTCGATAAGCTGATTTGATCTCGGGTAAACCAGAATTTTTAGACACTCCGAGAATTGAGTAATAATCCTGCATAATTTTTTTAAATTATCACCCAACTACCTCACCCTCCTCAACGTCTTTATCTTTTTTATCACTACTTGTCTGATCTTCTGTTTTGCTATCTGCTGATGCTGATCCTTCAGATTCTTTGTTACCTGATTCACTTTTATAGGCAGCTTGACCTATCTTTTGCATAGAAACTGAAAGCTCTTCGCTTTTTTCATTGATCTCTTCTGCAGTTGAAGAATCTTTTACGATCAACTCCTTTAACTCAGTAACCTTATCAGAAACCTCTTTTTTAAGCTCGTCAGTGATTTTACCTTCAGAATCTTTAAGGGATTTTTCGGCAGTGTATAATAAATGATCAGCCTTATTCTTAGCTTCTATTTTAGCCTTCAGTTTGCTATCTTCTTCAGCATATTTACTAGCATCATCTTTCATTTTCTGGACTTCTTCATCCGATAATCCTGTACCACCTTTAATAGTTATGCTTTGAGATTTGCCACTTGCTTTGTCTTTGGCTGTTACAGTAAGTAGTCCATTGGCATCAAGATCAAAAGTAACCTCAACCTGCGGCACTCCACGTGGGGCTGGAGGAATACCATCCAGCGTAAATGTACCTAGGGATTTGTTATCTTTAGCCATTGGCCTCTCTCCCTGCAGAACATGTATCTGCACCTGAGTCTGATTATCTTGAGCTGTTGAAAATGTTTCAGATTTAGAGCTTGGAACTGTAGTATTTCTTTCGATAAGTGGGGTCATTACACTTCCAAGAGTTTCTACACCTAAAGTAAGCGGAGTGACATCAAGCAAGACAACGTCTTTAGCTTCGCCGGTTAAAATACCTGCCTGAATTGCTGCACCTATTGCCACAACTTCATCAGGATTAACTGACCTGTTTGGGTCTTTACCAAAAAACTTCTTCACTTCCTCAACGATTTTTGGCATGCGAGTCATTCCGCCAACCATTATGACTTCGTTTACCTGTGATGACTCGATCTTAGCATCTTTTAAAGCTGCTCTTACCGGTTGAAAACTTCTCTCAATTAGCTCGTCAACCAAAGATTCAAATTTAGCTCTAGTGATTTTAAGAACTAAATGTAAAGGTTGATTATCTCGCACCGTTACATATGGCAGATTTATCTCTGCTTCAGAAGATGATGAGAGTTCTATCTTTGCTTTCTCAGAGGCTTCTTTTAATCTTTGCATTGCCTGAACATCTTTTCTTAAATCGACTGAGTTGCTTTTTTGAAACTCTTCAGCGATGTAATTGATTAAAATCTGATCAAAATCATCACCGCCTAAATGAGTGTCCCCATTTGTTGCTTTTACTTCAAATACACCTTCACCTAGCTCTAATATGGTTATATCAAAAGTACCGCCTCCCATATCGTACACTGCTATAGTGTGCGTATGAGTTTTATCAAGACCATAAGCAAGGGCCGCTGCCGTTGGCTCATTAATTATCCTCTCAACAGTTAATCCAGCAATCTCTCCAGCTTGCTTTGTTGCTTGTCTTTGAGCATCGTCAAAATAGGCTGGCACAGTAATTACCGCTTTTTCAATCTTTTCGCCTAGGTAAGCTTCAGCATCATCCTTTATTTTTTTTAAAATCATAGCAGAGATCTCCTCAGGAGTATATTTTTTTCCCTCCACTTCAACATTCACGCGACCTTCTTTTCCTTCAACAATCTTATAAGGCAGATAGGTTTTTTCCTTACTAACAACGCTATCTTTGTGCCTCATTCCCATCAATCTTTTAATTGAATAAATAGTTCTCTCAGGATTAAGCACCAACTGTCTTTTAGCTACATCTCCTACAATTCTCTTGGTTGGGTCTACTACCGACGGGATAACATTTCTACCCTCTTGAGAATAAATAATTTTAGCTTTACCTGCCTCCATCACGGCAACTGCTGAATTTGTAGTACCAAGATCTATACCGATTATTTTTGACATATGTGTTTAAACAAACTTTTAATTAATTTTTTTACTAACTTTAACTTTTGCTGGTCTAACCAAGAAACCGTCTAGCATATATGCTTTACCTATCACCTCAACTATCTTGTCATCACTTTCGCCATCTTCTACAGCTATAACTTCAGCTGTGTTTGGATCAAATTTTTTATGCAATAAATCTAACTCCTGTAATCCCATAGATTTTAATATGTCTAAAAAAGATTTTCTTATCATCTGTAAACCAGGGTCTTTATTAAAGATAACTGCTTGCTCAATATTGTCAAGAAAAGGGATCATTTTTCGCATTAACTCTAATAGTATTCTTGTTTGAAATGCAACTCTCTCACTATCCGTTCTTTTTTCCAAATTTTTATAATCAGCAAGTGCTCTTAGGTATAATTCTTTAAAATCTGGTTCAACTTCAACATTAGAATTTTTTTTGAGATCTTTTTGATCATTCTTATCGAAATCCTGCATCAAAATTTCCTCAGTTTTTGAATTTGGTTGCTCTTCTTTTTTTTGATCTTTCTGTTTCATTTTTTTAAATTAAACTTTTATTTTTCTGTGTGCTCTTTAATAATATCTTCAATCAGGTGTGAAAAAAACCTTATTTGTGGCGCAATTGCTTCGTACTTCATATACTTAGGACCTAGAATTCCTATAATGCCACTTGAGTTAGCTGTTTCAAAATCACCAAAAATACTGGCACATCTTTCAAATACTGGATCTTTGAAATCTTCTTCACCTAAAATATAAAGCAATTCTTCATCTAGAATCAATGTTTTTCGAACAATCTCTTCCCAAAAATTAATCTCATCTAAACGTTGTAACAATTTTTGAGCAAACTGTGGTTCCAGTAAATCTGCACTTTGCAGTATATTTCCAACTCCAGCATAATACAAATCTCCTGTGCTTGTAGCTACCAAAGAAAGTAAACCTGTTCTTTGAGCCAAAACTCTTGCCGCCTGAGATAAAACTTTGTACTCTTTCTGTCTTTCATCCCAGATACTGTGCTTATAAGCCACCTCGTCAACTGTCGATAGCTCTTTTTCTTTCATTACTCTTGTTATATAGAACCTAAAGCCTCGAGCTGACGGGACCCTTCCAGAAGAAAAGTGATTTTTTTGCAAATACCCTTTCTTCTCAAGCATAACCATCTCATTTCTGATTGTAGCTGGTGATATACCGAGCTTATATTTTTTCTCAAGAATTTCAGAACCAACAGCAACGCCAGTATGAGTATGTTCGCTAACAATGGCCGCTAAAATATCAATTTGTCTTTGTGTTAAGTCATCCATTAGCATTAATATACCAACTCTGCTAATTAATGTCAAGAGTATTTTAAACAATTTACATTAATATCTGTATGCTTAATTATTTAAAAGTATATAAATTATAATTAACTTTAAATATTTGTAATAAAACGGTATCATGAAAAAAATCAAACTCCAAATTGGTGCACATCTTTCGACGTCGCAAGGATATACGGGAGCCATTGACAAACTAAGTAAGTTAAATGGAAACTGCTTGCAGATTTTTTCTGGAACACCACTCAGATGGACGATTTCTGCTCCAAACGAATCAGAGATAGAGCTATTCGTCAATGAAAAAAAGCGACTGCAAATACAAAATGTTTTTTTTCATGCCTTATATCTTATAAATCTTGCAGATCATGGCGAAATAGGGCAAAAATCAGTAGCATCTCTCATTGCTGAGCTGAATTTGGCATCAAAGTTAGAGATCAATGGAAGCATAGTGCACACTGGATCATTTAAAAATAAATCTGAAGACATAAGCATTCGTAAACAAAAAAACTATACAGTTTTAATCAAAAATATTCAGAAAGTTTTAGAAAATACCCCACATGAAACTTACTTGATACTCGAGAATTCGGGTACTAGAAAAATTGGGCAAGTTATTGAACAACTGGCAGAAATAGTGGCAGATGTAGCTAATAAAAGATTACGCATCTGTCTTGACACTTGTCATTTACATGCCGCAGGATACGATTTAAAAAAAATCGATAATTTTGATTCTTTTCTTAACAATTTTGATAAAAAAATTGGCTTAGATAGGTTGCACGCCATTCATCTTAATGATAGTCGAGACTTACTTGGTTCACTGCGTGACAGACATGATAATATAGGTGAAGGAAATGTTGGAGTAGAGGTTTTTAGAAATTTTTTAAATCATAAATTTACCCAAAAACTACCGTTTATACTTGAAGTACCCGGTTTCGATAACAAAGGTCCAGATAAAATAAACCTTGATCTTGTAAAAAAATTAATCACTGTATAAATATGAAGATAAATTTACCCAATGAAGTTCAAAATATCATTGAGGTCTTTAGAAAACATAAATTTGACATCTACCTAGTTGGAGGTACAGTTCGAGGATTAATTATGAATCGCAAGATAAGTGACTGGGATTTCACAACCAACGCAACTCCAGATCAGATTATGAAGCTATTCCCGCATAGTTACTATGAAAACAACTATGGAACTGTTAGTGTCCCATCAATCCTCAACGAGGATAACACAATCTTTGAGATCACAACTTTTAGATATGAGTCAAAATATACTAATCTAAGACATCCCGATGAGGTAGTTTGGGCAAAAGATATCAATGAAGACTTAGCAAGAAGAGATTTTACAATTAATGCAATTGCATATAATGGTCATGATTTTATTGATCCATTTTTTGGCATAGAGGATATTAAATCTGGCATTATAAAATCTGTAGGAGATTCTCAACTACGATTCAGAGAAGACGCTTTAAGACTATTTAGAGCAGTCAGACAAGCTACACAGCTGAATTTTCAGATTGATAAGGAAACCAGAGAATCAATTATTAAAAATGCTGACCTAATTTCAAATATATCCGGTGAAAGAGTCAGAGACGAGCTCTTTAAACTTCTTGAATCGGATAATGCGTCTAACGGAATACTGCTTCTAAAAGAAGTCGGACTACTTAAATACATTATTCCAGAGCTTGAAAAATGTTTTTTAATTGATCAAAAAAGCCCTTTTAGACACCATATTTACGATGTAGGTGTTCATAGCGTAAATTCTTTAAAAAATTGTAGGTCAAAAAATGTTATAACCAGACTATCCACATTGCTTCACGATATTGGAAAAGTGGACACCTATCATAAAAACATAGAGACAGGGATAGTTACATTTTACAATCATGAAGTTGTAGGAGAAGAGCTGACTTCTCATATTGCAGATAGATTAAAATTATCGAAAGAACAAAAAAAAATGCTCTGTATTCTGGTAAGAAACCATCAATTCACGGTTACCGAGGAGCAATCAGATAAATCGTTAAGAAGGTTTCTAAGAATTGTAGGGTTGGAGCTTATTGATGAGATGCTTGAGTTAAGACGAGCTGACAGGATCGGATCAGGTGCCAAAGAAACTTCGTGGCGAACCGAACTATTTAAAAAGAGATTGATTGAAGTTCAGAAAATACCTTTTTCTATAAAAGATTTAAAGGTAAGCGGTCAAGATGTGATGGAGATTTTACAGATACCACCTAGTCCAAAAGTAGGAGAGGTTTTGAATATTATTTTTTCTGAAGTAGATGATGAGAAGCTGGTCAACGATCACGAATTACTGATTAAACGGGTACACGAACTGAAACCTTAATGATTAAAAAAACTTCTTCAAGTTAGATAACATGTCTTCATTTTCGTGACCAGGTAGGACGGTGATATCATCAGGTAATGCTTTAATCTTTAATAAAGACTTTAGTAAATCAGACTTGCTTGAATAGGGTCGACTTGCGTTATCTACTCCATAGGAAAAAAGTGTATCCCCTGTTAAGATAATCTTTTCATTCTTAAAATAAAAACTAACGCTTCCTGGAGTGTGACCTGGCGTCTCAATAACTTCAAAGTGAAAATCTTCGATAGAATGTTGTGATTCTGATAGTGGTTCAATTTTTTTTATCGGCAAAAAAATTGGATTATTTTTTATATAGTAATTTGGGGTATTTTTCACTCGTCTAATCAGAAAATTATCTTTAAAATTTACAAAAAATGCACAGTCTTGGTAAAGCTGAATCTCTCCTACAGCTCCAATATGATCACTATGTCCGTGAGTTGCAAAAATAGCACATATCTTTAAATTTTCCCTAATAACCTCTTCAAGTATGTAGTCACCCTGATCGCCGGGATCAAATATTAAACATTTTTTATCATAAACAACTATATAGCAGTTAGTCGCCATACTACCTACAACTTTTTTTATGATCCTAAACATTCGGCTAAAATATTATTTATTTGTAAGATGTCTTAATCTTAATTTTCTTTTTTCTAAAAAAACAGCGATTGGCACAGACACAAAAGGGGATGAATAAGTGCCTGTAATTGTCCCAACTAATAGAGCTAAAGCGAAATATCTTATGGATTCTCCTCCCAAAAGTACCAGTGCTGTAAGCATAAATACTATGGTTAAAGAATTATTTAATGATCTAACAATCGTACTTGTGACAGCCCTATCTGCTTTTTCTTCAACTGAGTCCGTGGAAAATTTGGGATTTTTTCTATATTCTCGCATCTGATCAAATACAACTATTGTGTCGTGGACAGAAAAAGCAAGGGTAGTTAGTATGGCGGTAACAAAGAGAAGATCCAACTCTGCATGAAAAAATATTGAGATTATTGAGTAAACGCCAGCCACTACTAAAACGTCGTGAAATAAAGCTATGACTGCTGCTATTGCATAATTTATATTTCTAAAAGCATAGGCGACATAAATTAAAATTCCTAAAATTGCCAGTAAAACTGCGTAAATAGTTTTAGTAACTGTCTCGGCTCCAATAGTTGGCCCCACTGATTCATATTTAAGGACATCCACCGCCGAAGTAGCATACTCTGCGATTTTACGACGAATCTCTCCCTCTTTTTTATCATCAACAGGGGAAGACTTAATCGTCAAGATACGATTTTTATCTAAAATCACTTTTGCATCAATCAAACCTATTTCTTCAAGTATAAGCCCAACTTGATCAACTTTAATCTGTTTGTCACCATTTAAACCATACGACAAAACAGTTCCGCCAGTAAAGTCAATTGAAATATTAAATCCCCAATTAAAAATTGAGTATAGACCCGATGCAATTACTAAAGTAGATATCACAAAATAAACTCGCCAATATTTAAAGAAGCTAATCATATTTTTTTACCTCCTCAGTGGCGAAGAAATTTATAAGCCTTTTTGTGATAAAAACACCGGTAAATAGACTGGTCAAGACACCAATTGCAAGAGTTAATGCAAATCCCCTAACTAATCCAAACTGTGGTAAAAACTCCCAATTTAAAGGATTAAACAAAATAAAGGCAACAAGTAAAGTTGTGATATTGGCATCTTTTATTGCATCTATCGCCCTTCCAAATCCTACTTTTAGGGCTTGAGAGAATGGTTTACCGTTTCTCAATTCCTCTTTTATTCTCTCAAAAATCAAAATATTAGCATCAACCGCCATGCCAATTGAAAGTATGAAGCCAGCAATTCCAGGCAAGGTCAGAACTATGGGGATAATTTTAAAAATTGTAAATGTTAAAACTCCGTATATCATCAGGCCAATTCCCGCAATAACACCCAATCTGCCATAATAAATTATCATAAATATCATTACCATCACTAGGCCTAAAACACCGGCAAATAAACTTTTCTGAACTTCTAATGCTCCAAGTGATGGCCCAATACTTCTTTGCTCAACAAGTCTTATAGATAGAGGAAGCGCCCCTGAATTAATAGCGGTTGCCAATTGTTTTGCAGCTTCTACTGTAAAACTGCCAGATATTACTGCAGAGGAATCTCTTATCTCTTGTTGAACGACTGGAGCTGAAATAATCATATCATCAAGAAATATACCCACCTCTTTGCCAATATTTCGTTTAGTAATCTCTGTAAATTTTTTAGCTCCCTCAGGAGTAAAATTTAACTGAACTTGTGGTTGCCCATCTGATGGATCAAACACAACACTTGCTTTTTTTACATCCTTGCCGGATAAACCTGTTTCTTTAGTCAAAGCTAAAAATGTAAATTGAGCGCTAGCTGTAGAGTCCTGCACGTCTGACGACTTTTCTCTAAAATTTAATTTTGCAGTTTGACCTATCAACCTTGAAGCTTCCATAGTGTCAGTAATACCAGGTAAGTCAACATTGATTCTATAATTTCCGCCTGACTGCACAACTCTCACAACAGGTTCTGATACACCAAACAAATTTACTCTCCGTTCAATTATATCCCTTGAAGCCTGAAGTGCATCTTGTAAATCAGCTTGCGCTACAGAGCTTGAATCGGCTTCAAAAACAAGATGACTTCCTCCTTTCAGATCTAAACCCAACTGTGTTTGAAAGTCTCTTCTCACGACTCTTTCTCCCATCTGAAAATTTATAGCCAACAAAGGTATCTCTGTTTTAACGGTATTGCCAAAAATTGTAAAATTTATAGGTATTGGTTTCGAAAGATTAATCCACAGAATCAATGCCGTGAATATTCCTAAAAATGTATAAAATAGATATCTCATAAGATTATTTTAAGAGTTCATCTTCTTGCCCAACTATCATTACTTTAGGCTGTTTTAGAAACTTACCGATAAACGGATCATTATTTCTTTTTCTATAAACAAACTCCTCATCTGTCATAACTGTATAGTTTATATCAAAACCAAGTTCGCTTTTAGCAGTCAACATGATGCCCTCGATCTCTGGAAGAACCATTATACCAACAAACAAAACATAAATTTCATCTTCACGAATGGCTATTTTTTTTGAATACTTTAAAGATATCGCGATAAACTTTACTTTACCCAATTTAGAGCTATTGCGATAAATCATCTTTGACAAACTAGATTCTTTGGTAAATATTCTAATAAATTCATCGTACAAGACGTAATTTTTATTTAAAGAAAAAAATATTTTGTTAGTTCTGTGCTCTCGAAGTAAAACTTTAGCGCCATGCAAAATCTCCAGTTCTCGCTTTACAGCATTTACCTCCTCATCAATTATACGAACCACCTCTCTTAGATAAAAAGATTTATCAATATTTGTAAAGTAGAGCTCAAGTATTTTTCTTCTTACTTTGGAGGGAATTAGATTTTCTAGCATTTTTGAATTTAATAAGTAACCTCATTGTCAGATGGCAGTATTGAGATCCAGATCAATCCTCTTACCATCTCCACTTCTTTGTTCCTACTGTCGTAAAATCTAATCATATCTGTAGCTTTCTGCTTTCTCCAGCTTGTTTTTACAACCTCTCCATTTTGAAAAATCAAAGCTTCGCCTGTGCCTAACAAATCATATAGCATATGTTGCCCGCCCTCGTAACCGTCGTTCGCCACACTTTCATCTGAAAATACCACTATAACATTTGATGCGGATAACTGCTTATCATTATTATTATCCATATGAGGCACTCCTCCATTAGTGCGCTTGTACATGTTTGTAACAGAATCAAAATCCCAATCTACAACATAGTCAGAACCAATGTTATTGTCCCAGAATCCATACGATATCTTAGCCACTTTTTTTTCTTTTGTCGTAACCGATCCATCTTTAAAAAGCCATGGTTTCCAATTAGAGTCCCATTCTACACCCTCATCGTCTACGTCGGCAAGCTCTCTTTTATTTTTAGCAAACTCCCATAATTTGGTAGTATTCGTGTAAACAGTGTGTTCGGTAGCTCTTCCCGGCAATCTATCATAATCTCGCCAATACTGTGGGAAAGGTACTGAAAACTGATCCATGTCGTTATAACCAAACCATTTCAATTTTTTAATCATTCCTAATGCATCAGCGGGACCAGGGGTGTTGGCTCCTCCTACATGCGCATAAAGAGGGTAATTTCCAAATCCCTGTAGTAAAGTGATGTAATACACCCTTGCAGACCTTACAGAACCTACAACTTTTGGATTATCACAATAATACATCACTAAAAACCTTGTGATTCCTCCCTCAGCCACTGCTTCATGAATAATGTCGGCGCTAGATAATCCTGATTGCGGTCGTGCCTCAAGATTATTTTGAACCATTATGCCTAGAGGCCTACGATCCTCCCATAAGCTTCTCTGTTTTTTAGAGTACAGCTTTCCATTTAGTGGACATTCTTCAGTTTTAGGCTCTAAGTCTTCTCCATTTACTGAGTTTGTTACAGGAACTTTATAATTGGAGTCCGATCCGATAATGTTACTAAGCCCCTCTTTGGCAAAAACACGATAAGTAGCTATAAAACCAGTTACATAAACAAATATACTCAACAATATTAGAATTTTTTTATTCATGTTTGCTTAAATACTGTGAAAACATTTAAAAGAATGAAATATTTATAAAATGTATTTTACACGTAATTAAAAAAATTTGTAAGAAGTATAGTTTTTTATAAACCTACTTGCATAACTGTATAATGTATGATTAAATGAGTCATGGCAAAAAATAAGCTCAAAAATAAATTTATTACAAAAAAAATAGAGTCAACAAATCTCCAATTGTCACAAAACACAAAAAATACCGTCAAAGATCTAAGAAAGACTTTGTATATTTCCGTAGTCATTTTAACAATTCAAACTGTTATCTTTGCATTTTCTAACAGATTATAGTTTTCTTAAAGTTTTTACGATAATTATCAATTTAAAAGATGAAGGGAGGTGAAAAAAATGTCAGTAATACAGTTTTACGATGTTAAAAATCGAACAAAAGTAGATGTAGATTCTTCAGAGGTTGAAAAAGTAACTTATGAAAGAGAATCTAAAGATGGTAAAAAACAGATTAGATATGCAGTAAAAGCTGAAAAAAATGGTGTTAAGCTAACCAAATTTGTAAGCAAAGAGACCTGGGATGGTCTTAAATAATTTAAGGAAAGTTTCTCTTGATTTAACGAGCTTCAAAGCTATGGATTACTTCATAGCTTTGGCTCGTTGAATCTTCTACTGAGCTCACAAGTTCAAAAGTATCGATATATATTTCGAATGCCAACTTCATTCTCTCTATTTTTTTCTTCAAGTGTAGATATTGCTGCTTAGAAGGAAGTTTTGCGCTAGCAATTGTTAGATATGGGATTAAATTCTCGTTTATCTTATTTACCCCTTCTGAAGAACAGTAGTATGCAAGCCGATCACGAATCTCTTGCAGGGCTTTATTTTTATGAAAAGCCCCCAGCAATATCAGCCGTTTATCCTTTTGTAAAAATTTTAAACGTTCAAAGAAAATGCTTATGGGTCTAAAATCAAAAATAGATTGCAATATGGCCTCCTTTACTAACGGGAGTTTGTCGTACGAGTAATCACCTAATATAGCAATAGGTATTAATAAATTACTCTCATCTTCGAATTCAAAAATTCTATGTTTTAATTTGAACTCCGAAAAATCGTTGTGTATCGCCGTTAAAGTGTTTTTTTTAGGCCTCACAACAAGAAAAAGTTTCATATTTTTAGGTAAATTTTAAAATTTTGGACGTAGAGAATTCCTCTACGACAGGCGACACTTCAATTACCTTTGCCCCAACTAAATCGGCAGATCTCTTTTTTTTATGTAAATTGATATCACCCTCTGTAACAGCGATATAATTTGGCTTCACAATAGAGACTAACTTTTCATAATCCTTATCTGTTTTCATCTGATCTAACTTAATCACACCAGCAACCATGTTTAAACTTGATAAAATTAAAGCTCTCTGGTCCTGATTGTGAAAAGGTGCACGTTTTTTAAGCTCTCTAATTTTATCGTCTGACTCTAAGGCAATTATTATTTTATTTCCAAGGCTATATGCCCTTTGAAAAAAGATTAAATGCCCATAGTGCAAAATATCAAAACAACCGCCTACCAATATTTTTGGCTGAATATCTGGAATTTCTTTCATTAAATGTGGATTTTGGTAATCAATTATGACAGCGTTCATAATACAATTATACCAAGCCAAAGTAACTTATTTTAAAAAAGCATGATTAATATGAAATTTAATATTGAAGTAAATACAGAAAAACAGAGTGTATTTATCCTGCATCAAGAAGAAACAAGATTTACCAAAATGCTTAAGCATAAGCTCAAAAATATGAATATAGGTATTTTCTCTGGCGCAAGAATAAATTTAACCAATTTAGAGAAATATACTGCCTGCTTTGTCGTTCAATCTGAGATGCTACATCCCTCAATTGTCTCTGGCAAAAACTCAAAAAAATTTATTTACATTTTCTTCGGTCAGGATGAGATATCCCAGGAATACACTAAATATTGTGACGATAATCAATTGTCTAATATAAAAATAGTCAATCTAAACACCGAGCCAAGGTACTACAAGGAGGATTTGGAATCTATTTTTTGGTTTGCTTTCTCCAGGACTACAGACACCTATCTAAATATTGCACGCAATTTATCCGTTGATAAAATAGGGTTGCAAAATAAAATAAATAAAAATTTTAAGCTATCAAAGAAGCACCTTATAATTTCGGGCGTGATCTGTATTTTTCTTTCGCAGATCATCTTTCTTATCCCCCTTTCAGCCGCCACACTGCTACACTATTCCGCGTATAATAAAATAAATTCTAATTCTAAGACATCTGTAGATCCATACATTTCTTCGGCAAGCGGTTACCTAGATGTTGCAGATAGAATGTTTGATTTCTCAAGACCTATTCTTCATTTCTTCTCTATTGCGCTACCATTTGAGCAATTTATTCAAGCAAATACCTCTATATCAAAATTATTGCTTACTTACAATTTAGTTAATAATGAATCAAAAGAAATTATTGATAGTATTTTTAACCCCATAGGCAATACAAATAACTCAGAAAGAGTTAAAAAAATTGTAGATGCTATTTCAGAGACCACCACACATCTAAATTACATCTTAGAACTTAGTAAATCCTACAATTTTGATTCAAATCAGAAAATTATTTCTAAAATTGAGAATTTAAAAAGAGCAGTTAATATCATAAATACATTTAAACCCTACTTAGGCAGTGTCTTTGGTGAGCGCAGGCCTAAAAAATATCTACTACTTTTTGCTAACAATATGGAACTCAGGCCCGGCGGAGGTTTTATTGGATCATATGCAACTTTCGAAGCAGACAACTTTACTATAAGAAATTTAAAAGTTTTTGATGTTTATGATGCGGATGGTCAGCTAACTGCCAGAATCGAACCCCCTAAACCAATATCTGAGATGTTAAATCAACCTTTCTGGTATCTACGAGACTCAGCTTTTTCACCGGATTTTAAAGAAAATTTCCTCAAAGCCGAAGAGTTTCTAAAGCTTGAGATGAATGAAGACGGCTTTGATTACGGAATTTTAATAACTACATCAGCGGTAAAAAATATTATTTCTGCGATGGGAACCGTAGTTATGCCCGATTACAATGAAGAGATTACGGCTGAAAATTTTTACATCAAAACACAGATTCACGCTGAAGATAATTTCTTTCCAGGATCAACTCAGAAAAAAAACTTTTTATCAGATCTTCTACAACAGATAATTATACGTCTAGGAACAGCCGACCCGGCATTACTTTTAACTGCGTTTGAAACTTCTTTAAATCAAAAACAGATTGCAATTTATTCAAAAGAAGAGAAGTTACAGGAAAGTTTAAAAAAAGAATTTTGGTCAGGTACTTTAATTAGCCCAGATTGTTCAAAAGATATAATGGAGCCATGTATTGCAGATTATTCTTACCAATTTGACGCCAATCTAGGTGTTAATAAAGCAAATTTTTTTATCAAAAAACCTTCAACTCTAAAAGCAAAGCTTGACTCAACAGGTAAAATCACAAATACTTTAACTGTTAACTTTTACAATGATTCTATAGATGGAGTTTATCCAGGTGGCATTTACAAAAATTATTTTCAACACTATCTTCCGCCTAACAGCAAAATTGTAAAAGTTATCTTAGACGGTAAAGAATTAGAAAACTATGATTCAACTAATCTAAGGTACCGCACCATAGGCTTTCCTATGATTGTCAAAACCCAATCTAGCGCAAAAGTTGAGATAGTATATGAACTTCCAACATCAATCATCGCCTCCAAAGGATTTTATCAGATGATTTTGCAAAAACAGATCGGATCTCCTAACTATGATTTAAATTTCACATTTGAAGTTCCTCAAAATTTTACCATTGTTAGGCATAATTTATCTCCTCTTGTAAACGATAAAAACATCAACTATAATACTTCAATTTCAACAGATAGAATATTTTTGATTGAGTTTGATAAAGTTTCAAAATAAACATGAATCCTAAAATAATAAATGAAAAAATAGTTTTTAAAGCAACAAGCAGATCAACGCTTGGCAAAGCCAACAGAAGTTTGCGCAAAGACGGATTAGTTCCTGCAAATATTTATGGGCCAAATTTCTCATCTTTAGCAGTTTCTGTTAACTTATTTGAATTTGAAAAGATATACAAAAAAGCTGGGGAAACAACTGTAATATATCTTGAGATTGATGGAAAATCTTATCCCACGCTGATATCTGATCTTCAATTCCATCCAGTTACCGACAAAATACTTCATGTTGACTTTAGAAAAGTCAATCTAAAACAAAAAATCGAGGCACAAGTACCGATAGAATTTACCGGTGAACCAGAACTTGTCAAATCCAAAGCTGGAATTATGCTTAAACAAATGGAGGAATTAACAGTATCTGCACTTCCTAATGAGATACCAAGCAGTATTGAAGTCGATACCACAAAACTTACTGAATTTGGTTCTGTTATAAAAGTGTCAGATCTTCCTAAATCTGAAACATATGAGATTACCGAGGATGAAGATGCAATTATTGCATCTCTATCAGAACACAAAGAAGAAGAAATAACACCAGAAACAACGGTTGAACAACCAGAAATAATTGGTGAAACTAAAGATGAGGGCACAGCTCCAACAGAAGAAAAGACAGAATAAATCATGAAAAATCTATCCATCATTGAAACCCTTTTGCATGTAAATAAGGACGTTGAACTTTTTGGGTTTGTAGATTCGAAAAGAGATCACAAAAAAGTTATATTTATCGATCTGCGTGATAGAACTGGAAAAATACAGTGTGTTGGTAACGAATCTTTACGCGAATTAACGCAAGAATCTGTAATTAAAATTAGTGGTAAAATTAAAAATAGACCAGAAAAACTTGTTAATAAACTTATTCCAACAGGTACGATTGAACTTGAAATATCTTCATTTGAAATTTTAAATAAAGCTCAAACGCCGCCTATTCCACTTAATACTGATGGATACGATATTGATGAAGAGCTTAGATTGAAATATAGATACCTTGATCTTAGAAGAAGCAGAATGGCAAATACAATCAAACTTAGATCAAACTATATCAAAGCTTTACGTCAGGAACTTGATAAAAAAGAATTTACCGAAGTTGAAACGCCGATACTTACTAAGGCTACAAAAGAGGGCGCTCGTGATTTTCTTGTCCCGTCAAGGCTACAACCTGGCAAGTTTTACGCTCTTCCTCAGTCACCTCAACAATACAAACAGCTTCTGATGGTTGCCGGCGTTGAGAGGTATTTCCAGTTTGCACGCTGCATAAGAGATGAAGACTTACGGGCGGATAGAGGATTTGAACACACACAGCTAGATCTTGAGATGAGTTTTGTTGAAAGAAATGACGTTATGGAGACTGTGGAGGATATGGTAAAAAAAGCTGTTTTAACGGTTGGAGGCAAATTACAAAAAGATACATTTCCAGTATTTGATTACGATGAAGCAATTAAAAACTTTGGTGCAGATAAATTTGATTTGCGATCAGAGGATGAAAAAAAAGAGGGCGTTTTAGCCTTTGCCTGGGTTATAAATTTTCCTTTCTTTAAAAAAGTTGATAAAGCGGATAAAGCCGAGCTATCTGACGGCAAAAGTGGTTGGACATTTACACATAACCCTTTCAGTATGCCAATTCCTGAACATTTAGATTGGCACCTCAAAGGAGAAAGAATTGCAGAGATTAAAACTTCGCAGTACGATCTCGTCTGCAATGGATTTGAAGCTGGTGGAGGAAGTATAAGAGCTCATAAACCAGAGATATTAGAAGCAACTTATAAAATAATGGGCTACTCAAAAGAGGAAACTAAAAAAAGTATCGGCCATATGTTAGAGGCATTTAGTTACGGCGCACCACCTCATGGCGGCATAGCCCTTGGTATTGATAGACATATAATGATCTTAAATAATGAGAAATCTCTTAAAGAAGCGATAGCGTTTCCCATGACATCAAGTGGCAAAACTGCTGTTATGGACGCGCCACCTGAGGTAGAACTATCACAGCTTAAGGAGCTTGGCATAAAACCCGCCTAACCTCTTCCTGTTTACTGTTTACTGTTTATTGTTTACTGTTTACTGTTTATTGTTTACTGTTTATTGTTTACTGTTTATTGTTTACTGTTTATTGTTTACTGTTTATTGTTTACTGTTTACTGTTTACTGTTTACTGTTTACTGTTTATTGTTTATAATCTTCATTTATGTCCTTCAGACTATTTATTCTGTACTCTGCAGTAGCTTTTTTTTTGCTTTTTTATCCTGGCCATCACCCATATCTGATGATTTTTTTTCATGAGAGGGCCGAGTTTTTCTCAACTCAAACTGTAAAGAAATTAAAAATACCTGAAGCAGTAAAAATAGATGCCCCCTTACCCCCAATCTCCGCACAGGGACTGTACATCGTAGATCTAGAAACTTTTACCCCAATTGCTAAAAAAAATGCTGATGAATTATTTTACCCAGCGTCTACAACTAAAGTTTTAACCGCCATCACTACTCGTCAACTATATAAAGATAATCAAATTTTAAAAATAAAGTCTCCCAAACTAATTGGTCAAATTATGGGTCTTAAAGAGGGCGAAGAGATTTCAGTAGAAAACCTGCTATACGGAATAATAGTGCAATCCGGTAACGACGCCGCCTATGCTCTATCAGAATCATATCCACAGGATAAATTTATGCAAAAGATGAATCAAATCGCAAGGCAGTTAGGTATGTCAAAATCATACTTCTCAAATCCGGCTGGTCTTGACGAACCAAATCAGAAAACAACTCCATTTGAACTGGCACTGGCTTCAAGAGAACTTCTCAAAGATGATGTCCTTAGAAAAATGGTCTCTATTAAGCAGATAACAGTTTCTGATAAGAATTTTACTACTTTTCATGAACTCTATAACGTGAACGCACTTCTTGGAGATATTCCCGGATTGGCAGGTCTTAAAACAGGATACACCGAACTAGCCCAAGAAAACCTCATCAGTTTATATAATTTTCAACAAAGGGAATACCTAATAGTTTTGTTAAAAAGTGAAGATAGATTTGAGGATACCAGAACCCTAATTGCCTGGCTAAGAGAAAATGTCAAAATAGAAAGCCCTCCTGTGGAACACATTGTTTACTGAATCAAATCGGACGATACCGCTTGCACATAAACTACAAACCGATTCTCTCCCAGAAAAACATACACTGGCTGGAAATATTGTTGATACTCGCTTGGTTCATAATACGCCAAAAAAATGCGCGAGATTCTAACCTCTCCACTTTCTTGAGGTGAGGAAACAATAATCCCTTTACCTTGTTGCAAATCTTCCCATGCTTGTGTTGATGTTTTTAATCGATAACGACCTGAGTTGTCAATGTTTATTGGAAAATTTTGTATAGATGCTCTTATAGGAGAATAATCTCGCTCAGTTTTCAGCAAAAAAATATAATTTTGACTTTCGTAATAAGTAGATGTTACAACCGGTAATTCATCAAAATCAACAGGGAAATAATTAACTTCAACTGCATTTGCCCGAGCAGCACTCTCTAGAGGTTCAATCTGTCTTGTTGCTGGGTCTATTCTAAAATAAGAGAAATTTGTTTTTGCAGAGGAGATAGCAACGGGGTATCGATTTAATTTGTTTAAAAAATTTGCACTAGATGAAAGAAACGCCGATTCAAGCCCAATATCTATACCATCTATCAAGCTGTCCTCAGCTGTTATCAAATAATCATATCTAAAATTAAAGTCTAAAGTATTTACCTCTATCTTTCGTTTTCCGTCATCAAAAGTAGCTACATTCTCCACTTCTTCATAAGGTGTCTGTTCAGTATTTATGCCGACTTGCTTTGCCATGTTAAAAATCCTGCTTTCGAAAGTAAGTGATTTAATCTGCTTAGGTATAAAGTACACCTTGGCCTCGCTTCTCTCACCCTCGAAGCGAGCTGTGCCATCAAGAGTGTCTAATACCCAAGCATATCCAACTGATTCTCTACCTCCTGGAATCTTTAAAACGGGAAGCTTTCCAAATGACATCTCTTGTTCAGGTATAGGAGCAGCAGTTGGTTGAATCGGCGATATATTACCAGTTATTTGCTGACGAACAATCAGCAAGGTTAATTGAAAACCAAAAATCATGATTAAAATGACTAATCCCCCTATGACAACAACAGGTGTCATTTTTTTTACCATGATTACAGTTTCAGTAAGGGTCATAAGGAAATAATAACATAAAGTGAGGCACTAGGGTCCGACCCTTGTCCATCTCAACTTGACAAAAAATATTTTTTCCTGTATTTTTACTTACATAATTACACCCTCTTTTTAGCCACATAAACCTATCACAGTGACTAGACGAGGAGCTTACTCTCTCCGTGGTAGGAATTTGCTTAATAAAAAGTACATTGTGTAAAAAAGTATTATCTTATTTTAGCTGTCAATAAAGCTAAATACGATTACTGTAAACTTTTTTTACAAAAATTGTTATACAAGAGAGGGTCGGACCCTTTTGTCCAGGGGGAGGGATTCGAACCCCCGAAGGGTTGCCCCGACAGATTTACAGTCTGTTGCGATTGGCCACTCCGCCACCCCTGGTACAAAAATGTATTATACCACTCCTCGTTTAAAATTTAAATTTGAGACTTTAGATCAACAATTTTTAAAAAAGATCATTTAAAAATACTGTGATATTTTTACTCACCTATTTTAGTATTACATTATCATACAATTACCACACGTATTTATTGTTGTGCGTGTCTAAACATTTTTTAAAATTGATTTTTGAGTTTAAATTTTAGATATACAACACTGTATATACTTTTTGTGTAACTTATTTATACATATAAAATACTGCTTGACAATGCATATTCGGTGTGCGTATAGTGATGGATGTTAAATAATTATTATAAATTTCCAACATCCTATGAATGCACTCAAGAAACCATGGGTCAGTGTTCTCTTGATGCTGCTTGTCGCTGCAGGAAGTATCGCAGGTACGTTTGCATACTTTACCGCAACAAGAACAGCGTCAACAAATACCTTTGAGGCGGGTACATTAGACCTCAGTGTTACTGGTGATAACAATATCGCCAATGAGCCATTTGTGATAGAGAATATGGGCGCAAACGCCAATATCTCAGGAACAAAGACATGGACCATAACAAACACTGGATCTTTGCCAGGTCGACTGCTTGTCAGATTGACTAACCTAGCCAATCAAGAGAATGGTTGTAACGATCAGGAGAAATTCACTGAGCCAGGGTGCGATGCTAACACACAAGGTGAACTTGGCGGTGTCATCACCATGAATGTAGCACTTGATGGACAAGATGTTCCAACAGTCAAATCGACTTTGGCATCAAATCAAGTACTAACAATTGGTGATCTTTGGAATGATACGGTGACTCCAGTCATCATGCAACCAAATGAGACACGAACCATCACTCTTAGCTGGGCAACAGGAGAAGATGAATATGGAAATGAGATTCAAAGCGATTCACTTTCCTTTGACTCTGTCTTCCAGATGATTCAACTCATAGACGGACCAACACCAGCAAACAGAAACTAAAATAACGCTGTATAAAGGGACGTATAGTAAAAACTTTAAAGGGATGGCTTAGCAATAAGCCCATCCCTAAAAAAGTTTTTTTTAAAAGAAATTAAACTGATAATAAAAATGAAAATAATTCACATAATTCTAAATTTTTTTTCATACATCTTCTTCTTCTTTGCTGTGATTGCAGTATTGGTAACTATCAGCTCCAACACACAATTACTAGGTCAATATCAATCTTTTCTCGTTAGATCTGGTTCTATGGAACCAACCATTATGACAGGTGATGTAATTGTGATCAAAACTTTTCCACAATATCAAAAAAATGATGTAATAACCTATAAAGAAGGTGGTGAAAGAATTGTTACCCACCGAATAATTGAAGAGACTAAAGAAAACGGTCAAACTGCCTTTATAACTAAGGGCGATGCTAATCGTTCGATTGATAACGACACAGTAGCTCCCAATCAAATAATTGGAAAAGTTATGCTTATGATTCCGAAGATGGGGTTTTTGGTATCTTTTAGTCAAACACCAATGGGTCTTGCAACTTTAATAATCATCCCTAGCGTGCTTCTTATAATTGATCAACTTGTGAAGGTAGGAGGCAAAAAGCGCAGCAACAGAGCGGAATATAGAACAATTTAAAATATGCTAGGACTCAGAGTTCAGACAATGCTGTACCTATTGATGGCGATTGCCATCTGGACATTGCAGATAAAACTGACAAGCGCCGATTTAGTAGCAGAGCGCAAGGTTGCCGGCAACAAATTTTCAGTAACAACTCTTTCATTTGTAAATATTAGTACAGCAAATTTTAGCCAATTAGTAAAATTTTTTGATACCCTTAGTTTAGTGCCCGGCGGATTTGATGCTAAGACGGTAAGAGTCGATAAACAGGGAGAGATGGATGTTAAATACAGTTTACAATCAATTAAAAAAGGCGGCAACGATGCATTCTGTCAAGCCCTTGAGCTACAAATTGTCAGACGCGATCTTACAGAGATTTACAACGGCAAATTATTAGACATCTCACTAAACGACACTTTGACTGAGGATGATTTTGAAGAATGGATATTTATGATAAGCTTAAACCGTGGTGAAGAGGAGTATAAAAGCAAAGAGTGCAAATTTGATATATTTATGAGAACCTATAGAGACAATCCAAACGAAAAAATATCAGGAATCTATGCCACAAGAACACTTACAAATTCCATAAGCTCCGGTAGCTGGTAAATATATGATGAATTCACTGAAACATGTTTTAATGCATTTTAAAAATAGCGTCTTATACCCTATTTTTATCATAATTTTTTTTATAAATGTCGCAATTTCGGTATTTTTTTCATGGGGATCCTTAGGGGGTTTCAACATCTACACAAATATATCAGACTCAATGTACCCAACTATTGAAAAGGGAGACTTGCTTGTGATTGCTAAAAAAAATATGAACACTTATAAAATCGGAGATATCATAAGTTTCTATGGTAATTATCAGGGAGAGAGTAGTGTTATCACACATCGCATTCACGATATAGGTGGCAATGTATATATTACAAAAGGCGATAACAATAAGTTTCCTGATGCTCAAGTACTTCGCCCACGACTAATAATAGGTGAAGTTGTGGCAATAATACCAAAGATTGGAGACTTTGTCATAAACTACAAAAGCACTCCATCTAGACTGGCATTCATTATCTTTCCAACATTTGTCATCATGCTTACAGAATATTTTTATTTAGCAAAGCTAAAAAAAACCTCCGTTTCATTTAAATGAAACGGAGGAGATCTTTATTTAATTAAAACATTCCTGGCATTCCGCCACCCATTCCACCCATTCCAGGGGAACCTGCAGCTTCTTTCTTTTCAGGAATATCAGCAACAAGTGCTTCTGTTGTTAGAATCGCAGAAGCGACAGATGCTGCATTTTGAATTGCTGTGCGGACAACTTTGGCGGGATCAATTATCCCTTTCTTAAACATTGAACCAAAATCACGAGCAACTGCATCAAATCCGAATTCAGGATTTTTCTGTTGTTCTATCTGATACATCACCCTACCTGGCTCCATACCGCTGTTGACAGCTAACATTCTAATAGGTTCACCTAGTGCCTCGTATACAATGTCAGCGCCTATTTTTTCCTCATCTGAGCTCATTGTTGCTTTTACTTTGGCAAGAATATTTCGTGCTTGAAGATACGTTGTTGCTCCACCAGCAACTATACCCTCCTCAAGCGCTGCTTTAGTAGCGGCAACCGCATCGTTTACTCGCTCTTTCTTCTCCTTCATCTCAACCTCGGTTGCTGCTCCCACCTTTATAACAACTACGCCTCCTGAAAGTTTGGCGAGTCGCTCCTGAAGCTTTTCCCGATCAAAATCGGATGTCGTGAGCTCCATTTCTTTTTTAATTTGGGCGATTCTATTTTTTAAAGCATCAGCCTGTCCCTTACCTCCGACTATTCTGGTATTTTCTTTATCTGACCAAATTTTATCGGCACGTCCCATATCTTCGATGTCCACGTTTTCAAGCTTTTTTCCAAGGTCTTCAGAGATAACTGTGCCACCTGTTAAGATTGCAATATCCTCTAACATAGCCTTTCTTCTATCACCAAAGCCTGGAGCCTTAACGACTAAAGCATTAAATGTTCCTCGCATCTTATTTACAACAAGTGTTGCCAAAGCCTCGCCTTCAACATCATCAGCCACTATGACAATATTCTTAGAAACTTTAACTACTTTCTCTAGAAAAGGCAACATATCAGACACTGCAGATATTTTTTTATCCGTGATAAGAATATAAGGATCTTCTACCTCTGCCTCCATTCTGTCAGGATTTGTTACAAAGTATGCCGAAGCATAGCCTCTGTCAAACTCCATACCCTCTTTATGTTCGCTCTCCATGTGAAGGCCTTTACCCTCCTCCACTGTAACAACTCCATCTTTACCAACTTTTTTAATTGCCTGTGCAATCATATTTCCAATATCTTCGTTAGCAGCAGAAATAGTTGCGACTTGAGAGATTTGCTCGATGTCATCGGCCGGAATAGTTTTCGCCATCTTTTTAACTTCCTCAATTACTGCATCAACTGCTTGTTCCATGCCTCTTTTTAGAATCATGGGATTTGCGCCGGCAGTAACATTTTTCATACCGATATTGACCATTGCTTGGGCGAGAAGGGTTGATGAGGTTGTACCATCACCAGCAACATCGTTTGTTTTGGAGGAAGCTTCTTTTACCATTTGTGCTCCCATATTTTCAAATGGATCCTCAAGTTCAATATCTTTTGCTACTGTGACACCGTCGTGAACAACCATGGGCGCACCCCATTTCCTATCAAGAGCTACATTACGACCTCTTGGACCAAGCGTTGTAACTACCGCTTTTGCCAGTTTGTTTACACCTTGAGCAAGTTTCTGTCTTGCTTCGTCAGCGTAGATAATCTGTTTTGCCATATTTTTTTTAAAAAAATTTGTAATAAATTCCTTTGAATTTTGGAAAAATTTAAGAAACAACTGCCATAATATTTTTTTGTTCTGTTAGAAGCCACTCTTCATTCTCAACCTTCACCTCATCGCCACCCCATTTTTTGTATATGACTTTCTGACCAACTGAAACAGTCATTTTATTCTCACGACCGTCTTGGCTTGTGAATCCCTCACCAACTGCCATAACTTCTCCCATCTGTGGCTTCTCTTTGACAGTATCAGGGAGAACGATACCGGAAGCCGTAACCTCTTCTCTGGCAAGAGGTTTTATCAAAACATAATCAAACAATGGTTTGATGGTTGTTTTTGTTGCCATATTATTGTTATATTTAACTTATAATTTGTTAATTAATTTAACGATCTATTTATAACTAAAAAATTATAAATTGTCAAGTAAATACTTTGTCTGCTAAACATATGGAAGATCAAACAGCTTTATCTGAAGTTACAAAGCTAAAAACAAAATTGCAAACAGCTCATCTGCCTGCTAATCTCTTAAATAAAGCCATGGAACAGATTGAAAGAATTCAACTTGGATTACGATATGGAGGTAGTTTGTCACATCTTGATATAGTTGAGAAATATATTGATTGGGTAATAGCCTTACCTTGGAGCTTGCAAACACAAGATGTAATTGATGTTAAAGTTGCCAGGGAGAGACTTGATGCTAATCATTACGGCCTCGAAAGAGTAAAAGAAAGAATTTTGGAATATTTGTCAATTTTTAAACTACAAAAAGATAAATTTAAAACTGACTCAATCCACACTAGACCCCTTTTTTTCACAGGATTAGCTGGAACCGGCAAGACCACTTTTGCCATCTCCATAGCTGAATCACTAGGTCGCAAGTTAGTAAGAATTCCTTTTGGAGGGTTATCATCGGCTAGAGATCTAAGGGGACAGTCAAAAACAACACCAGAATCTGAACCTGGAAAGATTATTCAAGCGTTAAAAGAAGTCCAAGTACGAAATCCTGTTATATTGCTTGATGAGCTGGATAGAGTTGCGCCAGATGCCAGGGCCGAAATAATGGGTGTACTGCTTGAACTACTTGATCCAAATCAAAATCGTCATTTCATGGATTATTTTATAGATTTTCCATTTGATTTATCGGACGTATTATTTGTTGCAACAGCCAATAATACCGCAAACGTCGCACCTCCTGTACTTGATAGAATGGAGCTTGTACAGATGCCGTCTTACTCAGATGAAGAAAAGATTGTAATTGCAAAGAAATTTATTCTGCCAAAATTAAAAAAAGACTCAGGCATTGAGGATGCACAGATGATAGTTGACGATTCTTTATGGCCTGAGTTAATTAGACCTCTAGGTTTTGAGCCGGGTATCAGAAGCTTAGAACGACTTATAGAAACTATGGTGCGAAGAGTTGCTTTTAAATTAGTTTCCAAAGATGGGACTACTTTTTACATTAACTAAAACAATATCAAATATTTTGTTAGTTAATTTTTGGTTCACAAAAATCAGACAAAGAAGTAATATCGATCATTAAAATT